>NZ_JBEOUO010000006.1:0-355636 GCF_040302485.1 Streptomyces sp. NPDC126499 | reverse complement strand
TCCACCCCGAAGGGCTTCATCGTTCGACTTGCATGTGTTAAGCACGCCGCCAGCGTTCGTCCTGAGCCAGGATCAAACTCTCCGTGAATGTTTACCGGTAATCCGGTTCTACACTCGCGTTGAGCGGAACGGTGCGGAGGAATAGTCCGTACCGTTCACAGCGTCCTCGCTGTGTGCCACCCCGTGGGGTGGACTTTTTCAAAGGAACCTCGACCATCCGAAGATGGACGGGGTATCAACTAATCTGGCGTTGATTTTTGGCACGCTGTTGAGTTCTCAAGGTGCGGACGCTTCCTTCGTACTCACCCTCGTGGGCTTTCCTCCGGGCGCTTCCTTCGTTTCCGACTCTATCAGATCCTTTCTGATCCGATTTCCTCGGTGCTTTCCGGTCCCTTTCGCTTTCGCTCCGGGCCCTTCCGGCCGTTCCGACTCTATCAGATCCTTTCGGGCCTGATTCCCAGTCAGCGGGAGTTGTCTTCGCGGCTGTTGGGCCGTTCCGACGTCTCAAACTCTAGCGGATTTCCCCGGCGGCTCATAATCGAGCCTTTCGAAATGAATTTCGGCATGCCGAAATTCGTCCCGGTAGGGAGATCGTGCGGAGTTGAAGTGCCGCTACTGCGGCGGGAGTGGCTGTCGAAGAACCGTTCCGGCTCCGCGACAACTCGGAGAACACTACGGATCGCGGAGGGGCGTGTCAAGCCCCCCTGGCGAGCCCCCGGCGACCCCCCTCGTCGGCCTCCGGGCGGCCGGGCCTCCGGACCGGGGCTCCGGGGTCCGGATCAGTCCAGGTCCGTCAGGCGGCCACCCGCGTCCGGCTGGGTCAGTTCGACCCGGCGCAGCAGGCGGATGAGCATCTCGCCGAGGACACCGCGCTCCTCCGTGGAGAGGTCCTGGAGGAGCTCCTCCTCGAAGTCGGTCGCCATGCGCATGGCCTCCAGCCACTTCTGGCGGCCCTCGTCGGTCAGCTCGACGATCACGCGGACCCGGTTGTTCTCGTCGCGGTCACGGGTGACCAGCCCCTCGCCGGCCATGCGGTCGATGCGGTGGGTCATCGCGGCCGGGGTGAGGCCGAGGCGCTTGGCCAGCTCACCCGGGCCGAGGCGATAGGGGGCGCCGGAGAGGACCAGGGTCTTGAGCACCTCCCACTCGGCGTTGCTGATGCCGAGGTCGGCGACCTGGCGGCCGTACGCCACGTTCATCCGGCGGTTCAGTCGTCCCAGGGCGGAGACCACCTTCTCGACCTGGGGGTCGAGGTCGCGGAACTCGCGCTGGTAGGCGGCGATCTGCTCGTCGAGGCTCGGCTCCTGGGGGGCCTGGGGGCCGGACGGCACGGGGGTGTCGGACATGCGGCCGAGTATCCCACGGTGGTCGTTGGCGTTGAAGTCCTTCCATGTGTATTGTTAAGCATCGAACTTTAGTGTTGAAGTCTTCAGGGTTCAGGGCTACAGGACTGAACCCGCGACCGAAGTGGGTGAGTGTGACCAAGGCGATGGGCGCCGCGATGCGCCGGATTCAGGCAGGCAGCGCGCTGAGCGCGTTCGGACTCGGCTTCACCGTGCCGTACCTCTATGTGTACGTCGCTCAGGTGCGGGATCTGGGCGCGGGCACGGCGGGTGTCGTCCTGGCCGTGTTCGCCATGGCCGCACTGCTCGTCCTGCCCTTCAGCGGGCGGGCCGTCGACCGGCGCGGGCCGGTTCCCGTGCTGCTCGTGGCCTCGCTGCTCGCAGCGCTCGGCGCGGTCGGCATGGGCCTCGCGTCCTCGGTGACCACGGCCGTCGGGTCCGCTGCGCTGCTCGGTGCCGGTACGGCGGTGATGCAGCCGGCGCTCGCGACGATGATCGTGTGGTGCTCGACGCAGACCACCCGTACCCGCTCGTTCGCCATGCAGTTCTTCCTGCAGAACCTGGGCCTCGGTGTCGGCGGTCTGATCGGCGGCCAGCTGGTCGACGAGAGCCGCCCCGACAGCTTCCTGCTGCTGTTCTCGATCGAGGCGGCGATGTTCCTGGCCCTCGCCGCGATCGTGCTGACCGTGCGCATGCCGCAGTCGCCCGCCCTCCAGGGCGCGCGGCCGGCGGCCGGCAAGGGCGGCGCCGTGCGGGCGCTGCTCGGGCACAAGGCGATGGTGCAGCTGTGTGTGCTGGGCTTCGTGCTGTTCTTCGCCTGCTACGGGCAGTTCGAGTCGGGTCTCGCCGCGTACGGCACGGAGGCGGCGGGCATCGCCCCGTCGACGCTCGGCATCGCCCTGGCCGCGAACACGGCGGTGATCGTGGTCGCCCAGTTCCTGGTGCTGAAGTTCGTCGAGCGTCGCAAGCGGACCCGGGTCATCGCCGCCGTGGGGCTCATCTGGACCGTGGCGTGGCTGTTCGCCGGGTACGCGGGTCTGGGGCACGGCAGTCAGGCGATGGCGACGGCGGCGTTCGTCTCCACGTACGCGCTGTTCGGGCTCGGTGAGGCGATGCTGTCGCCGACGGTGGCGCCGCTGGTGGCGGACCTGGCGCCGGAGTCGATGGTCGGGACGTACAACTCGGCCTTCGCCCTGGTGAAGCAGCTGGCGCTGGCCGTCGGGCCGGCGGTCGGCGGGCCGATGGGGGCCTCGCTGCACGGCCCGTACATCGTCACCTTCGTGCTGTTCTCGCTCGGCATCACCGTGCTGGCGGTCCGGCTCGGCAGGCGGCTCACGCCGGCGCAGAACCAGCCGTCGCTCGCCGCCAGGCCGTCGAAGATCGTGGCCCGGCACGAGCCGGCGAAGGAGAGCGCCGCCGCCTGACCCGTACGGATCAGTCCGGCAGGGCGAACTCGCACCACACCGCCTTGCCGCCGCCGGGTGTGCGGCGGCTCCCCCAGGACGAGGCGATCGTCGCGATGATCGAGATCCCGCGACCCGCCTCGTCCTCCGTTTCCGCCCTGCGGCGGCGCGGCAGATGGTCGTCGCCGTCCGTCACCTCGATGATCAGGCGGCGGTCGGTGCGGCGCAGCCGCAGGCGCATGGGCGGGGTGCCGTGCTGGAGGGAGTTCGCCACCAGCTCGCTGGTGGCGAGGACGCCGAGGTCGCGCAGCTCCACCGGGAAGCGCCAGCTGGCGAGGACTCCGGAGGCGAAGGCACGCGCGCGTGGCGCCGCCTCCACTCCGCCGAGGAGCTCCAGGGCGGCGTTGTGGAACAGCTCGGCGTCGGGTCCCTTGCGGGCGGGGTGCTGGAGGACGAGCACGGCCACGTCGTCGTCGTGCTCGGCGGTGACGCCGAGGGAGCGCAGCAGGCGGTCGCAGACGACCTGGGGCGTGCCAGTGGCGCCGGACAGGGCGCGCTCCAGGGCGGCGACGCCCTCGTCGATGTCCTCGCGGCGCCGCTCGACGAGGCCGTCCGTATAGAGGACGGCGGTGGAGCCGGGCGGCAGGGCGATGGTGCCGGAGGTGTGGAGCCAGCCGCCGGTGCCGAGCGGGGGTCCGGTGGGGTCCTCGGCGCGGCGGACGGTGCCGTCCTCGTCCCGGACGAGGATCGGCAGGTGGCCGGCGGAGGCGTAGACGAGCTTGCCCTCGTTGGGGTCGTGGACGGCGTAGACGCAGGTGGCGATCTGGCTGGCGTCGATCTCGGCGGCGAGACCGTCGAGCAGCTGGAGCACCTCGTGCGGGGGCAGGTCGAGGCGGGCGTAGGCGCGGACGGCGGTGCGCAGCTGGCCCATGACGGCGGCGGCGCGGACGCCGCGGCCCATGACGTCGCCGATGACGAGGGCGGTGCGGCCGGCGCCGAGGGTGATGACGTCGTACCAGTCGCCGCCGACGGCGGCGTCGGTGCCGCCGGGCTGGTACGTGGCGGCGATCCGCAGGTCGTCGGGCTGCTCCAGCTCCTGCGGGAGCAGGGAGCGCTGGAGGGTGACGGCGGTCTCGCGGTGGCGGCGCTCGCTGGCGCGGAGCCGCTCGGCGGCCTCGGCGTGGTCGGTGACGTCGGCGGCGTGGACGAGGACGCCGCCGTCGGGCAGGCGCGGGCTCTCCACGGGCAGGCAGGTGACGGTGTAGGAGCCGCCGTCCTGGGTGCGGCGCGACTTGACCGTGCGGGGCTTGCCGCTGCGCAGGACCTGGTCGAGGAGCGGGAGCAGGCCGAGCTCCTCCGCCTCGGGGCAGGAGGCGGCGACGGTGGCTCCGGCGGGGCGGGGGCCGAAGGCGGCGGCGTACGCGTCGTTGACGTACGCGATGCGGTGCTCCGGACCGTACACGAGGGCGACCAGGCCGGGGAGACGGCCGACGATCTCGCGGACGGTGAAGTCCTCCAGGGCGGGCACGCCTGCGGGGACGTCTGCGGCGGCGCCGTCGGTGTCGGCGTCGGTGGCGGCGTCGGCGGGGTGGTCCGGCCGGGGCCCGTACTCACCGCGGGCCGCGGGCACGGCGCCTTCGGTCCCGCGGGCCGCCGCTCGGCGCTGCGTACCGGGGAGACGGGCGCTCCAACGGGTGAAGTTCACGGATCTGTATGCCTCGTGGTGTCGTTGCCGTGCAGAGTCACTCTGTGCAGGTGTGAGCCCACCTATGGTCACACGTCCAGTGTGGACGAGTGCACTGACAGTGATGTCAGGCCGAAGACTCGCCGGGGCTGTCGCCCGGTGACGTGTCCTTCGGGGCGGGTGGCGGGGCGGCGGCGAGTTCGAATTCGGCCCGGGGGTGTTCCAGGGAGCCCAGGGAGACGATCTCGCGTTTGAACAGGCCGGACAGGGTCCATTCGGCCAGGACGCGGGCCTTGCGGTTGAAGGTGGGGACCCGGCTGAGGTGGTAGGCGCGGTGCATGAACCAGGCCGGGTAGCCCTTGAGTTTGCGGCCGTAGACGTGGGCGACGCCCTTGTGGAGGCCGAGCGACGCGACGGAGCCGGCGTAGGCGTGCGCGTATTCCTTGAGCGGCTGTCCGCGCAGGGAGGCGGCGAGGTTCTCGGCGAGCACCTTGGTCTGGCGGACGGCGTGCTGGGCGTTGGGCGCGCACTCCTTGCCGGGTTCCTCGGCGGTGACGTCGGGGACGGCGGCGGCGTCGCCGGCGGCCCAGGCGTGTTCGACTCCGTCGACGGTGAGGTACGGGGTGCAGACGAGCCGGCCGCGTGCGTTGCGGGGCAGGTCGGTGGCGGCGAGGAGCGGCGCGGGTTTGACGCCGGCGGTCCACACGACGGTACGGGTGGGCAGCCGGGTGCCGTCGGAGAGGACGGCGACGCGGTTCTCGCAGGATTCGAGGCGGGTGCCGAGCCGTACGTCGATGTTGCGGGCGCGCAGCTCGCGGATGGCGTAGCGGCCCATCTCCTCGCCGACCTCGGGCAGGATCCGGTCGGAGGCCTCGACGAGGACCCAGCGCAGGTCGTCGGGCTTGATGTTGTGGTAGTAGCGGGCCGTGTAGCGGGCCATGTCCTCGAGTTCGGCGAGGGCCTCCACGCCCGCGTAGCCGCCGCCGACGAAGACGAAGGTGAGGGCGGCGTCGCGGAGGGCGGGGTCGCGGGTGGAGGACGCGATGTCCATCTGTTCGATGACGTGGTTGCGCAGGCCGATGGCCTCCTCGACGGTCTTGAAGCCGATGCCGTGGTCGGCGAGGCCGGGGATCGGGAGGGTGCGGGAGACCGAGCCGGGCGCGATGACGAGTTCGTCGTAGCCGAGCCGGACGTGGCCGGTGCCCTCCTCCTCGGTGGCGAGGGTGGAGAGGGTCGCGGTCCGCTTGGCGTGGTCGACGGAGTGAACCTCGCCGATGACGATCCGGCAGCGGTCGAGGACGCGGCGGAGCGGGACGACGACATGGCGCGGGGAGATGGAGCCGGCGGCGGCCTCGGGCAGGAACGGCTGGTACGTCATGTACGGGTCGGGGGTGACCACCGTGATCTCGGCCGCGTGGCTTCTCAGCTCCGCCTTGAGCTGCCGCTGCAGGCGCAGCGCGGTGTACATCCCGACGTAGCCGCCGCCGACAACGAGAATGCGCACAGGTTCGGTCACTGTCCCATGACGCAACGCCGTCCGGGGTTTGTCCACAGGCCCGGCAAATTGTGTGACCGGCGCAGTATGGAGGCGCGGGGTGGCGAACTGACCGGTCGCACGAGGAAGTGCGCAGGTCAGGGCGGGGGTGGCGGGTGGGGGGCGGGTCCTGAATCGGGAGGGTCCGGGTCCTTGCTCCGATCGGGGGGCGCACCGTACGGAACTGCCCCTTCTGAATTGACCCGGACTCAACTATGTTCGTACTTCGTCGGGGTGTCGGATCGCCGCGCGTGGACCAAGGAGCGCGGCGCGGACGGACCCCGTGTCAGGGCGGGGAGTCTCCGGGGGGAGACATCATGAGCGGGGGAACGCTTATGCAGATTCAGGATTCGTACGGGCAGGTCCGTACGGCGCAGTCGATGGCGAACGGGCGGTCCGCGCCCCTGCGGGTGGACGCGCAGCGCAATCTGGAGCATGTGCTGCGGGCGGCGCGCGAGGTGTTCGGCGAGCTCGGTTACGGGGCGCCGATGGAGGACGTGGCGCGCCGCGCCCGGGTCGGTGTCGGCACCGTGTACCGCCGTTTCCCGAGCAAGGACGTGCTGGTCCGGCGGATAGCCGAGGAGGAGACGGCGCGGCTCACCGAGCAGGCGCGGACCGCCCTCGGCCAGGAGGACGAGCCGTGGTCGGCGCTGTCCCGGTTCCTGCGTACGTCGGTCGCCTCGGGCGCCGGCCGGCTGCTGCCGCCGCAGGTGCTGCGGGTGGGCGTGGACGACGTGGTGCTGCCGGCGGGTGCGCCGGACGACGAGGCCCGGGTGCCGCAGCAGCGGGCCTCCGCCCCGGCGGGTGCGGCCGGCGCCAACGGCTTCGGGGAGCACGCCGACCAGCGGGTGGTCGCGCCGCGCGCGGTGCCGGCGGCCGAGCAGGACGACGCGGGGGCCGCGGAGCTCCTGGAGGTCGTGGGCCGGCTGGTGGACCGGGCCCGGGAGGCGGGCGAGCTGCGGGCGGACGTCACGGTGTCCGATGTCCTGCTCGTCATAGCCACGGGCGCGCCGGCGCTGCCGGACGCGGCCCAGCAGGCGGCGGCCTCGACCCGTCTCCTCGACATCCTCCTGGAGGGACTGCGCTCGCGGTAGCGGCGAGGGCGGCGGCGCGATCGTGCCTCGGCGGGGTGGCCCGTCGACGGTCCGGACGGACCGTCCGGACTGACGCGAACGGATGAGCGGTTACGCCCGGGAACGGGAAGTCGCCCCGGACGAGTGGTAAGTGGACGCGGGGGTTCGGCGTGCCCGCGCTCTGTGGCACGCTTGGCCGGTGTTCGGGTCCGAGCGTGCATACGGGGGCTTCCGCGATGAGCGGTGACAGTCGGGACGAAGCGCTGGGCGGAGACGGTGGCACCGCGAAGGCCGTGAGCCCGCCCCCCGCCCAGGTGCCCGGCCAGGGCGGTCCGGCCGGCGCTCCCGGCGGTGGCCCCGGGGCCGTCGGCGCGGTGCCCGAGGCGAGCGTGCCACAGCAGCGCGAAGGCGGTCTGGCCGCGCAGTCCTTCCCCGACGAGGCCGAGGCCGGCTCCGGGTCCGTGCTCCCCCCGCCGCGGGAGGTGCCGCCGTCCGACGCCGAGCTCGTGCAGCGGATGCGGGAGGGCGACGACGGCGCGTACGAGGAGCTGTTCCGCCGTCACTCCGCCGCCGTCCGCCGCTACGCGCGCAGCTGCTGCCGGGACGCGGACACCGCCGACGATCTGACGGCCGAGGTCTTCGCCCGCACCCTGCAGGCGGTACGGGGCGGTGCAGGGCCCGAACAGGCCGTCCGGGCCTACCTCCTGACGAGTGTGCGCCGGGTGGCCGCGACCTGGACCAGGACCCAGAAGCGCGAGCACCTGGTCGAGGACTTCGCGGTGTTCGCCGAGGACGCCGCCCGGGCCGCCGAGGTCGCCGACCAGACGGCGACCTTCGGGGCGGGCCTGGACCTGGGTGCGGACGTGCGCGCCATGCACGAGGCCGAGCAGTCGCTCGCCATGCAGGCGTTCCGGTCGCTGCCGGAACGCTGGCAGGCGGTGCTGTGGCACACCACGGTCGAGGAGGAGTCGCCGAGCGAGATCGCACCGCTGTTCGGCCTGACCGCCAACGCCACGGCGGTGCTCGCCAGCCGGGCCCGTGAGGGCCTCAAGCAGGCCTACCTCCAGGCCCATGTCAGCCAGTCGCTCACCGCCGGCGGCGACTGCGCCCGCTATGCCGACCGGCTCGGCGCGTTCGCGCGCGGCGGGCTGCGGATGCGGGCCGAGCGGGGCCTGCGCAAGCACCTCGACGAGTGCGCCAAGTGCCGGCTCGCCGCCGGTGAGCTGGCGCATGTGAACGCCGGGATCCCCGCGCTGCTCCCGATCGCCGTCATCGGCTGGTTCGCCGCCGGGTACTCCCTCAAGGCGGCCGGCATCGCCGCCGGAGGTGCCGCCGGCGCGGGCGCGGCCGGGGCGGCGGCCGCTGCCACGGGGACGGGCACCGCGGGCAGTACGGCCGGGGCCGGGTCGGCGGCGGCCGCCGAGGGCCTGGGCATCCCCGCGAAGGCGGGCATCGCGGCCGTCGCCGCCGTCGCCGCGACCGCCGGCCTGGTCTGGGCGCTGACCGGATCGGACCAGGAGCCCGTCGCCCAGCCCGCGGCCACCCCTTCGGCCGTCGCGCCCGTCACACCACCGCCGCCGCCCGCGCCGAAGCCGCCCCCCTCGCCGACCCCGAAGCCGGTGCCCCCGCCCGTACCGGCTCCGCCGCCCAGCCCCGAGCCGACGACGCCGAGCGCGAAGCCGAGCCCCCGGCCGGCACCGCCCCCGAAGCCCAAGCCGAAGCCCAGCCCGTCACGGACGGCGCCGAAGCCCAGACCGAAGCCGACCCCCACCACCGGGCCGGCGGTCTACCAGCTCAGCCGGCTCCAGTACGGGATCGCCGGCGACGGCACCAAGCCCGAGGTGAACCTCGCGGCCAGCAGCTGGATGTGGCAGCGCTCCGGCGTCTCCATGGGCGGCACCCGCTACGCGCACGGCGTCAGCGTGCACGTCCCCTCCTCGGTGCTGATCGACCTCAACCGGCAGTGCACCAGCTACGACGCGCTCGTCGGCCTCGACGACATGAGCGCCCCGCTCGGTGTCGGCGGCGTCCGCTTCTCCGTGTACGGCGACGGCAAGCGCCTGTGGCGCTCCCCGGTGATCCGCCCGGGCGACGCCCCGGTCCCGGTCCACGTCGGCATCTCCGGCCACCGCACCCTGCGGCTCGTGGTCGACGACCACACCCCGTTCGGCCGGGCGGCGGTCGCGAACTGGGCGAACTCCCGCATCAGCTGCCGCTGATCGACCGCCGCCGCCGCTGCGGGCCGTACGGCTCCACCGGGGCCGGGGGTCGGGGCCGGGAGACGGGCCGGGGGCCGGGGGCCTCCGCCGTGCGGACGCCGGCCGGGCGTACGGATCCGCCGGGACACGTGCGGGGAGACGGTGCGGGGACCGGGAGGCGGGGGCCGGGCCCCTGCCGTGCGGACGCCGGGCGGGCGTACGGCTCCGCCGGGACCCGTGCCGGGCGACGGTGCGGGAGCAGGGGCCCGGGGCCGGGCCCTGCCGTGCGGGTGCCCGCCGGGCGTACGGCTCCGCCGGGACACGGTACGGGGACCAGGGCCCGGGGCCTGGGGCCGGGAGACGGTGGGGGAGCCTGTGCGTGGCCGGGGGCCGAGGGCCCCTGCCGTGCGGACGCCGGCCGGGCGTACGGCTCCGCCGGACCCGTGCCGGGAGCCGGGGCCAGGGCTCCGGGGTCTCGGCAGGCTGCCCCTACCCCACGTACGGCTGCGCCAAGGCCAGGACCTCCGGCACGGCGAGGCCGCGGCCGGCGGCCTCGGCGGTGGCGTAGGCGTCGGGGGTGAGGCCGGCGCGGGCCAGGGTCGTGACGGCCTCCGCCTCGCGGAGCTCGGGGACGGCGGCCGGGGACGTGCCCCGCCAGGCGGTGGCGGCGGTCAGGACGGTGACCGCGGCGGCGAGTTCGCCGGTGAGGGCGAGGGCGGTGGCGAGGCCGTCGGCGAGGCCGGCCGCGAAGACCTCCGCGCACTGGGCGTCCTGCGCCATGCGCAGGGCGTCGACGGCATGGGCGACGGCCGCCCGTCCCGCGCCCTCGTGGGCCTCGATCCGGGCGGCGAGGCCGGTCACGAGGGCCTGGAAGTGCGGTGGCGGGGTGCTTTCGTCGATGAGCGCGCCGGCCGTCTCCATGTGCGTACGGGCCGCGGCGACGTCGCCCTCGTAGAGCGCGATCCCGGCCAGCAGGAAGCGGACGTAGGTCTCGGTGTCGCGGACGCGGTGGCGCTCGGCCACCGCCGTCGCCTCCTGGAGGCCCCGGACGGCTGCGGTCATGTCGCCGAGGCGGTAGTCCAGCTCGGCGAGCCGGGCTATCAGGAACGGTGCCTCCGCGTGCGCGCCGACCTCGCGGGCCAGGTCCAGGGCCTCCTCGTACGCCTCACGGGCCTCCGCGTGCCGGCCGTACAGCATGTTGGCCTCGCCCGCCGCGCTCGCGACCTGGGCGCGCATCCAGCGGTCGCCGACCCGCCGGGACAGGGTGCGCAGCTCGGCGAGGTCGTCGTCGACGTCGGGTGTGCCGCCGGGCATGTCGATGACCATGTGGGTACGGAACATGAGCGTGACGCCCATCTCCCACTCACCGCCGTGGCGGCGGGTGTTGGCGACGGCGATGTCGAGGAGGGCCCGGACGTCGACCGGTTCGCCCGTCAGATACGCCGTGAACGGCCACAGCAGGCCGGGGAAGCGGGCGGCCTCCGGGCCCGGGTCGGTGGCGAAGGCGGCGCGCAGCCGGTCGACGAGGGCGATGGCCTCGGGGTCGTCGCGGAAGGCGGGGACGGTCTGGCTCTCCACGGCGAGGAAGAAGTGCAGCATCCGCAGGTGCATGCGGGGCCAGTAGCGGGGGTCGGCCGGGTCCTCGGGGTCGTCGCCGAGCCGGACGACGCGCTCGGTCCAGGCGAGGCCCTCGGAGCGGTAGTTCCGCAGCCACCAGAACCAGCCGAGGGCGAAGACCAGCCGCAGCGCGCCGGCTTCGTCGCGGGCGGCGACGGTGCGGTGGAGGGCGGCGCGGATGTTGTCGAGGTCGCGCTCGACGCGGGTGATCCAGGGGAGCTGTTCGCCCGAGCGCAGCAGGGGTTCGGCCTTTTCGGCGAGGGCGGTGAAGTGGGCGGTGTGGGCGGCCTCGGCGGCGGCCAGCAGCTCCGGCGTCTCGGCGGCGCGCTCGGCCGCGTACTCGTGGATGGTCTCCAGGAGGCGGTAGCGCATCTCGCCGTCGTCGGTGGGGGTGGCGACGACGAGGGACTTCTCGACGAGGCTGCCGAGGGCGCCGACGGTGTCGGTGGCCCGGGGAGCGTCCGGGGCATCCGGGGCGCTCGGCGTGCTCGGGGTGAGGGCTTCGGCGGCGGCGAGGTCCCAGCCGCCCGCGAAGACGGAGACCTGGCGGAGCAGGTCGCGCTCCGCCGCGTCGAGGAGCTCCCAGGACCAGTCGACGACGGCGCGCAGGGTCTGCTGGCGGGGCAGGGCGGTGCGGGAGCCGGAGGTGAGGAGGCGGAAGCGGTCGTCGAGGCGGTCGGCGATCTGGCGGGGGGTGAGCAGCCGCAGGCGGGCGGCGGCGAGTTCGATGGCGAGCGGAAGGCCGTCGAGGCGGCGGCAGATCTCGTCGACGGCGGGCCGGTCGTCCTCGACGCGGAAGCCGGGGCGGACGGCGCGGGCGCGTTCGGCGAAGAGACGGTGGGCGGGGGTCGGCGGGAGCGGCTCGACGGGGCGGACGGATTCGCCGGGGACGCCGAGGGGCTCGCGGCTGGTGGCGAGGACGCGCAGGTCGGGGCAGTGGGTGAGGAGGGTCTCGGCGAGGGCGGCGGCCGCGCCGATGACGTGCTCGCAGTTGTCGAGGACGAGGAGCAGGGGGCGGTGGGCGAGGTGCTCGACGAGGCGGTCGGTCGGATCGTCCTGGAGGGGCTGTCCGTCGCGGCTGATCAGGTTGGTCTCGCGCAGCCGGAGGGCGGAGAGGACGGCACCCGGTACGGCCTCGGGGTCGTCGAGCGGGGCGAGCTCGGCGATCCAGGCGGCGGGGCCGACCGCCTGGAGGGCGGCCTCCTCGGCGAGGCGGGTCTTTCCGGAGCCGCCGGGTCCGGTGAGGGTGACGAGCCGGGAGTGCGCGAGGTCGGCGCGGAGGGCGGCCAGTTCGGGCTCGCGGCCGACGAAGGAGGTGAGGCGGGGGCGGATGTTGCCCGCCTCCGCGGCGGCGGCCGGGCCCCGGGAGGCCGGTGGGGGCGGCTCGGCGGCGAGGAGTTCGGCGTGCAGGGCGGTGAGCTCGGGGCCGGGGTCGGCGCCGAGCCCGTCGGCGAGGGTGCGGCGGGCGCTGTCGTACGCGGCGAGGGCGTCGGCCGGGCGGCCCTCGGCGCGCAGGGCGCGGATCAGCTGGGCGTGGAAGGTCTCGTCGTACGGATGGGCGCCGGTCAGCTCGGTCAGCTCGGGGACCAGTCCGGCGGTGGCGCCGCGCCGCAGGTCGGCCTCGACGCGCCGGCGGAGCGCGGCCAGCCGCTGGGCCTCGGGGCGCACGCCCGCGGGCTCGGGAAGATCGGCGAGGGCGGGGCCCCGGAAGAGGGCGAGGGCGGTGCGCAGCAGTGCGGCGGCGGTGTCCGGGTCGCCGGCGTCGAGGCGGGCGTCGGCTTCGCGGGCGTGCCGCTCGAAGACGTACAGGTCGATGTCCTCGGGGCCGGCGGCCAGCCGATACCCGCCGGGACCGGAGGCGACGGCGTCCTTGCCGAGGATCCTGCGCAGCCGGCCGACGAGCGCCTGCACCGCGGCGCCGGGGTCCTGCGGCGGCTCGGCCCCGTACACGTCGTCCACGAGCTCCCCGACCGGCACCGCCCGCCCTCCGCGCAGCGCGAGCGCGGCGAGCAGGGCACGCAGCCGGGCGCCGCCGACGGGGACGGGGGCGCCGTGGGGGTCGAGGGCCTCGGTGGTGCCGAGGATGAGGTACCGCACCGGATCATTGTCGCGGTCGGGGGTGACGGGCGCCTCGGGGTTTCCGTCGGGGGTTCCCCTGAGAGGGGCGCGCGGCGGGGGCGGTCAGAACTCCGAGGTGTCGAGCTCGAAGCCGAGCGGGGCCGGGAGCGGGACGAGCGTCCCCAGCTTGTGGGCGCTCTTGTGCGCGTAGTCGTCGCCCTCGGGGCCGGAGCAGACGATGGCCTCGCCGGCCTCGCGGTCGATCAGCAGATAGATGGGAATGCCTGCGCGGGCATAGCCGCGGATCTTCTGGATCCGGTCACGGCTGGCCGTGGACAAGGAGGTGACTTCGGCGACGAGAAGCACGGGGTCGGGAGCGTGCCATGTCTGCTGGTCCTCGAAGCTGCCCTTGGGCGCGACGACGAGGTCGGGGATGACATAACCAGTGTCCGAGGCTCCCGGGACGTAGATGCCGATGCCAGTCGAGTTACGCAGGCTCTTGTCAGCACGCCGGGCGATGACCTGCTCCACCACTTCCGTCACGATCGCTTCGTGCTCGCCGTTGGCGGGTGGTGTCGCGTGGATCTCTCCTTCGATCAGCTCCACGCGCCAGCCCTTGGGGGCCGCCGCGCTCAACAGCTCGAAGGTCTGCTCGAGAGACGCGCCCTCGTAGTCGCGCCCGGCATCGCCCGGAAACTCATCCCCCGGAACTGGCAGCGCCATCGCCATGACGGACCTCCTTCGCTCGGTGCGACGCTCTCAGCGTAGACACCCACGCCCGGGTGCAACGGGAGAACGTTCACTCGAACGAGCGTGCAGTGATGTTTCGGTGGTCCCGCTCCCGCCCCCTCACGCCGGAAGCGACCGCCCCGAAGGGATCAGCGGCCCCGGGACCGCGCGGTGGCGGGGGGCCGCCGTGCCGGTCCAGCAGGAGCCGCGGCGGGCGAGGAGGCGGCGGAGCCAGAGTTCGGTGGAGACGAGGTCGGCGAGGCCGTCGAGGGGGACCGGTTCGCCGTCGGCGGCGGCGCGCAGGGCGCGGCGGACCACCCGGGCCTCGATCAGACCCGCGTCGGCGAGGAGCGGCGCGTCGAAGAGGGCCGTCAGCTGGGGCAGGGCGGCGCGCAGCCCGGCGCGGACGGCCGCGGCGGGGACCGCCGGATGGGAGGCGCCCCAGCCCGGCGGGAGGTCGTGGATGCCGGCGCCCGCGAGGACGGTGCGCAGGACGCCGGCGCGGGCGTCGGGCTGGACCCGCAGCGATTCGGGCAGGTCGCGGCAGGCCCGTACGACCTGGTTGTCCAGGAAAGGGGCGTGCAGGCGCTGGCTGCGGATCTCCGCGGCCTGCTCCAGGACCCGGTGGTCGGCCGCGGCACGGGCGAGTGCGGCACGCGCGCGTGCCTCGCCCGGGCGCTGCACGGAGGTCGGCAGGGTCGCCGCCCAGTGCAGGCGAACCGATACTTCCGCCAGCGCCTCCCCCGTCAGCCAGCGCGCCGCGGGCCCCGGCCGCGACCAGGCGAGCGCGGAGAGCGAGGCCTCCAGGGGGCCGTAGGCGCCGGTGGGCGCGCGGTTGGCCTCCAGGACCCGGGTGGCGGCGGCCTCCAGGCCGGTCCGGTACGGCGTACGGGCGAGCCGCCGCGCCGCCCGGTAGACCGTCAGCGGCACGAGCAGCGCCCCGGCCGAGGCGCCGGTCGCCTTGGCGAGCGCCGTGACCGGCCGCACCAGGGAGCGGCGCCGGCGGTCCATCAGGAGGTCGGCGAGCCGGGCCGGGTGCGCGTCGAGGACCTGCCGGGCGCCGAAGCCGGTGAAGTGGTCGGCGCTGCCGCCCGCGAGCCGTCTGCGGTGGCGTTCCGCCGACACCAGTGAGGGGCCCGGCTCGTCGGTGAGCGGGCCTTCCAGCTCCGCGTACGGCAGGGCCTCCTCGCCGGCCGCGACGACCACATGGTGCAGCCGCGGGTTGGCGGCGATCTCGCGGGCGCGCTCCAGCTCGTCGGTGCGCCCTGGCGTGGCCAGGTCGTTGAAGGTGACGGCCAGCAGCCGTTCCCCCGCCCCGGTGCCGTGGCCCAGGATCGTGCCGGGGACGCCGGGCAGCCCCGCCGCGAGCAGGGCGAGGGTGCCGGAGGCGCTGCCGCCGGACAGGTCGGCGCCGATGCCGGGCGCGGGTCCGGTCCCGCGGGCCGCGCGCCGGTCGGCGGGGCCCATGCCGGGCACCGGTCCCGGGTCGGGCAGCGGCATCTCGGGGGCGTGCCGGGGCGCGGTGAGACGGGCCCGTACGGCCTCGACCAGGGCGTCCCGTACGGCCTCCACGGCCTGCCGGGGGTCGGCCTCGGGCGCGGCGACGGCGAGGGAGGCGACCGTCTCGTAGCCGGTGATCTCGCGGGAGCCCTCGCGCAGGATCAGCGCGTGGCCGGGCGGCACCCGGCGCACTCCCTCGTACGGGGTGGAGTCGCGCAGCGCCTCGGGGGTCTCGGGGCAGGCGAGCAGGGCGGCGAGGTGACCGATGTCGAGCTGGGCCTCGGTGAGGTCGGCGAGCGGCAGGGCGGCCGTGCCGTAGGCCGTGCCGCCCGCCCACGGGGTGTGGAAGACCGGCCGGGCGCCGGCGAGGTCACCGGTGACGGTGATGCGGCGGCCGGTCCTGACGACGGCGGTGTAGCTGCCGGGCCATGCGGTCAGGTGCCGCAGTGCGCCCCCGCGCGCGGTCAGCAGGCCGCGCCGCAGTTCCTCGTCGCTCGCGGCGCAGCAGCCGAGGACGGCGAGCCGGGTGTGCTCGTCGACGGAGACCAGCCGCACCTCGTCGGGGCGCCAGTCGCCGACCGCCCACAGCGGATCGGGGTCGCCCCACAGGAGTTGCGCGCCCACCGGCTGCACCGTGCGCCCCTCGGCCGGGTCGCCGACGGCGCCGGCCGATCCGAGTGGCGCTCCCGGGGGCACGCCGTGTGTGCCGAAGCGCGCGGCGACACTGCTCCAGCCCACCAGCCACCGCATCGCCGCCTCCACAAAGGTCGAGTGGAGACATGCTGCCATGACAACGGCGCACGGGAGGTATCACCAGGGGCATCACGGCAAGGGCGAATGCGCCCCTGGCATGGGCCAGTTGAGCACCGTCGCCTTTCGGCCATTCTCAACCGCCCGGCGGGCGAGGGTTTTCCCGACGGACCGGCGGTGAAAGAGGGCGGACGTGCGGCAGTCCGGGAGGCTTTCGCCTCCCGGAGCCGTTCCGCCGCCCGCGGGGAATGGGGCGACGGTGTCCCCCAGCCCACCCGTCCGGGACATCGGTCCTCGGCCAAGTGGGCCGACCCACGCAGCACTCATGGAAGCGCTCTCCCACGGGCCGGACGAGAGCGCACGGGCGGGCGCACGGCCACACGGCCGGAGCACGACGGACGGCCACGGACGGATAGGTCGTCCCATCCGACAACAATCTCGCCATACGGAACACTGCCCCTTAACGGTCGGGATCCGGCGAACTACGCTGTGCTTACGAATGCCGCACGCCTATGCCCGGCGTCGTGGCGGCCGTCTGGGTGTCGTGTCGAGGGGTGGCGTCATGTCCAGGGAGCAACGCGGGCCGAACGAAAAGCTCGGCACGGTTCTCGCCCTCGCGGGAATCAGCAATGCCGGGCTCGCCCGGCGCGTCAACGACCTCGGGGCGCAACGGGGCCTGACGCTTCGTTACGACAAGACCTCGGTGGCCCGGTGGGTGTCCAAGGGCATGGTGCCGCAGGGCGCCGCCCCGCACCTGATCGCGGCCGCGATCGGCCAGAAGCTCGGCCGGCCGGTCCCGCTGCACGAGATCGGTCTCGCCGACGCCGACCCCGCCCCCGAGGTGGGCCTCGCCTTCCCGCGCGACGTCGGCGAGGCGGTCCGCTCGGCCACCGAGCTGTACCGGCTGGATCTCGCCGGTCGGCGGGGCGGCAACGGGATCTGGCAGTCGCTCGCCGGCTCCTTCTCGGTGAGCGCCTACGCGACACCCGCCTCCCGCTGGCTGATCACCCCCGCCGACCCGTCGGTCGAGCGCCGCGCCCCGCGCCCGGCGGCGGCCCCCGGCCTCGGGCCGGGCCCGGCGGGCGGGCCGGACTCGGGCGGTGGGCCCGGAGGCGGCGGGGTCCCAGGGATCACCCCCGGCGCGGGCGTCACGGGCGTCACCGGCGGCCCGCTCGGCGCGGCCGGCCCCGCAGACACGGGCGGCCCGACAGGCGCGGTCGCAGGGATCGGCGCGGCAGTCCCGGTCGCCCCCGCAGGCGCGGTCCTGGGGCCCGGCGGGGCCGGCGCGGCCGACAACGTGGAGCACGTGCGTGTGGGACACAGCGACGTCGCCAAGCTGCGCGAGGCCGCCGAGGACGCGCGCCGCTGGGACTCCAAGTACGGCGGCGGCGACTGGCGCTCCTCCATGGTCCCCGAGTGCTTACGCGTCGACGCCGCGCCGCTGCTGCTCGGCTCGTACTCCGACGAGGTCGGCCGCGCCCTGTTCGGCGCGACCGCGGAGCTCACCCGGCTGGCCGGCTGGATGGCCTTCGACACCGGCCAGCAGGAGGCCGCCCAGCGCTACTACATCCAGGCGCTGCGGCTCGCCCGCGCCGCCGCCGACGTGCCGCTCGGCGGATACGTGCTCGCCTCCATGTCCCTCCAGGCGACCTACCGGGGCTTCGCCGACGAGGGCGTCGACCTCGCGCAGGCCGCCCTCGAACGCAACCGGGGCCTGGCCACCGCCCGCACCATGTCCTTCTTCCGGCTCGTGGAGGCCCGGGCGCACGCCAAGGCCGGCGACGGGGCGGCGGCCGCCGCCGCGCTCAAGGCCGCGGAGGGCTGGCTGGAGCGGTCCCGCGAGGGCGACGGCGACCCGTCCTGGCTCGGCTTCTACTCGTACGACCGGTTCTGCGCCGACGCCGCCGAGTGCTACCGCGACCTGAAGGCGCCCCGGCAGGTGCGCCGCTTCACCGAGCAGGCGCTGTCCCGGCCCACCGAGGAGTACGTGCGCTCGCACGGGCTGCGGCTGGTCGTGTCGGCCGTGGCCGAGCTGGAGTCGGGCAACCTGGACGCGGCCTGCGTCGCCGGCACGCGCGCGGTGGAGGTGGCCGGGCGGATCTCCTCCGCGCGCACCACCGAGTACGTACGGGACCTGCTGCACCGGCTCGAACCGTACGGGGACGAACCGCGGGTCATGGAGCTCCGGGAGCGGGCCCGCCCGCTCCTCGTCGCACCCGCGTGACGTGACACGTGTCCCACGGTGCGAGCGGTTTAGCCGGGTTGTCAGTGGGCCAGTGCACTATCAGGGGTGGGAGGTGGCGCTGGTGTCCGAGTCGGACCGCTATGACTGTGACGTGCTCGTGATCGGCGGCGGGATCGTCGGTCTGTCGACGGCGTACGCGATCACGCGCGCCGCCCCGGGTACCCGCGTCACGGTCCTGGAGAAGGAGCACGCCCCCGCGCGCCACCAGACCGGGCGGAACAGCGGCGTGATCCACAGCGGGATCTATTACCGGCCGGGCTCGCTCAAGGCCCGCTTCGCGGTCGAGGGCGCGGCCGAGATGGTCAAGTTCTGCGCCGAGTACGGCATCCCCCACGAGGTCACGGGCAAGCTGATCGTCGCCACCGGGCGCGAGGAGCTGCCCCGGCTGCACGCGCTCGTGCAGCGCGGCCGGGAGAACGGCATCCCGGTGCGCGAGCTGGGCCCCGCGCAGATCAGCGCGTACGAGCCGCGGGTGCGGGGCCTGGCCGCCATCCACGTGGGCACGACCGGCATCGTCGACTACGGGGCGGTGGCGGCCACGCTGGCCGACGCGTCGGGCGCCCGGATCCTGTACGGCTCGGCGGTCACCGCCGTCGACCGGCGCCCCTGGGGCGTGGCGGTGCGCACGGCGGCGGGGCGCGTGGTGCGCGGACGGGTCCTGGTGAACTGCGCGGGGCTGCACTGCGACCGGGTGGCGCGGCTCGCCGGTGACGACCCGGAGATGCGGATCGTCCCCTTCCGGGGCGAGTACTACGAGCTGGCGGACCCCTCGCTGGTGCGCGGTCTGGTCTATCCGGTGCCGGACCCGGCCTTCCCCTTCCTCGGCGTCCACCTGACCCGCGGCATCGACGGCGGCGTCCACGTCGGGCCGAACGCGGTCCCGGCGCTCGCCCGGGAGGGATACGGCTGGTCCGTCGTCCGCCCGCGGGACCTCGCGGACACCCTCGCCTGGCCCGGCAGCTGGGCGATGGCCCGCGCGCACTGGCGCTACGGGGCGGGCGAACTGCACCGCTCCCTGTCCAAGCGCGCCTTCACCGAGGCCGTACGGCGCATGCTCCCGCTCGTCGAGGAGCGCGACCTGCGCCGGGCCGCTCCGGGGGTGCGGGCGCAGGCGGTGCTGAAGGACGGCACGCTGGTGGACGACTTCCTGATCCGCGAGTCGGTGCGGACGGTCCATGTGCTCAACGCCCCCTCGCCGGCGGCGACGGCCTCCCTCCCGATCGGCCGCGAGGTGGCCGGCCGGGCGCTGGCGCTGCTGTAGCCCCGGATCCCCCGCTCCTCCGCTCCCCTCGCTCCTGTCCCCTCCTCTCCCCGTGCTCCTGCGGTCAGGCCGGGGCGGGGCGGCGGGCCGTAGAATCGGGGCATTGTGTCTGAGCAGCCTGAGAACCCCCCGCACACCGCCCCTGCCGAGCAGCCCGTCGCGCGTCGCGGCAGCCGCATGTTCGCGCCCGGGGAGGGGCCCTCGCCCGATCCGGCCGGGGCGCACTTCGAGCGGCGGATCCGCAGCTTCCAGCCCCGCCGCAGCCGGGTCACGGCGGGACAGGCCGAGGCCATGCTGAAGCGGTGGCCGGACTGGGGGCTCGACATCGACGGCAAGCGGGTGCTCGACCTGGACGAGATGTTCGGGGGCCTGCCGGTCGTCCTGGAGATCGGCTTCGGGATGGGCGAGGCCACCGCGCAGATGGCCGCCGCCGACCCCGGCACCGGCATCCTCGCCGTGGACGTGCACACCCCCGGCCAGGGCAACCTGCTCGGGCTCGCGGACCGGAACGGCCTGACCAACGTCCGGGTCGCCAACGGCGACGCGATCATCCTGCTGCGCGAGATGCTCCCGCCGGAGTCCCTCGCCGGCTGCCGGGTCTACTTCCCCGACCCCTGGCCCAAGAAGCGCCACCACAAGCGCCGGCTCATCCAGCCCGACTTCCTGACCCTGCTCGCGCCCCGCCTGAAGCACGGCGGGCTGCTGCACTGCGCCACCGACTGGGAGCCGTACGCGGAGCAGATGCTGGAGGTGCTCAACGCGCACCCCGACTTCGAGAACACCCAGGAGGACGGCGGCTACGCCCCCCGGCCCGGCTACCGGCCGCTGACCCGTTTCGAGGGGCAGGGGCTCGACAAGGGCCACGTCGTCCACGACCTGCTCTTCCGCCGCCGCTAGCAAAGGGCCACGGCGCCTGGCCCCGGGTGTCTCCGCAGGCCGGGGAAGCGGTTTTCCACAGGCTCTCGAACCGGGTTTTCCACAGGCGGCGGGAACTCCCTCGCCGCTGTCGGCGGGGCTCGTTAGGGTCGTTGCGTGTCGTCGAACCCCATCGCCGGTCCTGCCGCCGAGCCCGTCCCCGCCCACTCCCACGCTCACGTCCCTTCCCAGGCCCACGTCCCCGCCCACGCTCACGGGGCCGTGAGCGCGCCCGCTCCCGTGCCCGCGCTCGAGAGCGACCAGCCGGACTTCACGGCCGTCCCGGAGCGTGCCAAGTGGCGCTACAAGCCGCGCAAGGCGTTCTGGCGCAGCCGGCTGGTCCGGGCCGTCGCGCTGGTCACCGTGCTCGCGCTGTGCGCGCTGGCGATCCTCGCGCTGGTACGGGAGCAGACCGGCACCGAGGGATTCCTCGTGGGTCTCGGTCTCGCGGTGCTGCCGGTGCCGCTGCTCATGGCCGCGTTCCGCTGGCTCGACCGGGTCGAGCCGGCCCCGTGGAAGAACCTGCTGTTCGCGCTGGCCTGGGGCGCGTTCGCCTCCACCCTGGTCGCGATCCTCGCCAACTCCTTCGCCGTGGAGTGGATCAGCAGCGCCACCGCCGACCCCGGCTCGGCCGACACCCTCGGCGCGACCGCCGTCGCCCCCGTCGTGGAGGAGACCGCCAAGGGCGCCGCCGTCCTGCTGCTCTTCCTCTTCCGCCGCCGGGACTTCACGGGCCCGGTCGACGGACTCGTCTACGCGGGGTTCACCGCCACCGGCTTCGCCTTCACCGAGAACATCCTCTATCTGGGCAACGCCTTCGGCGAGGACCAGGAGTTCGGCGCCGCCGGCCTCGGCTCGGTGACCGTGGGCACGTTCTTCGTCCGGATCATCATGTCCCCGTTCGCGCACCCGCTGTTCACCTCGCTCACCGGCCTCGGCTTCGGCTTCGCCGCCCTCCTCCCGGTCACCGCGAGGGCCCGCCGCACCCGCCTGGTGCTGCTGCCGCTGGGCGGGCTGCTGCTCGCCATGGGCATGCACGCGCTGTGGAACGGCTCGGCGACCTTCCACCCGCTCGCCTTCCTCCTGGTGTACGCGATGTTCATGGTGCCGGTGTTCGCGCTGCTCACCTGGCTCGCGATATGGAGCCGGCAGAAGGAGCTGCGCACGATATCCGGCGAGCTCCCGGCGTACGCGTCGGCCGGCTGGCTCGCCCATGACGAGCCGCTGGCGCTCTCCTCGATGCGGGCCCGCGCCCTCGCCCGCGGTTACGCCGCCCGCACCTTCGGCAAGCCGGGCGCGCAGGCCGTCGGCGAGTACGAGGCGTTCGCGACGACCCTGGCGTTCCTGCGTCACCGGGCCCGGCGCGGGCAGGCGGCGCCGGACTTCACGGCCCGCGAGCAGGAGCTGCTGCACCACCTGTGGCAGCGCCGCCAGGTGGCCTCGCCTGCGCTGACCCACGCGGCCCGGGTGACCGGCCGGGTGTGGGTGCCGCCGCAGTACCTGGACTACGGCGGCTACAACCCGTACCGGAGCTGACGAGGCTCAGGGCCTCCGACGGCCCCGGCACCTCCGAGGACTCCGTCGCCTACGACGACGCCTCCGACGCCTCGGTCAGCGTGGCGAGCTCGGCGTCCGTCAGCCGCAGGCCGGTGGAGGCGACGAGCGCCGGGAGCTGCTCGACGGTGCGGGCCGAGGCGAGGGGGGCCACGACGGTGGGCCGGGAGGCGAGCCAGGCCAGGGCGACGCTGGCGACCTCGGCGTCATGGGCCTCGGCGACGGCGTCCAGGGCCGCGAGCACCTTCCGGCCCCGCTCGGTCTCCAGGTGCTTGGCGGCGCCGGCGGCGCGGACGCTGGAGACGTCGGCCCCGGGCCGGTACTTGCCGGTGAGGAAGCCGGCCGCGAGACCGAAGTACGGCACGGCGGCGAGGCCGGCCCGCTCGGCGGTGTCGAGCAGCGGGCCCTCGTAGGTGTCGCGGGAGACCAGGTTGTAGTGCGGCTGGAGGGCCACATAGCGGGCGAGGCCCTCGGCCTCGGCGAAGTCGAGGGACGCGCGCAGCCGCTCGGGGGAGATGTTGGAGGCGGCGACGGCGCGGACCTTGCCGTCCTTCACCAGCTGGTCGAGGGCGGTGACGATCTCCTCGACGGGCACGGACTCGTCGTCGAAGTGCGTGTAGTAGAGGTCGATGTAGTCGGTGCCGAGGCGGCGCAGCGACTCCTCGGCGGCGCCCTTGATGGTCGTGGCGCTCAGCCCCTTGAAGCGGGGGTGGGAGCCGACCTTGGTGGCGACGAGGACGTCGGAGCGGTTGCCGCGGGAGGCCATCCAGCGGCCGATGACGGTCTCCGACTCGCCGCCCTCGTTGCCCTCGGCCCAGGCGGAGTAGACGTCGGCGGTGTCGACGAAGTTGCCGCCGGCGGCGGTGTAGGCGTCGAGGACGGCGAAGGACTGGGCCTCGTCGGCGCTCCAGCCGAAGACGTTGCCGCCGAGGGCGAGCGGGAAGACGTGCAGGTCGGAGGTGCCCAGCTGGCGAAGAGAAGTCATGGGTTGATCAACCTCCTGCCCGGACCCGACTATTCCGGCCGCCCGGCCTCTGTCGGCCGACCCGCCTGCACCGGCCGCCCGGGCCGTCCGCGACCGGGGCCGCCCGCGGCCGACGGTGCGTGGGCCGCGGGACGTCCTGGTCGAAGAACTAGACGGACAGGCCCTTGGAGCGGAGCCAGGCCGCCGGGTCGACGCCGCTGCCGGACGGGGTGTGGACCTCCAGGTGGAGGTGGGGGCCGGTGACGTTGCCGGTGGCGCCGACGCGGCCGATGGTCTCGCCGGTGCCGACCGACTGGCCCGCGCTCACCGTCATCGACGACAGGTGCGCGTACCAGATCTCCGTACCGTCGGCGAGCTCCAGGACGATCCGGTAGCCGTAGGAGCCGGACCAGCCCGCCGACTTGACCGTGCCGCCGTGGACGGCCTTGACCGGGGTGCCGGTGGGGGCGGCGAAGTCCAGGCCGGTGTGGTAGCCGGAGGACCACATGGAGCCGGACTCGCCGTAGGTCGAGGTGAGCGTGTACGAGGAGGTGGGCAGCGCGTAGCTCGCGGCGAGCCTGGCCAGGCGCTCGGCCTCGGCCTTGGCCGCCGCCTCCTCCTCGGCCTTCTTCTTCGCCTCGGCGGCCGCCTGCTCCGCCGCCTTCGCCTTGGCCTCGGCCTCGGCCGCCGCCTTCTCGGCCGCGGCCTCCTCCGCGGCCGCCTTCTCGGCGGCGTCCGCGGCGGCCTGCTGCTGCTCGGCCTGCTGGAGGATGCGGGCGCGCAGCGCCTCGCCGGCGTCGGTCCGGGTCCCGGATGCCTCGGCGCCGGAACCCGTGCCGTCGGTGGCGAAGGTGAGCGCGGTGAGCGGCTGGGTGTCGTTCCCGGCCGCGGTCAGGCCGGAATCCGCGGCGCCGCCGGCGCCCTCGGATCCGTCGGATCCCTCCGAGCCCTTGTCGTCCGCGCCGATCAGCGCGCCGACGCCCGGCAGTTCGGAGGCGTCGGGCAGGTCGACGTCCGGCAGCGCTATGGAGACGGGGGGCTTCTGCTGGGCGGTGGCCAGACCGCCGGCGCCGACCGCGGCGATGACGCCGACGCCCAGCACGGTGGAGGAACGGGCGAAGTTGGAGCGCTGCTTGACGACGCGGTGACGCCCGCCGGCGCGGCCGCGGTCCTTCAGGGAGTCCTCGGTGGGATTCCACTCCTCCGCGTCCGCGCCTGCGGCGCCCGGCGCCCCCGAGGTGTCGAAGTAATCGAAGGGGGTATGCGGAGCAGGGGTGTTGGAGGCCACGGAGGCGCTCTCCTTTCCTTCCTTCTCGCCTACCGGGTTAGCTGACGGGTTCGGAGCAGGAAGGTCTCCTACGGGCGGTGCCGCACGGGTGCGGTGGTGCCCGATTCACCCCAAGTGGTGGTTCCCCGGTTCCCTTGCGGGATTCGGCGCGTGCGCACGGTGCCGTCTCTTGCGACGGCTGGGACGACCGCGCTGCGTTATCGAACGTTAATAGACGCGGCCTCCCGATTCCAAGCCGTTCCCCTTGATCATTAGCTGAATTAGTAGGGATATGCCCGACTTGACCACCCTTCAGAAGGCGGTCAGGACCAAACGGCAGATCTGACGTTACGTCAATTGTTATCGGAGCGACACCTCCTCACTACGCCCCGTCACGCGAGCCCGTCCCCGTATCCGTCACGGCGTCGGTCCGCCTTCCGGTGGCACCACCGGCATCGTCCGCCGCCGCTCCGGCTGCCCCGCCGCCGGGCGGCTCACCGCGAGCAGCGCCATGTCGTCCGTCGTGCCCCCGCCCGTGTGCCGCCGCACATCCGCCACCAGCGCGTCGAGCAGTTCCTCCGGCCCCGGGAAGATCCGCCCGGCGAGGCGCTCCCGGGGGTCGTAGAACACCCCGGCCACGTCCCGCGCCTCCGAGAGGCCGTCCGTGTAGAAGAGCAGCGTCGCTCCCGGCGGATACGGCGTCTCGTCGGCCCGGTCCGGCCACACCGCCAGGTCGCCCATGCCCAGCGGCAGCGCGGCCTCGCTCGGCCGCAGCACCTCCACACCCCCGTCCTGAAGCAGCAGCAACGGCTCGGGGTGCCCGCGGTTGACCACCCGCACCACCCGGTCGCCGCCCGGGATCTCCGCGAGCACCGCCGTCGTGAACCCCTCGAACGCGTCAAGGCCGTCGCGCCGGGTGCCCTCCCGGGC
Source organism: Streptomyces sp. NPDC126499 (assembly GCF_040302485.1). Classification (NCBI taxonomy): domain Bacteria; kingdom Bacillati; phylum Actinomycetota; class Actinomycetes; order Kitasatosporales; family Streptomycetaceae; genus Streptomyces; species Streptomyces sp. NPDC126499. The sequence continues at coordinate 330,611 of NZ_JBEOUO010000006.1, read as the reverse complement.
CAGCGCCCGCTCCAGGCGCGCCGCCACGCCCTCGAGCGTCGCCTCCTGCTCGGCCGCCTCACGGAAGGCGCCGATCACCACGGCCACCGCCTCCACCGCGTCCAGCCCCTTCCCCCGCACGTCGCCGACCACCAGCCGCACCCCGTGCGGGGTCTCCTGCACCGCGAACAGATCACCGCCGATGAACGCGTCCGCCTGCGCCGCCTCGTACCGCGCGGCGATCTGCAGCCCGCCGATCCGCTCCGCGGGCGCGGGCAGCACCGCCTTCTGCGCCGTCTCGGCGATCACCCGCGCCGAGGCGAGCCGCTCGCCGCTGCGCCGCACCACCCGGCCGATCAGCACCGCGAGCCCCGAGACCGTGGCGACCGTCAGGGTCTCCGTCAGGGACGGGATCCCCATCAGCGTCCCGTTGTAGACGTGCAGGCCGAGGCTGGCGAGGACGGCGGCGATGCCCGTGAGCAGCGTCGTCAGGGTGGAGAAGAACGGCGCCGCGATCAGCGGCGCCGCCGAGAACATCGGCGCCGCCGTGTACTGGGGCGGGGTCGACGCGTCGAAGACGACCCCACCGACGATCACCAGCGGAGGCAGCGCGCGCAGGAAGCGCCGGGCACCCCGGTACGGGCCGGCCGAAGGACCGGCGGACGCGGCCCGCACCGCACCGGACGACGATCCGCCGGACGCACCGGAGGACCGGCCGGAAGACCCGCCGAGCCCGGCGTCGGCGCGCGCACCCCGGCGGCCCGCACCGGACGACGAGCCCGCAGACGAGCCGGCAGAGCCCACCGAGCCCGCCGACGAGCCGGCCGCCGATTCTGCGGGCGCACCGGAGGACCGGCCACCACGGCCCCCGCCGGACGACGGACCGGCGGACGGACCGGCGGACGGATCGGGGCGGTCGGCACCGGAACGGCCCCGCCCGCGCCGCATCCCCGCTCGCGCCACCTGTGTTCTCCCACCTGGACCTGCCCGGACCCGCTGCCCGGCCGCGGACGGACCCGCGCCCTCCCCAGGGTGCCGTCAGGCCGAGCGGCTCGGCGACTCCTCCTCGGCCGGTTGGCGTACCGGCGACGGCGCGGCCCGCCACCCGCCGTGAGCCGGCAGGACCCCGCGGGCTCCACCGCCGCCCCGCCCCGGCACGGCCACCGTGCCGCCGCCGCCCCGCACGGGTCACGGTGCCGCCCCGCCCCGGCACGGCACCGTGCCGCCCCGCCCCGCACGGGCCACGGTGCCGCCCCACCCCGCACGGTCCAGCTCCGCGCCGACCGGGCGGTGCGGCGACCGTTACAGGTTGCGCTCGGCGTAGACGGCCATCGCGTCCCGGACGAGCACGGCGGTGCCCTCCCCGTGCCGGTCGTAGTTCTCGGTGAAGCGCGGGTCGTCGACGTACATCTGCCCGAGCCCGACGAAGTACTCCTTCGTCGGCGTCGTCGTGGTCGACAGCCAGGCGTGGTGCCGCCGGGTGATCGCCTGCACCTCGTCGCTGTCGGGCGCGAGGCCCTTCGCGGCGGCCGCCGCGAAGTCGCGGGCGATGCCGGCCTGCTCGTCCATGAACGCCTTCTTCTCGGCGTCGCTGAGCGAGCGCCACCAGCGGTCGCCCTGCTCGTAGGCCTCGCGGCCCCAGCGCTCGGTGACCTCGGCCTCGTACCGCGTGTGGTCGAAGCCGTCGAACATCTCCTCGGCCATCAGTTCTTCTCCTCTCTCGGTCTTGTGGAGAGTGGTGCGTACGGCCTCGATCTGCCGCCCGATGCGCTCGCGCTCCTGTTCGAGGAGGGCCAGATGCGTGCGCAGGGCGGCCGAGGTGTCCCGCTGGCCTTCGAGGACCTCGGCGATGGCGGGCAGGGAGAGCCCGAGCTCGCGCAGCAGCAGGATCCGCTGCAGCCGCACGAGTGCCGCCTGGTCGTAGTACCGGTAACCGTTCGCGCCGATCCGGCTCGGCTCCAGCAGCCCCAGCTCGCCGTAGTGGCGGAGGGTGCGGCTGGTGGTGCCGGCCTTTCTGGCGATCTCCTGGATCGACCACTCCATGCCGAGAACGCTAGAACTTGACGTTACGTAAAGGTCAAGCCGCAGAAGTCGGGGCGTCAAGGTCATCGGGACACCGGGACACCGGGACATTGGGACATCGGGCCGGGGCCGGACATGACGAAGGCCCGGATCGTGAGAACGATCCGGGCCTTCGGCTACTGAGTAGCGGGGACAGGATTTGAACCTGCGACCTCTGGGTTATGAGCCCAGCGAGCTACCGAGCTGCTCCACCCCGCGTCGGTGAATATGACCTTACGGCATGGCCGGCCGAAACCCTAATCCGTTTCCCGGTGGCAGCTCAGCAGCCGCAGTCGTCCGCGTCGACCGGTGCCGTCAGCGGGTCCGCGGCCTTCTGCTCGGCCCCTTCCCAGGTCTCGTACGGGAAGCCTTCCCGGACCCAGTACTCGAAGCCGCCCAGCATCTCCTTCACCTGGAAGCCCAGCTCGGCGAGGGCGAGCGCGGCGCGCGTGGCACCGTTGCAGCCGGGGCCCCAGCAGTACGTGACGACCGGCACGTTCTTGTCGAGGAGCTGCTCGGCCTGCTCGGGGATGAGCGCGGTCGGCAGGTGCACGGCGCCCGGCACGTGGCCCTGGTCCCAGGACGCGGTGGAGCGGGAGTCGATCACCACGAAGCCGGGGTCGCCGCCCGTGGCGCGGGCGTCGGCGAGCGCCGAGGCCACGTCGGACACGTCGGCGTGGAAGGCGAGGCTGGCGGAGAAGTAGGCCGCGGCGGCGGCCGGGGAGGCCGGGGGCGTACGGAGAACGGGGTTGACCTGGTTCGTCTGCGTCGTCATGGTGATCAATCTAGGGAAGACGATCACCGCGCTGAAGTGGTGATCCACGGTGGTCGGGGGGTTCGGCCGGGGATTCCCGCGCGTTCGCCACGGCCGGGCGCGGATCTCACGTACCGGAACGGAAGGGGCGGGGAAATCCCTCCCCGTCACCTTCCACGGCGCCCCGTCCGTCATCTCGGTGTGACGGCACGCGAAGGGAAGAGGCGGCAACGATGGAGAACGACTTCACGGACCTCACGGGCCTCACCGACCTCACGGGGGACGGGGGCGGGGACCGCGCCCGGGACGGCGCCGGGCACCTGACGCCGGAGCTCCTGGCGGAACGTTTCCAGGCCGACCGCGGCCATCTGCGGGCGGTCGCCTACCGGATGCTCGGCTCGGTCGGGGAGGCCGAGGACGCCGTCCAGGAGGCCTGGTTCAGGCTGAACCGCTCCGACGTCAGCGAGGTGCGGAACCTCAGCGGCTGGCTGACCACCGTCGTGGGCCGGGTCTGCCTCGACATGCTCCGCTCCCGCGCCTCGCGCCGCGAGGACCCGCTCGACTTCTACGTGCCCGACCCGGTCGTACGGGAGGAGGGCGTCGCCGACCCCGAGAAGGAGGCGCTGCTCGCGGACTCGGTCGGCCTCGCGCTGCTCGTCGTCCTGGAGACGCTCGCCCCGGCGGAGCGGCTCGCCTTCGTGCTGCACGACATGTTCTCCGTCTCCTTCGACGAGATCGCGCCCCTCGTCGACCGCACCCCGGCCGCCACCCGCCAACTCGCCAGCCGCGCCCGCCGCCGCGTGCAGGACGCCGCCCCGACGCCCGACCCGGACGTCACCCGGCAGCGCAAGGTCGTCGACGCCTTCCTGGCCGCCTCCCAGGGCGGAGACTTCGAGGGCCTGCTCACCGTCCTCGCCCCCGACGTCGTCCTGCGCGTCGACGGCGGCACCCTCACCGCGGCCGCCTCCAAGCTGGTCCGCGGCGCCGAGGCCGTCACCGCCCAGGCCCTCACCTTCGCCAAGTACCGCCACGCCGCCCGCCGCGTCACGGTCAACGGCGCGGCCGGCCTGGTCTCCCTCGCGAACGGCGCCCCGGTCGGCCTCATGGCCTTCACGATCGTCGACGACCGCATCGTCGAGATCGACATCGTCGCGGACCCGGAGCGCCTGGCGGAGCTGGGCGTGCGCTGAGGAACCGGAGGCGGGCGGTCGGCACACCGGCCACGGCCGGACCACCGCCCGCCACGGGACCACCACCCGCCGCCGGACCGCCGCCGTCCGGACCGCCGCCGTCCGGACCGCCGCCGCCGGACCACCGCCCGCCACGAGACCATCGCGGACCGCCCGGCCACCGCCGTCCGGATCACCGCCCGCCGCCAGGCAGGCGGCCTAGGCACCACCCTCCGGGCCGCCGCCGGCCGACAGACAGGCGGCCTGCGCACCACCCGCCGGACGGCCTCCGGCCGGGAGGTGCGCGACCAGCCGTGCGCCGCCTCTGTCGCCGTCGCCGTCCGCCACCGCGAGGGTGCCACCGTGCCGGACGGCGATCTCCCGGGCGATCGCGAGCCCGAGACCCGCGCCGCCGTCCGAGCGGGCACGGGCGGCGTCGAGCCGGGTGAAGCGCTCGAACACCCGCTCACGGTCGGCGACCGGGATGCCCGGCCCGTCGTCCTCCACGCTCAGCTCCCACCGGGCGCCGCCGACCTCCGCGCAGCGCACGGTCACCCGGCTCCGGGCATGCCGACAGGCGTTGTCCAGGAGGTTGCGGAGCAGCCTCTCCAGCTGCGCCGGGTTCCCGTTCACGTACGCGTGCGCCGGCGCCCCGCCGTCCAGGTCCAGGCCCCGGGCGACCGGCAGGTGCCGGTGCTCGCGCAGCAGGTCCTCGATCAGCGGACCCAGACCGACCTCCTCCTCGGCGGCGTCCGCGCGGGGCGCGCCGTCCATCCGGGCGAGCAGCAGCAGGTCGTTCGCCAGTGCCTGGAGCCGTACGACGTCCTGGACGGCCTCGCCGACGACCTCGGGCCACTCGACGCCCTCCGGGTGCCGCAGCGCCGATTCCAGTTGGGCGCGCAGTCCGGCGAGCGGGCTGCGCAGTTCGTGGGCGGCGTCGGCGACGAACTGCCGCTGGCGGACGGATGCCTGCTCCAGGCGGTCGAGGGTGCGGTTCGTGGTCCGCGCCAGGTCGGCGATGACGTCGTCGGTGGCGGGCACCGGGACCCGCTGGTCCAGCGAGCGGCCGCTGATGTGCTCCAGGCGGCGGCGGATGGCTTCCACGGGACGCAGGGACTGGACAGCGGTGAGATGGGTGAGCAGACCCGTGAGCAGGGCGACGGCGGGTACGCCGGTCGAGACGGCGACCCAGTGGATCGTGTCCCCGTGAGCGTACGTCTGCTGTGTCTCGCGCAGCAGCTTCACCGCCCCGGTCAGCGCCACACCGCACGTCGCTCCCGCGATGAGGACCAGCCGGTTGCGGAAGGGCATGCCCCGGGCCCCGCCGCCGAGGGCGGTCCAGGCCACGACACCGGTGACCAGGCCGGTCGTCGGCGCCACGAAGGGCAGCGCCCAGGCGGTGGCGGCGGCGGCCACGTCGTCGGGCCGGGTGGTGCCGTACTCGGCGATCCACTGCACCTGCGTGAAGGAGAGCGCGGCGGCCACCGCGCCGACGGCCACCGTCGTGCGCAGCCGTACGGTGAGCCGGTGCCCCCGGCTCGCGAGCCAGCAGGCGGCGGCCACGGCGAGGGCGCCGATCGGGATGCCGGGGCGGCGCAGCAGCGCGATCTGCGGGCCGATCCGGTCGGTCGCGAGCCGCTCCGGAAGCGTGGCGGCCAGCGGACCGGCCTGCCGGTCGGCCCACTGCAACCACACCACGACGGCGACCACGACCAGGCTCGCCGTCAGCGCGCTCACCCAGGCGGCCCGCGGCGGACGGCCCGCCGCCCTGAGCAGCGCTCGGACCACACCGCCCCCGAAAAGCGGCAGGACCACCCCGGTCCCAGGAAGTCGAGGACTGCCGGTCCTAGGAAGGCGAGGACTCACGGATGCGGTACCCCCCTCCGCGGACGGTCTCGATCGTCTCCGTCCCGAACGGGCCGTCGATCTTGCGCCGTACCGCGCTGATGTAGACCTGCACGATGTTCGGATCACCGGTGAAGTCCGCCGACCACACCTCGTCCAGCAGGTCCTGCTTGGACACGACCTCGTCGCCGCGCCGCAGCAGGCTCTCCAGGACCCCGAACTCCTTCGGCGTGAGGGCGATGACCGTCTCCCCGCGCCCACAGGCCCGCCGCGCCGGGTCCAGCCACAGGTCGCCCGCCTCCAGGACCGCCGGCGTCCGGGCTCCCCCGCGCCGCAGCAGCGCCCGGAGCCGGGCCTCCAGGACCACGTACGAGAAGGGCTTCGCCAGGTAGTCGTCGGCGCCGGTGTCCAGGCCCTCCGCCTCGTCGTACTCGCCGGACTTCGCGGTCAGCATCAGCACCGGCACGTCGTTGCCCTCGGCCCGCAGCCGCGCGCACACCTGGTAGCCGTTCAGGCCCGGCAGCATGATGTCCAGGAGGACAGCGCCGTACGGGTGTTCGCGGGCCAGGTGGAGGCCGGTCACCCCGTCGTGGGCGACGTCGACCGCGTACCCGACCGCCGACAGGCCCCGCACCAGGGAGGCGGCGAGCCGCTCCTCGTCCTCGATCACCAGTAAGCGCACCGGACGAGTATGGACGGGGACCGCCGCCGGGAGCTGAGGAAATCCTCAGCGTCCTTCAGCCCGCCCTCAGGGGCCGCCGCCCAGCATCCGGCACGTGACCCTGACGATCCCGCCCCGCCCCGCCGCGCCCCCGGCGACCTCCGGCCCGACAGCCCACGTCGCGGCCTCCGGCCCGGCCGCCCCCGCCGCCGGGCCGCGGACCGGCCACGCCCGCCGCGGGCCCGCCCTGCTCGCCCTCGCGGTCCTCCTCGCCCACGCGGTCTACGCGCTGCGGGAGCACGCCCGGTTCGGGACCACCGGTTACGACCTCGGCATCTTCACCCAGGCGGTACGCGGCTGGGCCGAGGACCAGCGGCCCGCCTCCGCGATCCGCGCCGCGACCGCTCCGCCCGGCTTCACGGGCGAGGAATATCCCCTGCTCGGCGACCACTTCCACCCCGTCCTCGCCGTGCTCGCCCCCGTCTGGCGCCTCGCCCCCTACGCCGAGACCCTCCTGGTCGCCCAGGCCGTCCTGGTGGCCGCCTCCGCGTATGTCGTCGCCCGTGCGGCGCAGCGGCACCTGCCGACGGCGTGGGCGTGGCCGGCCCTGGGGCTCGCGTACGGCTTCTCGTGGGGGCTCCAGCAGCTCACGGGCTTCGACTTCCACGAGGTCGCCTTCGCCCTGCCGTTCCTGGCGCTCGCCGGCCGCGCCTATCTCGACGGCCGGTGGCCGGCGGCCGCCTGGTGGGCGTCCGGGCTCCTGCTGGTCAAGGAGGACCTGGGCGTCACGGCCGCCGTCCTCGGGTTCCTGCTGCTGCGCCGCCACCGGCGGGCCGGGCTCGCCCTCGGCATCGGCGCCCTCGCCGCCACCGCACTCGTCGTGCTCGTCCTCATCCCGGCCGTGGCCCCCGAAGGCCGGTACGGCTACCTCGCCCAGGCCCCGACGCCCACGTACGGACTCCTCGACGGATGGCCGCGGAAGACGCTCACCCTGACGGCACTCCTCGCCGTCACCGGTGGCCTGCTCCCGCGCAGCCCGCTCGCCCTGCTGCTGGTGCCGACGCTCGCCTGGCGGCTGTTCTCGCCCAACCCGTCCTACTGGGGCACCGATCTGCACTACTCGGCCGTCCTGATGCCGATCGCCTTCCTGGCCCTCGTCGACGCCCTGCGGCACTCCACCCGCCGCTCCTCACCGGCTCTCCTCGCCTCCCTGCTGGCCGCGGCGCTGCTGTTCCCCTTCCAGCCGCTGCGCGACCTGGTCACGCCCGGCTTCTGGCAGGACGACCCACGCCGGTCGGCCGCCCGCGCCGCCCTGGCCCTGGTCCCGGCGAACGCCCAGGTGGCCGCGAGCAACCACCTGGCGCCGCACCTCGCGGACCGCGCCACCGTCCGGCTCGCCACCCCGGACGTGTTCGTCCGGCACCCGGAGGTCACCTGGATCGTGGCCGCCGTCGACGATCCCTTCCCGGCGGGAGCGGCCCGCGCGACCGTACGGGACGCGCGGGCGCGCGGCTGGCGGACCGTCTGGTTCCGGGACGGCGTGGTGGTGCTGCTGCGGCCCGTGGGGGGTCAGGGAGCGGAGGAGTCCAGCGTGCCGCGGCGGCGGATGTCGAGGGTGGCGCAGTGGAAGGAACCGCCGAAGGGGGCGTAGTGGAGCAGGTCGCACGGGATGGGCTCGAAGCCCCACTTCTCCAACGCGCGGAGCATGCCGGTGTGGTGGCGGTCGGCGATCACCCGTACGCCGTCCAGTACCAGGACGTTCATGCTGAGCCACTTGCCGCAGATCGAGGTGAACTTGAGCAGCCGGTCGTCGATCGGGTCCGGTTCCGGGGCGACCAGGATCTCCCAGGAGTCCAGGACCGGGGGCAGCCGGTCGATGTCGACGTACTCCGGGTTGACCAGGGCCCTTCCGGGGGCGAGGGGCAGGAAGGTCGTGTCGATGTGCATGGGGGTGTGGCAGCGGCTCTCGATCTCGTGGATGCGATAGCCGGGGCCGAGGTGCCGGCGCAGCCACTCGATGCCCATGCGGTTGGTGACGTTGCTCGGCGTCACGAACAGGTCGCGCCCGGCGCGGACGAAGTCCGCCGCGTCGAACACCGGCTCGAACTCGGTCAGGATGCGGCGGACGGGCTCGCCGTCCCGCGCGGGCCGGAAGTCCGGCTCGTACAGCGCTTCCGTCAACTGCGGCTTGGGCGCGGACGTCCAGCGCGCGCCGCGCCGGAAGTAGTCCTTCAGGAGCGTGCGGTACGAGTGGGTCTCGAAGTACCGGCACGGCCAGGCCATCGGGGTCTCGATGATCTCGTCGCCGATCACGAGCATGCTGTCGCGCGGGCAGGCGTTGGCGAAACCGCGCGTGGACCAGTCGGGGGTGCCGAAGGGCCGTTTGTGGTCGACCGGGTCGGGGCGGCGGACGGTGACGCCGAGGGACTCCAGCAGGGCCACGAAGCCGTCGAGCTCCTGCTGGGCCGGTTCGACCAGCCGGCGCGGGTAGCGGAAGGGCGTGGCCAGACCGTGCAACCGCGCCGCCCACGGCGGCATGGTGACGGTGACGGCCGGGTGACCGGGCGGGATCGCCGCGCCGTCGAGACGGCCGACGATGACCTCCTCCAGCGGATCCCATTCGTTGTGGGAGTTCACCGGGGAGACGAGTGGTTCGGGGGCGGCCGGGGCGGGCGGTGGGGCGTGCCGCTCCTCGGTACGCCGTTCTCGGATGCTCGGGACGCCGTCTGCGCGGCGGAATGACAAAGCCATATCCATGCCTCCGCACCGGCGGATGTCCCTCTTCGCTCCTCGCCAAACCTCGCGGCGATCGCTTCCCCGGGTGAAGCCCCTCCCCCAGAAGGCTGACGCGCCGACCGTCCGGCCCTGGCGCACGCCTCCCGGCGGCGGTCCGCGCGGTCGTGACCAAGCACCTGGCCCACAACCTCGCGCGCTCGCCCTCACACGGTCACCGCCCGCACGGCCCACCAGAAGGCCACCGCGACCCCGCCGCGCGGATGTCCCCGGCCCCCGGCGCCGAGAACCAGGCTCCCGCCGCGAGCAGGTCGCCTGCCGCAAGCCGAGCAGGCCCGGTCGTTCCCGTCGCCCGCCGACGGGCGCGGCCCGCCGCCGAGCGGGCGAAGCCAACAGCAGAGCTCATCCCTCGGGTTGTCTGTTTTCCCTCCCCCGCCTGTCCCCGGGCGTCATGCTCAGGGTCATGGGACGAAACAGCCAGCGCCGCCGGAGCGCACGCGCCACTCGGGCAGCGCACAACCGGAGGCCCGACCTTTCCGAGATCTCCCGGGTCCGAACCCAGAAGCGCCTGCGAGCGGACATCGCAACCTGGATGGAGAACCCTTCGAAGGGACCCGGGGGATCTTTCCTCGAAGGTGAGCATCCTTCCGACCCCACCATGGTCATGGCGATCCTCATGGCCTGGCTCGTCGGGGCGAGGGAGCAGATCACCGAGGATCAGGCGCGGGACACCGTCCTCTGGGTGTCGGACAACCTGGGGATCCAGCACGACGACCTTCTGCAGGTGTCGGGCTTCATCGGCCACCCGGACGCCCCCGACCTGACCCTGAACCAGGCAGTGGAGCACTACGGAGACCCGATGGCCTTCGTCCTCTCCATGGTGCTGCTGTCCGGCGGCCTGGTCGCCGCAGTCGGCGACGGAGACCCGAACTGGCTCAAGCAGTTCGACCTGACGTCCTGAACGTATTCGGCCCGTGCCTCGAAGTACCGGCCCGTCCGCTCTCGCATCGCTCACGCACGGGCCCCGAACGACGGAGCGCCCCGACCAGCCGAAGCCGGTCGGGGCGCTCCGCAGCAGGTCAGAGGGTTTCCCCTCGCCTGCTCTCGGTAGGCCGTGTGGGACTCGAACCCACAACCAATGGATTAAAAGTCCTGGCTGGGGCGGGGTGGGTGATGCCGGACGGTGTCGCACCGTCCGGCATCGCCTGGCCAGAGTGGTCGAACGGTGTCACGTCATCCAGCCCGATCCTGCCTGTGCCGGAACGTCCGCTCACGCATCGCTCACGCATCTAAGGCAGGAACCCCGGATGGGCGGGTTCCCTTGCGGGTCCCACTCGGTAGTCAGCTGTTGGCGCTACGCACCGAGCGCTCCCGACCCGCAGGCCAGAATGCGGAATCCTCGGATGATGTGATCGCCGATCCGGTTTGATGGCGCCATAGGGCTCACCGCCCGGCAGGCGCCGCGCGACGAGTGTGCGAGGGACGAGGGGAACGGCCATCACTTCGACGTACGACACCGTCGGCGGCGCATTCCGGGACACCGTGATCGCCCTGACCCGACGGCGGATCGAGATCTACCAGCACGCTGGTGAGGAATGGCGATTCGCGGAGAGCCTGAAGTCCGTCAGCGAGGACACCGCCCAGGAGTACGAGGGCCGCACCGTACTCGAACTCGTCCAGAACGGGCACGACGCACTCGGCGGCGACCGCCCGGGACGCATCTCCGTCCTCGCGGTCCCCGAGGAGGGCGGCGGTGTCCTCTACGTCGCCAACGAGGGCGCGGCCTTCAACGAGAAGAACTTCCGCGCCATCACCGAGGTGGCTTTGTCGAGCAAGGCGGCGGGTGAGGGCATCGGCAACAAGGGGCTCGGTTTCCGCAGCGTGCTGCAGCTGACCGACTGGCCGGAGATCTACTCCAAGACCTCGGCCAGCTCCCCGGTGTTCGACGGCTACTGCTTCCGGTTCGCGCGACCCGACGACGTACACGCTCTCGTGGAGGATCCCGATCTGGCGGCCCGCGTGGTCGAGGATGTCTCCCCCCTCGCGCTGCCCGTGCCGGCCGCAGCCACGGACCCCGTACTCAAGGAACTGGCCGAGGACGGATTCTCCACCGTCGTACGGCTCCCGCTGCGGGACCAGCACGCCTGGGGACTCGCCGTGGCGCAGATGAGCGAGATGGCGAACGGCGACGCGCCGCTTCTGCTCTTCCTCGATCGGGTGGCCGCACTCCTCATGGAGGTACGCGGCGAATCCCCTGACGCGTTCACGCGGGTCCTGTCCCGTACCGAGCATGCATCGGGCCTCGTCCGCGACCGCGAGAACGACTGGGTGACGGAAGTCGATCTCGCTGACGCCGGCCGCTATCTGCTGGCGCGCCGCACCGTGGAGGCCGGCTCCCTGAGTGAGGCGATCCGACACAGCGTACGAGCCCGGGAGATCGACGCGGCCTGGGAGAACTGGACCACCGAGGCATGGGTGGCAGTGGCCCTGAGGCTGGACACCCCGCTCGCGCACGGTCGCATGTACACGTTCCTCCCCATGGCCGCCGCTGCCCGGTCTCCCTTCCCCGGGCATGTCCACGCCCCTTTCTTCACGAAACTGGCGCGGCTCGACATCAGCGAGTCGGTGGCCCTCAATGACCACCTCCTCGACCACGTCGCCCACCTGGCGGTGGATCTGAGTCGGCGAATCCGCTCCGAATCACCGCACCTCGTGGCCGCCGATCTCGTTGTCGACCTCGTCAGCTGGGATGTACCGAAGCGGTTGAACGCCGCTCTCGACGGAAAACTCGGCACCGAACCGATCGTCCCGCTACACGGCACGGAGACCTGGGGCTCGCTGCGGGACTCCTACGCGTGGCCTGAAGGAAAACGCTCCTGGCGGGTACTGACCACCGACGCCCTCGCCGGTGCGGGAGCTCCGCTGCTCGCCTCATCCGTCGGTTCCGTCCGCCACGCGCGACTCGACAAGCTGTGCAGAGCCGTCCTTCCCACCTCGCTCCGCGCACCGGCCCAACTGTCGGCCGAATGGGTCGAACGCGTGGCCGCAACGCTGCCCCGCGAGGACGAGACAGCGGCAGGACCCCTGTGGGGTGCCTTCTACGGTGATGTCGCGCATGCGTTCGCGAGGGACCAGGAAGCGCTGCGCGGCCGCCGCATCATCCTCGACCAGAGCCTGCGGCTGAGGAACACCCTCGGCGGCGCGGCCGAGTCGCAGCAGAACGACGAAACCGTCTTCTTCCACCCCGACGCCGACTCCGTCGCCCAGGTCCCCGGTGACCTGAAGGCGCTGCGCCGCCGCATCGCCTTCACCCATCCGGTGATCGTCTGGGACCCCCAGGGGCGCGACTTTCTTCAGCGTCACCGGCTCGTGCGCCCGTACGAGCTCGACCGGGTCTTCGACGCGCTGGAGGACCTGCTCGCCGGCCGCCCCACCGAGGCACTCGGCCGCGACGCCCTCGTCTTCGCCTTCCGGCAGTACCCGACGCTCACCCAGGCCCAGCGAGGCCGCCTGCCCCGCATTCCCTTCCGCGTCCCGCTGGCAACCGACGGCTGGGGCAGGGCGGCACGATGTTCCTTCTCACCCGCCTGGGGCACCGAGGGGGCACGGAGGCTGGACCGGTTCCTCGGCGAAGCTGGGGCCGGGGTGCCCGCCGCGATCGCCGCGCAGCGTGACAGCTGGATTAGCGGACCGGACGACTGGCCCATACCCGTCCGCGACAGGTCCGCCTACGTCGAGTTCCTCTCGGCACTGGGAGTGTGCGACGGCATGCGCCCGACCCTCGTCGGCGGCCGGCTGAAACCCAGCCACGGCAACGATCTGCGGCCGGCCGGCCTCGCCGTACGCTTCGGACTCGGGGACCCGCTCGCCGCTGTCTGGACCGCGGACGTCCAGAAACGGTGGACCAGGTTCGCCCACCCGTGGACACCGTACGAGTTCACGCGGGCACCGGCCCACCTCGCGGGAGGGGGCGACGTCGCGGCACTGCCCAGAACGGCTCGGCGTGAGTTCGCCGAACTGCTCCTCCACGGGCTCCGCACCTGGGGCAGCGAGGTGTTCACCTTCACCGTGCACAGGCCCACGTACCCCTTCAAGGACGAACACGTCTGGCCGACACCGCTCGCCTCCTTCCTCCGGGGCCTGGCATGGCTCCCCGTGGAGGAAGCGGACGGCCCCTCCTTCGTCACGCCCGGCCAGGCTTGGTTCAGCACCGACGGCGAACTCCCCGCCTTCGTCCCGGCCCTGCCCTTGACGACCCGGCGGCTGCTCGCCGACAAGACCGTCGCCGACCGCCTCCTCCAACTGGGTCTGCGCAGATGGGACGACCCGCAGCACGCCGGGGCGGTCGTGCTGCAGCTCGGGGACACGCTGGACAATGGGGAGGTCCCCGAGTACCTCAGCGTCTCCTTCAAACGGCACTACGAACGGGCTTGGTCGCAGATCGCGCAGACGGGAGTCTGGCCCTGGGCCCCCGGCGAGGAGATCCGGCTGGCCGTCAGCCGCGCCAACATGCTCGGCGCCCTGACGGTGCCCGCCTCCGCCGGGGGAGTCACCGTCTACGTGCGCGACCAGGAGGACCCTCTCAAGGAAGCGCTCATTGAGCTGGCGGGTCACCCCGTACTGGTCGCCCCGTCCGAGTCCGGGGAGGCCATCGTCCGACTGGCCGAGGCGAACGGGATCCAGGTGGAACGCACGTCCGCCACCCATGTCCAGGTCCGGCACAGGGACGGCTCCCCGATCACCCCGGACGGAGCGGCCACCGCACTCGTCGAGCGCGGGGAATGGCTGGTCACCGTCGTCGCCCTCGCCATGGAGCTGAAGTCCGGGGCGTTCGTCCGGCGTAGCGAGCGCGGCGTCCGTGCCGCGCTCGAACGGCTCCGCACCATCCGTGTCGTGCACGCCGCCGACGTGGAGATCGCCATCGCGGGCGCACCGACCGAACCTCCGTCGACGACCCGGGCGCTGCCACTGCCCGACGACAACCACCCCACCGTGGTGGTCTGGAGGAGCGAAGAAGGCTGGGACGAACTCCAGGCGGCGACGCCGGCCGTCGCACAGCTCCTGAGCCGTCCATGGCTGCAAGACGCGCTCGAACTCGTCCTGGTGAAGCTGGAGCGGCTCTTCGGTGGCCACATGCCCAGCCACATCGACGACGGTTCCCTCGCCCAGGCCCTGGATACGACCGAGGCGAAGGTCACCGAGATCAGGCGCCACCTCACCGGCGACGTACAGGACGCCGTACGGCTGATCCGTCCCGTCCTGGCCTGCGTCACCACCGCCGACTGGGACGAGGAGTCGGAGAACCTCCTGGCCCGTGCGGGAAACGAGTCCGAACTCCAGGCGGTCATAGACCGGTACGCACCCGACCTGCCCGTCTCGTCGGAGGACCTGGTGGCCCTCGCCCGTTCCTCCACGACGCCCGCCGAGCTGCGTGACGAGCTGCGACTCGACTTCATGGAGTTCAACGCGGCACTCGCCACGCTCGGCCCCGGGTACTCGCCGTACTCCTACCCCGACGTTCACGAGCAGGTCTTCGGCGACTTCGTGCGTGCTCACGCCGACGCGATCCTCGACCGACTCCGCGAGCGCTACGCGGCCGTTGCCGACGAGGGCGGCGACTTCACCCCGTATGCGGCGGCCCGCGGTCTGCACGACCTACGGCCTGACCCGGACTGGCTGCCTCGCTTCATGACTCCGCCCCCGGAGGCGATGCGCGTCAGGGTGGGAATGTGGCTGCGCGAGCACGGCGCCGACGACGACCTCGACCGGCCGGGAACCCTTCCGCCCGTTGACCTGCTGCGTGAACGCAACGCTTCTGCGATCGACACGCTGGTGAAGGTTCTGCTTCCCCTGGTGGAGGCTTGGTGCCGCAAGCAGGGCGTCGAACCTCCGAGCGGCTGGCACGGCGCTGTCCTTCTGGAGTCCAAGAGCTGCGTCGACAGGTCCGGGCTGAGCGATCTGGTGGCGTTGAGCGAGAGCCAGCTGATCGATGCAGTGGAGCGCGCGGTGAGGTGGCCCGACGGCATGCCGCGGACTGCGGATCTCGTCCAACTGGGCCTGACTTCGAACGACCTGGCGCGGACGGCGAAGCGCCTCTCCCATGGTTCCGGCGGCACCAGCGGCATCGTGCCGCGCACCATCACCATCGGGGACGCCGAAGTCAGCGTGGGACGCGACCAGCTCTCCGCCATTGCGGACATCGCGGCGCGTACGGTTGGCGAATCCTTCCTCGCTCAGAGCGGCAGGGTGCGCCTTGACGCCGTCCAAGGCGTACCCCGGCCACGTCCGGGAACGAGCTCCCCCAAGCAACGCATCGTCGTGGCGAAGATGAATCAGACCAACGAGGATCAGCGATCGGCCATCGGCCTGGTCGGAGAAGTGGCGGCTCGCGCATGGCTCCAGCGTCGGTACGCGGACGTGCACTGGAGGTCGGGATATGCCGCTGTCGTCAACGGAGACCGCGACGCATCCGACTCGCTGGGGTACGACTTCGAGGTGAAGTGGCGCGACACTACCCGGTTCTTCGAGGTGAAGGCGCTGAGCGAACCGAGCGCCGACCGAGTCGAGTTCGAGCTCGGACCGTCCGAGGTGGACGCTGCCCGCCTCCACGCACGCGGCAGCCGCTACCGCATACTGCTGATCACTTCCGCGCTCGCCCCCGAGGACCGCAGAGTGTTCGAGCTTCCGAACCCCTTCTCTGCGCAGGGCCGGGACAGGTTCAAGATCGTGAGCCGAGGATTGCGCTACCAGTGCTCACCTCTCGGGAAGAGGTAGGCACACTGCCGAGAGACAGCTCTTGTACCAACGCCTGGGGAGGTGCCTCGGATGCGGAGTACAGCGGCCGTCTCGAAGGCCGCTTGGACCTATTAGTAGCCGCCTCTCCCTCCAGCGGAGACCCAAACTGGTTGTTCAGGGGCGCCGAACATGCGATCCTGCAGGGCTCTACACAAGCGATGTCGGTGAGGTATGGATGTTCAATTGGCACCTCGGCTACGCAACAAGAGATCCCCAAGGCAAGATCAAGGAATTGAGCCTAGGCGGAGAAGCCGTATCTCCCGACTTGGCCGACTCTCACCAAGAACACCTGAATATTCTTACAGAGGCCCTAGAAAACCCTCCATACGCCCAGCTCTCAGCTCAACACGGCAAGCTATTTGAAGCACTCAATGAGCTGCATAGCGGAAACTTCCCATCCCTCTCATACAAGGAAAAGCTGGACCCTCTACCCCTTCTGCTCGACTCATTCCTTTCAGCCTTCCGCGCCTTCGATGACCGAACACGCAAGTGGCTCTCAGGGCGATACGAGCCGAACATTCTAAACGCCTTCAGAGCCAGCCTCTCCCATGAGTACGACACTGTTTTCGCCTACCGCTTCATGTACAAGCTGCGCAATTATAGTCAGCATTGCGGATTGCCACCCATTTCAGGGCATTCCCGCAGGTGGCTCGACCATGACGGGGCACAACGGAGGGAAGTGACCGTAACTTTTGACTCAACCGAGCTCTTGAGGCGTTTCGACAAATGGGGCCAGCCCGTGAAAAGCGAGCTCCAAGATATCGCCGGGGAGTTTTCCGTTGCCGAAATGGCCGCCCAATTGATGGCATCTTGCACGATTGCGCAAGCGAAGCTACTGCTGTCAATATCTCGCCACTTGCAGGAATCAGCAGATTTCCTGATCTCCTGCGACCGAAGCCCTTCAGGGCCGCAGACCGTCCCTGTCCTTATTCGAGTAGACCCCAACTCTTGGCGTGACCCCGAAGGACTTAGGGATCTTCAGCTTCGCTACATCCGCCCAGAGTTGGCGCATTTTCTAGAATCATCATTGCGACAATCAGAGACGATTCTGGCCGAGTTCGAAAATTCCCACACCACAAAGAAGTGACCCCATCAGGACAGATCCCCTGCGCGTGGAGCACAGGGCCCCAAAAGGCTCTTGAAGGCATCAGAATACGGGCGTTATTGCGAGCACGGCCATCATCTCCAATGCCGTAGGCCGGCACCTATTTCATGATCGTTAATGAGCACCTTCTGGAGGATCACAATCCGGTCCAGCCATTGGAAAGCAGCAGTGGATGGTAGGGGCCCCGACGCGCCAAGACCGCGAACTTATGTTCCTGTCAGGCTGCGTTCAGGGGCAGCGCCAACCGCTGTGTAGCCACAGGGCCAGATACTGGTGCCGGCATACCAGAAGGTGGTAGCGAAGGTGTAGACCTCGACGGTGGGGATCGCCGGACCGGGCGATGACCAGCTCAATCGGCGGTCTACTGACCCATCATGAATGTGACCGCGGCAAGGATGGCGCCCCCCAGGGCCATCGCACACAGTCGCAGCTTCCACGTGACGGGGTGGGTGACCACCCTCTGCGCCACGGCCCAATGCCGGTAGAGCAAGTAGCCCGCTACGTCGAGGAGGACAGCAGCCCCACCCGCCAGCCAGATGTACAGCACGAGGGCATGGCCGAGATCCGCGAACCGTGAGAAGAACTCCTCACTGAGAACCTCCTGCGTCCACCGTGCCACCGCTGGGCAGAATGCCCAAGCGACCATGATCGCCGCCCAAGCCTGTGAGGTTATTGACGGCTCAGGGTGCGTCGGAACAGAGGTGCCACCGAGCACGTTCTGAGTCCCGCCGATCACGGTGGGCCCGACGAAGACGTTGTGGTGGACCTCCGAGGCGTCAGAGTCCTGGCCCATGCTCCACCGCTTACATGTTGACGATCTGGGTGCCGCCCAGCTGGGTCGGTCCATGAAACTGGTTGCCGTGGATGTTCATTCCGATGCATGGCTGCGGGACTCCCAAGGCGTCTTGCAGCTGTCGGAGAAGGTCCTCGTCGGATGCAGCAAGTCGCCGGACATGCTCGTGCACGGCGCTGCGCAATGTCGTTGGGTCCTCTCCGCGAAGACGATCAAGATCTTCGATTCGCGCACCCTCGTCGCTTCGTGAACGGCTCAAGATCGCGCTCAGCCGCGGACGAGCGGCTGCATATGCATCAGTGACGAGCAGTGCGGTAAGCGCCGTGGCGACGCTCTCAGTCAAGAAGCCGATATCTGTCACGCATCCTCCTACCTCTTCGCACATTCCAGGCTACGGAGAGCAACGCCTGCTGTCTGGGAGATCGCCAAACAGCACCACTTCCATCCATCTATCCGCGGGCGAGAGCATGGGCCCACGCCCTGCGAACGCGTTCGACCAGTGGCAGCGGCAGGCTCTGCGCGCAGCCGCACCGCCGGGCGGTACCTTCGCTCGGGAGACAAACTGCGGAAGGGACCAAACGCCGAATGTCGCACAATACGGTCACCGCCGACAGGCATGAGCAGCGTGGCCTGATCCTCGACTTCGCCGGGGTACTCACCGCCAGCCCTATCGAGGTCCACCGTGCCTGGTGCATGTCCGAGGGGCTGGCGCCGGGTGCGTGGCGGGCCACCCTCAACGATCACCCCCAAGGCCGACGCCTGTACGCGGCCCTGGAGATCGGGGAGATCGGGCAAGCCGAGTGGAACGAAGGTACGGCGGCCCTGCTGGGCCCTCAGGTGGATCCGGTGAACCTGATGGGCCGGGCCTGGGCCGGGGTGCCTGCGGCCCGCCGGATGATCGGGCTCGCGCGGGCCGCGCGGGACGCCGGGCACCGGCTGGCCCTACTGTCCAACAGCTTCGGCCTCGACCCGTTCAACCCGTACGAGCACGTCGGCATCTGGGACCTGTTCGACGTGCACGTCGTCTCCGAGCTCGTCGGGATGGCCAAGCCCGATCCGGCGATCTACGAACTCGCTTTGGAGCGCATTGGGTTGCCTGCCGAGCAGTGCGTTTTCGTCGACGATCACGCGGTGAACCTTCCGCCGGCAGCTGATCTCGGTATCGCTACCGTCCACGTCACGGACGAAGACGAGGCCGTGGCCGAACTGGAGGCCCTTCTTGGCGTGACAGCCGTACTCGCCAGCTGAGGCCAACTGCACTCTGCGCAAAGGTCGTCGAAGCTGTCGCTTCTGCCAGTACTGTCCGTGTGGGGCCCATCATGCGGAGGTTCTGGATCATGCAGTGGTCGGAGTACACCACCTCTGAGCGCCTGAAGGCGCTGCGCGGCGGCATGACGCAGGAGCAACTGGCGGAGGCGTCCGGCGTGTCCGTTGGCGTGGTCCGCAAGCTCGAACGCGGCGGGACGGCGTCCCTTCCGTCCCTGCTGTCGATCGCCGACGCGCTCGGTACGGACATCGCCGTGCTCTTAGGTCAGCAGGCGCCCCGCCGATCGATGGACCGTGACGAGCGGGCAGCGCTGCGCATGGTCTCGGCAGCCACCCACGACGCGGCCATCGGCATCCCCGCCGAAGTCGAGCCGGGCACCGTCGAGGAGCTGCGGGCCGTCGTCCGTCGGGCCGATGCTGCCTATTGGGGCGGCAGGTACACCGAGCTCGGCACCCTCCTGGGGCAGCTCCTCCCCGAGGCGCGAGCGCGGTTCGACGCGGCCGGCGCCGACGAGCGCGAAGCTGCGGCCGGTGTCCTCATCGACACCTTCCAGACGGCGGGCATGGCCGCCAACGTGCTCGGTTCCCGCGATCTCGCGTACGCGGCACTGACGTACGGCCGCCAGATCGCCGTCCAGGGCGGTGACGTTCTCCGTGACGCGCATCTCGCCGCCACGACAGCGTGGGTCAACCTCCGTGACGGCCGTACGAAGCAGGGCTTCCTCCTCGCCGCAGCCCAGGCCGACCGGATCGAGCCCAAGATGAGCGAGCACGACCCCGACAGGCTGAGCGTGTACGGGCAGCTCGTCACCAACGCCGCCGTCGCCGCGTCCCGAGGCGGAGCGAACGCCGACAGCGCGCGCGAGTACCTCTCCCAGGCCCATGCCGTCGCCGCCCGCATAGGGGACGAGCACGCCCGCGGCTCCCACGCCCAGCCGTACGGGCCGATGTACGCCGCCACGCAGGCCATGAGCATCGCCGTGGCTCTCGGGGACACCGCCGGGGCGCTACGGCTCATGGACACCGTCCGCCTGGACGACACCGTTCCCTTGGCCACCCGGGCCCGCTACGGCCTCGACGTCGCCCTCACTCAGGTCGAATGCCGACGGTGGGACGCTGCCGCCGACACCCTCCAGACCGTCTGCACGATGGCTCCCGGGTGGGTGCGCCACCAGATGCTCCCCGGCGTCATCATCAGCCGGCTCGCAGGCGTGTCCGTCACCCGGCTGCGAGGGCTCGCCGACTCCGCCGGCGTTCCCCTCGGAGTGCGCTGACCCGCACACCAGCACTGCAACGACCCGTAGTAGCCCCAGGGCCACCACCAGCCCGACTGCTACGGGACGTTGCACACCGCCGAGGGCGCCTTCTCCCGCTGCCACGGAACGTGGCACGGCGAGCGACGGCGGACCGCCGTCGGCGTCACGGCCCGTGCCTGGGCGCGCGCCCGGCGGCGCAGCAGCCTTGTGGGCATGCCGATCAACCCGCCCGACGGCCTCGGGCACGTGCCCGTCGCCGTCTACGCCTGTGCCACCACCCCCGCCGTCATCCGTGAGGGCGAGGAGCGCGGTCGCTACTACGCCGACGCCCGGCACTGGCACGTCGCCGGCGCCTGGTTCGACTTCGACCCCGCCCTGCCGCTCGCGGAACGCCCCGGCTGGCAGGCCGTCCTGTCCGCCCTCTCGGCCGGAATGATCCGGGGCGTCGTCGTCTGCGCCTTCGCGCACGTCGCCACCGACGCGGCCCAGTTCGCCGGCCTCGGCATCCGCATCCGCGAGGAGGGCGGCTTCCTCGTGGATGCCGCGAGTGCCGCCCCGATCCGCCGTACGCCGGGTCAGCGCCAGCGGCGCCGTGACATCGCCGACGCGGCCTCCGGCTGGGCCCCGCAGAGCGAGACACGTGAGGCGGACACCCTGTGACCGCGGAACGGGCGTGGGTCGGCGATCTCGTCAGGGACGCGAGAGGACGGCGGGCGATCGTCACCGATGTCCGCGCCGGCGGCACCGTCTGGTTGCTGCGCCCGCAGACCGGCGGCGGCCCCTACTGGGAGACCACCGACCCCGACACCCTCGAAATCCTCGACCGCCGCAGCTCCGGGCCCGGTCAGTGAGCCCTCGTGAGCCTGTCATCCCCGACCAGCAGTAGACCCGCCCGCCACGCCCATGCACCACGACCGGAAGGCGAAGCGCTCATGTACGCGTTCGGCCTGTGCATCGACCAGCAGTACCTCGTCCCCGGCCTCGCCGCCCTCGGCGGCCTGGCCGACGGCCTCACCCCGGCCGCCCGCCGCAACGCCGCCGTCCGGGTGCTCACCCTCGACCTCACCCAGGGGCAGGCCCTGCTCCTCTCCGACTTCGCCAAGCGAGTCGGCTTCGGCTCGTTCGACCTCCGCCACTGCGTTCCGCTGCGGACCTCCCGTATGGCCGACGCGTCGTACATCACCGTCACCACCTACCTGCGCTTCGAGTTCACGTCGGAGTTCGTGCGCAGGCCGTACCTGATCTACGTGGACGCCGACGTCCTCGTACGGGGAGACCTCACCGACCCGTTGGGCTCTCTCGGGCCGTACGAGACCGGAGCCGTGCGCGACGAGTTCAACCCGGCCGTCGGCGAATGCCCGGCGCTGCCCGGAGCCGCCGAACGCTGGCCTCATCTGCGCGGACGTCCCTACTTCAACGCGGGCGTGCTCTGGACCCACACCGCCCACATGCCCCGCATCCGCCGAGGCGTCGAGCAGGCCCTGATCCACGCCCGGCGCCACATCCTCCACAACGACCAGGACGCCCTGAACCTGTGGCTCCTGCGATCCGGACACGTGCGCCCGGTGGCCTCCGGCCTCAACCGATTCGAGGTCGGTCGCTTCCTGGAACGCGGGAACTGGGTCCGCCGGGTCGTCACCCGGCCGCCGAAGTCCGACCCATCAGCCGCTCTCGTGCACTTCGTGGGCCCCGAGAAGCCGTGGCAGGCCGACTGCCCCGTAACGGAGGACGTCGCCGAGTACCGCCTCCACCTGGGGCGCACCCTGCGGCACGTTCGCCGTCTCGGCGCCGCCGACGTCGAACCGGCAGGTGTGCGGTGACCGCACGGGTTCCCGCCGCAGTCGTGCGCGCCGCCATCGCCCTGGCTGGAGCACCGCCACACACTGCGCAGCGTCTGTCCTCCCGCTCGCGTACGGCCGTGTACCGGGCGAGTCTGGCCGACGGACGCAGCGTCGTGATCAAGCTGTACGCGGCGACCGCCCGCCGCAACGCGATCACCGAGAGCGCGGCGATCCGGGCCGTGGCCGACCACGTCGCCGTCCCGGCGGTGATCGGCTACGGCCACGTCCCCGGCCACGAGGCGACCGCCCTCGTCACCGCCGATCTAGGCACGCTGACCCTGGGCAGCGCCAGGCGCTCCGGCCGGCTCTCCGACGGGCGAGCGCTGCGGGACCTCGCAGGTCTGCTCGGCCGCCTGCACCGCGCGCCCGTCCAGTCGTGGGCGCCACGGAGGCCCTTCTTCGAACAGGTCACGTCACTTGGACGTCGCTGTCCGCCCAGCGCGCTGGACCGCATCGCGCCGGCCCTCGCCGCGATCACCGACGCCGTCGACACGACGACGCCCGTGTGGTGCCACGGCGACCTGCACGGCGACAACGTCGTGCTCGCCGGCCACCGGTCCGTCCGCCACCTCGTCGACTTCACCGACGCCACCGCTGGACCCCGCGAGTCCGACGTCGCCCAGACCTTGGTCATGACCGACGCGGTCCGGTCGCCCCTCCGGGCCCGCACGGTCACCGACGCCTACCCGCTCACGCTCGACCACCGCCTGCTCGCCGCCTGGACGGTCTTCCACACCACCCGCTGCTGGGCCCACTCCTCCGCGGGCGACGACCGCGACCTGTGGGCCGATCGCCTGGACGAGCTCAGCCGACGGACCCCGTACCTCTTCCGTACCCGCCGCCCGGAAAGGACGCACTGATGACCACCCCCGCCCTCTCGGTGGTGATCCCGGCCTTCAACGAGGCCGCCTACCTGCCTCGCTACCTGCCCTCCGTCCTCGCCTCCCTCGCCCGCTGGGAAGAGGTCACCGGCCACACCGGGGAGGTGATCGTCGTCGACAACGCCAGCACCGACGCCACCGCCGACATGGCCGCCTCCTTCGGCGTCCGCGTCGTCACCGAGTCCGTCCGCAACATCGGGCGGGTACGGAACACCGGAGCGAGCGCCGCCCGCAGCGGACGCCTCTTCTTCACCGACGCGGACGTGGCCCTGCCCCTGGAGGCGGTCACCGCCGCCGCTGCCGCCATGGACGCGGGGGCCATCGGCGGCGCCATCCCGCCGCTCTACACCCCGGAACGGCTCGGCGCCCGCCTCCTGTGTGCGTACTGGGACCACTACCGAACGCGGCGCGGTGGAGCCCAGGGCGTCAACCAGTTCTGCACCGCCGACGCCTTCCATCACGTCGGCGGTTACCGGGACGACCTGTTCATGAGCGAGGACGTGGAGTTCTTCGCCCGCCTCACCGCTCACGGGCAGGCCACCGGCCGACCCGTCACGATCCTCGACGAGCTGCGCGTACGCCCCTCCACCCGCCGCTACGACCAGTGGTCGAGCCTACGGATGCTCTGGTGGCAGAACCCCGTGACCGCCCGCCTCCGCCTGCAGTCGCCCCGCAAGTGGCGCCACTGGTACGAGACCACCGTTCGATGACGAAGGAGCCCCCTGTGCACTCGTTCCTGCCCGTACCGGACGGACACGGCATCTACACCTTCCCCGACGACCTCCACCGCGCCCACCAGACGCACAACGAACGGCTCGCCACCCGTCACCAGGCCCACGACCACCAGGTCCTGGAGGTGCCGGCACCCCACACCCGTACCCCGTACTACATCGAGGCCCGCACGCCCGTCGGCCGCCCGGTCCTCGTGATCGAACCCCACCACGACGACTTCGCCCTCTCCGCCTCCGGCACCTTCCTCGCCCACCCCCGCCCCCTCTCCGTGGTGACCGTCTTCACTCGCTCCCGGAGCGTGCACCCCACCCTGGAATCCCAGTACGCCGACATCGACACCGTGTCCGAACTGCGCGACCGCGAGGGCGCAGCCGCACTCGCCCCCTTCGCCGCCCGCCGGCACCTCCTCGGCCACAAGGACGCGGAGCCCCCGTACCGCCCGTACGACCCCGAACGGCTCGACCGAATCACCGAGGAACTGGGCCGGCTGATCGCGGCCCACCCCGGCACCGAACTCCTCGCGCCCGCCGCCGTCACCCGCCACCCCGACCACCTCCTCGTCCACGAGGCCGCCGTCCGCCTCGGCTGCACCTGGTTCTGGGAAGACCTCGCGTTCTGGTCGACGTACGCGCTCGCCGGCTGCGACCAGCACCTCTTCCGTACGCGTACGGGGGCGACGATGCGGCCCGAGCTGGTCGACATCACCGACGTGGTCCTGGACAAGGTCACCGTCCTGCGGATGCACGGCTCTCAGATGTACCCGGCCCGGAAGATGTACCGCCCGATCCGGCACGCCTTCACCACCGCGGCCGACCTGGTCGACGGGGCCGGTCTCTACGCAGAGCGCTTCTACCGGACGGAGGCGCCGGCGTGCTGATCATCGCCCTGGAGGGGCCCTCCTACGCGGGCAAGTCCACGGCGATACGCCACCTCCGCCGCACCGCCCTCGGCACGCGCGCGTTCGTCTCCGACTGCTACGTCAAGCACATCGCCCACCGCGATGACATCCCTCCGGCCCGCACCGACTCCGCGGCTGCCCAACACGCCGCCTTCGAGAGGTTCATGGAGATCGAGGCCGCCCGTGTAGCCGAAGCCGCCGCGAGCGGCAGGCAGCTCGTCATCCTCGACCGCTCCGTGGACACCCTCCTCGCCCACGCGTACGCCCTGGACGCCCTGCTCGGGTACGGCGTCCACCACCGGCTCCGCGAACGGCTCGCTACCCTCCCGCACCTGCGCCCCGACCACACCCTCTACCTCGACGTACCGGCCGAGACGCTCCACCTCCGCCGTAAGACCGCCGGACACACCGCCGCCGAGTCCGAGTACTTCCTCCACGAGCCCGACTTCCTCCACCACGCCCGCGAATACTTCGTCCACGCACCCCGTAGACCGGTCACCCGAGAACTCGCCGTCCTGGCCGCCGACGCGGGCCCGGACGACGTCGCCCAAGCCGTGGAAGCCCTCGTCACGTACTGGGCCAGGTGACCGCCGATGCCCACCGCACTCTTCGCCTGGCGCCGCACGCCGCCCCCGTTCCTCATCGGCGGCGCCGAGGTCACCCAGCAGCTACTCGCCGAAGAACTCGCCGCCGCAGGCTGGCAGGTCGCCTACCTCGGCTCGCACGAGGCACCCTGGGACGGAACCACCCAGCTCCCCGAGATGCGCGCCCACCTGGCCAAGAACTGCGTCCCCTACGACGAGGCGGACGGCACCCTGCGCTACCGGTGGAACGGGGTCACGTGCTCGGCGTTGTCGCAGAACAACGTGGAGCACGTGTTGGGCAGCCTCCTGCGAGATCTCCGCCCCGACGTCATGTTCACCTCCCAGGAGGGCTCGGCGGAGCTTGCCGCGCAGGCCCGGCCGACTGCGCTCGTCGCCGGCCTTCTCCACTCCGTCTCCGCCACCGGCCTGGGCGTCCTCGCGGGCCGCCCTCACCACGCCCTCGCCGTGTCGGAGTTCGTCCGGGCCCGCGCACCCCACACGCGCGGAACCCGCCTTACCGTGATGTACCCACCGTTCGTGCCGCCCCGTAAGAGCACGAACCCGCCCCGCGCCACGTCCGTTCTCATGATCAACCCCATCCCCGCCAAGGGATCTGATCTGCTGCACGACCTCATCCGACACACGCCGGAACAGCACTTCACTCTGGTCGAGGGGTGGTGGGACACCGCCGCCGATTTCGCCGCCTACCCGAACGTGACGTACGTACCTCGGGTGTACGACATGGAGCCGCTCTACCGCAGCCACCGCCTGCTGCTGACCCCTTCCACCGTGGAAGACGCCTTCCCGCGCGTGATCGTCGAGGCCGCGCTCCACGGCGTTCCGACCGTCGGTACCGACCGGGGCGGCATCCCTGAAGCCGTGGGCGACGGAGGCATCGTCTTACCCAGCACCGCTGGCCCTGAGACGTGGGTGCACGTGGTCCGGAACCTGGACCACAATGCGCTGGGCTTGAGAGCTCAGCACAGGGCAGTCCGGTACACGCGATCGCTCTTGTCCGAGCTCCATGAGTTGGTGCCATGTCTGAGCAGGTCGACCTAGCAAGTCCTCTACTTGCTGGCGCCAGGCCACCAGAAGCATGGCGAGGACGCATACGCTGATCCCCTAGGACGCAAGTCGTTGACCACCGTTGGACGGCTCGTAAGGGCTGCTGCTTAGCTAGGGGCGATGGCGGTTTCAGGTCGGAGCAAGCAAGAGAGGTGCCTGGTGGAGACTCCCCGTCTAGAGGAGGTGCGCCTAACCTCTTTCAAGAGTTTCACTGGCCAGCGTCTGCCGCTTCACGACCTCACCGTGTTGATCGGGCGTAACGGAAGCGGCAAGTCGAACGCTCTGGATGGACTGATGGTCCTGTCTCGCCTTGCCCTAGGCGAGCCCATCCGAGATGTGCTGGACGGACCGCGGACCGGGGGAGAAGAACCGATCCGTGGCGGGGTTGAGGGTTGCGCCCCACTAGGCAAGGACAGCTTCGAGCTTGGCTGTCGTGTGCGATCTGGGCAGGCAGTCTTCGACCTTGATGTCGAAATCGCGGTACGGCCCGAGGTGCGCATTCTGCAGGAAGAACTGACAGCAGTAGAAGGCGTGACCTACGGAGGGCGAAGGCTTGCTGCTGGCCGCTCGTTGCTAGCCAGCGACCCGGTTGACCCTCGACGAAGCGACCTTAAGGTCCGCTACTTCAACGGTCGGCGAGGTCTCGATCCCGGCATCCCCTTCGCCGCCGACCGCTTGCTGACGAGCCAGGTTCCGGTTCGATTGCCTGCCACAACAGAGGCGACCAAGCTCGTACACCGAGCTGTGCAGGATGCCCTTGCAGTGCTGCGTGAAGTCTTTCTCCTGGACCCGGTCCCACACCTCATGCGGCAATACGTCAACGCCCGCGATACGGAGCTGCGACGCAGTGCGGACAACCTTAGTGCGGCGGTGGAGAGTCTGCACGCAGCCGATCCTGCGGCGTTCGAGAGGCTAACGGAGCTCGTCGCAGGGATGCCCGAGTATCCAGTGCGAGACATCAGTAGCGTTGATACAAGGCTTGGTGATGTGCAGCTGGTACTGCGAGAGGCTGGCTACCACGGTACGGAGCACGACGTTCCGGCTCGACTGCTCAGCGATGGCATGCTGCGATTCCTTGCCTTTGGCACTGCCCTACTGAGTGCCCCTGCATCCGACGGTGACGAGGGTCTAATGAATGCCCAGCGACACTTGGTGATCGAGGAGATCGAGAACGGCCTTTACCCTACACAGGCGGCGCGTGTACTGCGCCTAATGAAGGACGAATCGGAGCGACGTCGCATCGATGTACTTTTCACCACCCACAGTCCAGCATTGCTTAACTCGCTTGATGCGCAAGATCACTCAGGCGTCGTTGTCTGCAGTAGGGATCTGAAATCCGGTGAGAGTGTACTGAATCGCCTGACGGAACTCCCAGGCTATGTCGACTTGCTGGCTGCGGGCGACTTGGGCGATGCGGTCACGAAAGGTCGCCTGCCAGCCGCCATCCGCCCCCGAGCTGCGGACATTCTCAGCGTCGAGGAATTCTTGAGGAGCCTGTGAGTAGACAGCTTCGACCCGGACTTCAACTTCCCGTCGTCGATTTCCTAGACACCTCAATCCTCGTCGAAATCCTTGACGTGCCTCACATGAATAGCCATCGCGATGAGGTATTGTCAGAGATGGACAGGCGCCTAAAGGATAACGTGCGATTCGTGCTACCAACGGCAACACTGATCGAAACCGGCAATCATGTCTTCCAGATCAAAGATGGAACGGCCCGCCGCTCCTGCGCCAGTGGTTTTATGAATATGCTGCGCAAGACGGCATCCGGCGAGGCCCCTTGAGTCTTGCATGAGCGGACCTGGGATGGAGCATTCCTCACCTCGCTATGTGACGGCGGAACCACCGGTATGGACTTGACGGAGCATGCTGTGCGCCAGCAACTCGGGGCTGGAGACCTCAGCATCGTCGCCGAGCGCGATCTATACGCGTCGCGAGCGCAAGCCAAAGTCCGAATCTGGACGCTTGAGAAAACAATGGGGACGTGGGCCGAACTTCCGATAGGTAATTCGGGGGCGTAAGAACGACTTGATGTGCACCAGTACGCGGACGGGCCCAGGTAAGGAGCTTCCAGATCGGGCGATCGGAAATCATCCGTTACCCATTCAGTAGATACCGGTAAATGCCCGTTCCACCACGTCGAGCCGCTCCGTCCACCAGTGGAGGAGCGCCTCGTCGGCGATGAACAGCTCGTCGCAGGAGTGGTCGCCCCGGTCGTAGTGGAACTCCAGCTGCCAGAAGTCCGTCATCCGCTTCCACCACAGGCGGCGTGCGGCGTCGAGAAGGGCGCCCGGCTCCAAGGGCATCATCGACCGGTAGCCGATCACGAACGTAGACACCCGCGCCAGGTCGAACACGCCCTCCACCCCGAACTGCACCTGCGCCGTACGGACGACCTCCTCCGCGTACGGGCGGACGCTCAGCCGGTCCCAGTCCAGGATGGCGGTCAGCTCGCCGTCGACCCAAAGGAGGTTCCGGTACTGGAAGTCGCCGTGCGTCCAGCCGTGCGGACCCGCGGGGAGGTCGCCCTCGGGGCGCAGGTGGGCGTGCTTGTCCAGCAGGACCTTCCGCTGTTCGAGGGCAAGGCCGGCGGCCACGTCGAAGCTGTTGCCCGCACCCCGCGCCGTCACCGCTTCGGCGAGCCGGTCCGCCTTGTGAACAGCTCGGCCGGCGTCGGTCACTTCTGCGGTGACTGACGCCGGCACGGCAGGCAGTCCCTCGTTGATGACCACGCGGCCGAGCGCCGCGTGGAGCCCCGCAAGATGAGCGCCGAGCTCGGACACCTGCGCCAGGGAGAGGTCGGTTCCGCGGACGTGCTCGCCGGGCGTCCACGGGAACAGGCAGTAGGCGCTGCCGCCGATCTGGGCGATCACATCACCCTGGGTGGTGGCGAGCGGCGCGGGAGCAGGGACGCCGTACGAAGCCAGTAGGGGAAGAGCTGCGAGGTTACGGCGCAGTCGTTCGAGCGGCACGTCCGTGACCCGCTTGAGGGCGAATCGCCCCGCCCGGGTGTCCAGCCGCCAGTTCACGTTCATGAGGCCCTCGGCCAGGTGGTGTCGCTCCACCACTTCTCCGAGGTCGAACGCCCTGATCAGCTCGACAAGATCATCGGCGGGGATGCGCGTCCTGTCCGCCATGCTCGCGTCGGTCACACAGGCGACGATACGGGAGCTGGACGCCCAGGCGCAGAAGGATCACTGGGCTGCCTACCCAGACGGACGCGGAGCGCGAGGACCTTGTGGAGGATTCCCGCCGTGGCCCGATAACCAGGCTCTGCGCCGGTCGTTTGCCGGGTCATGAAGAAGATCATCGCTACCGCTGCCCTGGCCCTGACGAGCCTCGCGCTCGCGACTCCGGCTCACGCGGACAACGACAGCAACTTCGGACCGGGCATCAACGCCGCCAACAACTGGAACTTCAGTGCCGCCGCCGTCTGCTTCCAGGAGCTCGCGGTCGTGCCCGTCGGTGGGGCCTGGACGGGCGACACGGTCAACCACTGTGCCAACGGCAACATCATCGACCACAGCAACGGCTGATCTCGCAGCGTGTCCCGTTGCTGTTCCGCGCCGGAACAGGACTGCTGTTCCGGCGCGGAACCCCTCCCTGGGGAGGGCTTCCTCCCAGTTCACCGAGTGAACATGCCGAGGCGGCCAGGTGCAGGCTCCGCGTCACCGGCTCCTTGGCCGGGAGGGGGTCGGCGGGGCCGGCGGTGTCGTGGCGGACCTGGGCTGGATCGGCGTTGCGCTCAGCGGGAGGAAGCCGAACGCAAGCGGACCGCCTACGCCGACCAGGCCATCTCCGCCAAGTACAACCTTCGCCATCTCCGCCGCGAACTCCGCGAAGAGGGCGCCACTCCACCCGACCTGCCACTCGCGCTGAACGACGTCGACCCGCCCGAGCCCGAAACCGACCCCACCCCGGAGGAACGCCTTTGAAGGGCTCCACCCACCGCCGTTGCTACTGCCGCGACCCGCACACCGGGAAGCCGCTCGGCAAGAACTGCCCCAAGCTCACCAGCCGGAAGCACGGCTCGTACTCCATCCGTCAGGAGCTCCCGCCCCGCGAGGACGGCACCCGCCGTTCCTTCAGCCGCGCCGGCTACGAGACCCTGAAGGCCGCCCAGGCCGATCTCGACCACATACGCTCGCTGCTCGCCCTGGCCGACGCGGACGATCCCGACAGCCTCCAGCGCCTCGTCACGCTCCTGGAGGAGATCTCGGCCGAGAAGGCCCCGCTGCCCGAGATCGAGGAGACCCGACGACGCCTGCGCGCCGGGCTCGGGCTGCGGGGCAGCCTCACCGTCGGCGAATGGCTGGACTCGTGGTTCGCGTCGAAGAAGCGCCGCAAGACCACCCTCAACGGCTACGCCTCGCACATCCGCGTCCATCTGAAGCCCCGCATCGGGCACATCCGCCTGGACCGGCTCAACGTCGGTCAGCTGGTGGAGATGTTCGACGGGATCGCCGACGACAACGAGGTGATCGCCGCCGAGAACCAGGCCCGCCGCGAGCAGGTCGCCCGCTGCAGGCCGAGCAGGCCCGGCCGCCCCGTCGCCGCCGAGCGGGCCCGGCTCGCTGCCGAGCGGGCGAAGCTGGCGGAGATGAAGCCGTTCCGGAAGATCACCGGCCCAGCGACCCGGCAGGCCGTACGCCGCACCCTCCGCGCGGCCCTGAACTCCGCCATCGCCCAGCAGCTCATCACCTTCAATCCGGCCGCCCACGTCGAGCTGGAGTCCGGCAAGCGTCCCAAGCCCCTCCTCTGGACCGACGAGCGCGTCCGCCGCTGGCGGGAGACGGGCGAGATCCCCGGTCCCGTCATGGTGTGGACCCCGCAGCAGTTCGGCACCTTCCTGGACGCCGCCGAGGAGGATCGGCTCTACGCCGTCTTCCACCTCATGGGCACCCGCGGCCTCCGGCGCGGCGAGGCGGTCGGCCAGGACTGGCACGAGACCGACCTCGACGCCGGCCTCATTACCCCGGCCAAGGAGATCGTCGTCGACGGCTGGGACCCGTACGAGTCCAAGCCGAAGACCGACGGCAGCGCGGGCACGATCGCCCTTGACAGCGTGAACATCGAGGTCCTGCGCGCCCAGAAGGCCCGCCAGGCGAAGGAGCGAAGGAAGGCCGGCGCCGCCTGGCAGGACACGGGCAAGGTCTTCACCAAGGAGGACGGTTCTTGGCTCCACCCGGAGACGGTCTCGGAAACCTTCCGCCGCATCCTCGCCACCACCGACCTCCCGCCCATCACCCTGCGGGACCTCCGCCACGTCTCGGCCACGCTCACCCACGGCGCCGGCGGCGACATCCACACGATCAAGGAGACCCTCCGCCACTCCACGATCACCCTGACCTCGGACACATACACAAGCCTCCTCCCGGAGGTCGACCGCGCGGTGGCTGAGGCAGCAGCGAAGCTGATACCTCGCTCGCGTGACAGGACGTCAAGCACGGCGGGCTGATGCTCTGACGCCGCTCTCCGCCACCGGCCTCAGAGCGGTACAAGCCCTTCCAGGAACGCGGTCACCTCGTCGCTGTACATCTCCATCCATTGCGATGGGTCAGCAAGGGGATGCCGGACGACCGGGATACGGCGACAGAGGTTACGAAGATCCACGGACGTGACATCTTCACCGAACCGAATCCACTCGTTGGCGACCGCCCAGCCTTGTCGATCAAGGACCGACTCGACACCACTGAATGGTGCGCCTCTCTCCTGGGCCGTCAGAACCCAGGCAAGCGGAGGAAAGTACACCTCAGCGAACGTGTTGTAGTGCTCCCGCTTCCCGAGGACCCTCTGGGAGTAGACGGGGCCAGTCAGCCGTGCAGTCCTGTGGGGGTAGATCGCCATACGCAGGGCGAGAGTCTCTGGCATGGCGATCCCCGTCTTGCCCTCATGGAGTTCGGCCGCGAGCTGGGGAAAGAGAAGCCGCAGGTGCGGGCTGATGGCGAACATGCCGATCAGGACCGACCGTGCCACCAGCCCTGGCGCTACAGAGACGGCCGGCGGAGCCTGCGGATCCACGAACTGGAGGTGCTTGGCCGCTCGCCCGTACGTCCGAAGCCTTCTCACGAAGTCGCCGTAGGCGGCGTCGTACCGCGCGCCCGCGAAGTTGTTGCACTGCTCGCACAACCCTCGCAGCCAGAGACCCCCGGCTGCGGGGCGGCCGTGCATACGGACCCCATCAGAGATACGGACGACCGCACTCGTCACTCTGTCGCCATTGCCAGCAGCCTGGGGCGGAACATGGGCCCGAGACATCCGCCGCGTG
Organism: Streptomyces sp. NPDC126499; assembly: GCF_040302485.1. Classification (NCBI taxonomy): domain Bacteria; kingdom Bacillati; phylum Actinomycetota; class Actinomycetes; order Kitasatosporales; family Streptomycetaceae; genus Streptomyces; species Streptomyces sp. NPDC126499. The sequence continues at coordinate 297,925 of NZ_JBEOUO010000006.1, read as the reverse complement.
TCACCGCACAACCCGCACGGCCGAGGGCTCCGGCTTCGCAGGTCGAGTCCCAAGGTCCCCGGCGGGCGCTTGTCAGCCACCGCTCGAGTCTAGGAGTCGGCAGGAGTCAGCCGGTGCGAATTCCCGAAACTGCCGATGTCTTCGAGCACACCGCCTCCCGCTCTCGCATCGCTCACGCACGGGCCCCGAACGACGGAGCGCCCCGACCAGCCGAAGCCGGTCGGGGCGCTCCGCAGCAGGTCAGAGGGTTTCCCCTCGCCTGCTCTCGGTAGGCCGTGTGGGACTCGAACCCACAACCAATGGATTAAAAGTCCACTGCTCTGCCAATTGAGCTAACGGCCCGTGGACAAGCACACCCGAGCAGCATAGCCCGATACCTCCTCCAAACCGATCGGGTATCGGCTCTGCCGCGTGCGGTGCCGCAAAGGGCAGGGCCCCTGCCCGCACTCATGTGCGGGCAGGGGCCCTGTCGGCGTGTCAGCCGTTGCGCTTCCAGCGCGGCTTGTCGTCGCGGCGGAAGCCACCGCGGTCGTCGCGGCGGTCGCGGTTGAACGACGGGCGGTCGTCACGACGGTCACGGTTGAACGCCGGACGCTCATCGCGACGGTCACGGTTGAACGGGCGGTCGCTGCCGCGGTGGCCGCCGGTGGGGCGGTCGTCGCGGCGGTCGCGGTTGAAGGACGGGCGGTCGTCGCGGCGGAAGCCACCACGGTCACCGCCACGGTCGCCACCGCGGTCGTCACGACGGTCACGGTTGAACGCCGGACGCTCATCGCGACGGTCACGGTTGAACGACGGGCGGTCGTCGCGGCGGAAGCCACCACGGTCACCGCCACGGTCGCCACCGCGGTCGTCACGACGGTCACGGTTGAACGCCGGACGCTCGTCCCGACGGTCACGGTTGAACGACGGGCGGTCGTCCCGGCGGTCGCGGTCGAAGTCGCGGCGCTCCTCGCGGACGGGCTCCGCGACCACGGCCGCGGCGAGCTCGGCCTCGGCGGCCTCGGTCACCTCGGCGATCGCGGCCTCCGGGTCCTCACCGCGCTCGCGGGCGGCGCGGGCCACCAGGCGGTCGGCCTCCTCGCGGAGCTCGACGGCACGGCGCTGCAGGCGCTCCAGCTGCTTCGTCAGGTCGGCGACCTCGCGCTCGGCCTGCTTGGCGGCGTTGTTCGCGGAGTCGGCCTGCACCTCGGTCAGGGACCGGGCGCCGGTGATCTCGGCGACCTCGGGGTCGAAGGCGCCCGCCCCGCCGACGATGTGGCGCGAGGCGTCGACGCCCGCGTCCTCCATCAGGCGGAAGATCTGGCGGCGCTGGTGCGGCAGGGCCAGGGAGACCACGACACCGGAGCGGCCGGCGCGGGCGGTGCGGCCCGAGCGGTGCAGGTAGTCCTTGTGGTCGCCGGCCGGGTCCACGTTCAGGACCAGGTCGATGCCGTCGACGTGGATGCCGCGGGCGGCGACGTCGGTGGCGACGAGGACGTTGACGTAACCGTCCTTGAAGTCGGCCAGGGTCCGGGTGCGGGCGCCCTGGGTCATGCCGCCGTGCAGCGCGTCGGCCTTCACACCGGAGTCGCGCAGCTGCTCGGCGACGCGGTCGGCGCCCAGCTGGGTGCGGACGAAGATGATGGTGCGGCCCTTGCGGGCGGCGATGGCGGCGGTGACCGGGGCCTTGTCCTTGGGCTTCACGACCAGGACGTGGTGGGTCATCGTCGTGACGGCACCGGCGGACGGGTCGACCTCGTGGGTGACCGGGTCGACCAGGTAGCGCTTGACCAGGCTGTCGATCTCGTTCTCCAGCGTGGCGGAGAACAGCAGGCGCTGGCCGCCCTCGGGGATCTGGTCGAGCAGCTCGGTGACCTCGGGCATGAAGCCCAGGTCGGCCATCTGGTCGGCCTCGTCGAGGACGGCGATCTTGACCTGCTCCAGGGAGCAGGCGCCGCGGTTGATGATGTCGCGCAGGCGGCCCGGGGTGGCGACGAGGATGTCGACGCCGCGCTCCAGGGCGTAGATCTGGTTGCCCATGGACGTACCGCCGCAGACGACCTTCATCTTCAGGCCGAGCACGTCGCCGTAGGGCTGGAGGGCGTCCGCGACCTGCATCGCGAGCTCACGGGTCGGGACGAGGATGACGCCGCGGGGCTTCTTCTTCTCGGTGTGGCCGCCGGCCAGGGTGGCGAGCAGCGGCAGACCGAAGGAGAGGGTCTTGCCGGAGCCGGTACGGCCGCGGCCGAGGATGTCCTTGCCGGCCAGGGCGTCCGGGATGGTCGCGGCCTGGATCGGGAAGGGGGTGGTCACACCGTTCTGGGCGAGCTTGCGCACGACGCCCTCGGGCAGGCCCAGGTCACCGAAGGTGAGCTCGGGCTCGGCGGAGGCGTCGTCGGCCTCGACGGTGGTCTCGACACCCGCGTCGAGGGCGGCCTCGGCGGCCTCCACGACGTCGGCGACGTCGATGATCTCGTCGTTCTCGGGCAGGACGGCGTGGTCAGAACTGAAAATGGACATGCGAAATGCGAAACCTTCCGGAGTCTCGGCACGCGCCCGTCAACTCCGTGTTTCGCATATCGACCGCCTCAATGCGGTCAGCCACGGCAAGGGAGAGTACGCGCCAGTCACGGCGCTCTTCGGTCGTGGCGCCGGGCAAATGGGATCAAACGATCTACCACCATACGCACTCTCCCCCGCTTAAGGCAAACCGAGCTCCGTCACAGCCGGGCTACACCGGCCTGGCCTGCGGCGATGCCTCCGGCTCCGTCGTGCCCCCGGGCCCGTCGGCCGCCCGCATGGCACCCATGTGGGTGTCCGCGCCGGGGGTCGTCGTGGGGCTCTCGCTCACCGTCGGATCGGGCGTCGGCTCCTGCGTCGGCGTCGGCTCCGGGGTCGGGGTCGGCGACGGGTCCACCGGCGGCGTGGTCGCGCCGCCCGGCGCGCCCGAGCCTCCGCCGTCGGCACCACCGTCGGCGCCGCCGCCCGGTGGCGGCTGCGGCTTCGGCGACCCGCCGGGACCGGCCGGGCCCGCCCCGCCGGTCGGCCTGGCCGACGCGGACGGCGATCCGCTCGGTACTGGGGTCTCCTCGCCCTCGCCGTCCGGATCGGGCCCGCCGCGCCCCGTACGGTCGTAACCGCCCCCGCCGTGGCCACCGGCGAGTCCGCCGTCCTCACCGGAGCCGGCCGCCTCGCCGCCCTTGCCCGCGGACGTGCTGGGCGCCGGCTTCGCGCCGTCCTCGCCGACACTCATACAGCCGCTCAGACCCGCACAGGCGGCGACCGCCAGCGCGGTGGCGGCCCATCTCACGGGGGTGGGCAAATGGCGCACGGAGGCACCTCCAGGACGGGTCAGGCAGGAACGGGAACGCGGTTCGCACGCGTTGCCCTGCCCAACTCCCTTGACACCACAAGGGACACGCCCGGGGCCCGCCCGGCATGCGCCCGGGACACGCCCGGGGCGGACCTCCAACACACCCCCGTGCGCCCCGAAGGCGCCGCCCGGCGCGCCCTGGGCACCCGCGGCGCCGGCTCAGCCGTAGCCGAGCGCGTGCAGCCGTTCGTCGTCGATGCCGAAGTGGTGGGCGATCTCGTGCACGACGGTGATCTCCGTCTCCGCGACCACGTCCTCGCGCGACGCGCACATCCGCAGCGTCGGCCCCCGGTAGATGGTGATCCGGTCCGGGAGCACGCCGGCGTACCACTCGCCCCGGTCGGTCAGCGGCGTCCCCTCGTAGAGCCCCAGGAGCTCCGGGTCGTCGGAGGGCGGCTCGTCCTCGACGAACACGGCGACGTTGTCCATCAGCCGGGTCAGCTCCGGCGGAATCCGGTCCAGGGCCTCGGCGACGAGCTCCTCGAACTCCTCGCGCGTCATCTCCAGCACCCGCTCATTCTCCCCCCTCGGGAAACCGTTTTGGCGATACCGCCTGCCATCCCATATGCTTCTCACGTCCCCGACGCGCTGAGAAGCGCCCAGGCGGGCCTCTTAGCCCTCATCGTCTAGTGGCCCAGGACGCCGCCCTTTCAAGGCGGTAGCACGGGTTCGAATCCCGTTGGGGGCACGCACAACCATGTGCGAGACTGGTTCTCGCACACCATAAGGTCCTGTGGAGCAGTTGGTTAGCTCGCCACCCTGTCAAGGTGGAGGTCGCGGGTTCAAGTCCCGTCAGGATCGCTGAGGCTGGAAACAGTCTCGTGGCTGGGTAGCTCAGTTGGTACGAGCGATCGCCTGAAAAGCGATAGGTCGCCGGTTCGACCCCGGCCCCAGCCACAAAGAAAAGGCCCCGTTCGAAAGAACGGGGCCTTTTTCGTGCACCCCCGGAGGTCTCGAGAACGGTCCCGCTACGGCCGTACGGAGGAGTCCGCGCCCCTCCGTACGGCCGTAGCCGCCCGGCCGCCCGGCCCGCTCAGGCGTCCTCCCGGCGCCGGGCCCCCGGCCGCGCCCGCCACCCCAGGACCGCCGCCACCGCCACGACCACGGCCACGAGCAGCGCCCAGTCCGGGACCGCGCGGCCGAGGCCCGCCACCCGCTCCTCCACCGCGAAGGAGTCGTCGACCGAGAGCAGCCCGGGCAGGGCCGTGGTGCCGTCGAAGACCAGGAAGAGGGTGCCCAGGGCGATGAAGAAGAGGCCCGAGAGCAGCGAGGTCGAGTGCAGCGCGAAGCGGCCGACGCGGATCGGCCGGCCCCGCAGCCAGCGCCGCCGCCCCAGGTCGTAACGCTCCCAGAGCAGCGCGAGCACGAACAGCGGAACGGCCATCCCCAGCGCGTACGCCGCGAGCAGCAGGCCCCCGTAGACCGGGCTGCCGCTGAGCGCCGCGACCGTCAGGACGCTGCCCAGGATGGGGCCCGCGCAGAAGCCGGCCAGGCCGTAGACGAGGCCGAGCGCGTAGACGGAGAACGCGGTCGTGGGCCGGATCCGGCCGCTGAGCTCGCTCATCCGGCGGGACGCGAAGCCCAGGCCGAGGATCTGGAGCACCCCGAGGGCCACGATCAGCCAGCCGCCCACGGCCACGAGCAGGTCCCGGTGGCCGTAGAAGAGCCGCCCGGCGAAGGAGCCGGCCGCGCCCAGCGGCACGAGGGTGGTGGCCAGTCCCCCGTAGAAGATCCCGGTCCTGGCCAGGAGGCGGGCGCGGGTGTCGACGGAGTACGCGAAGAAGGCCGGGAGCAGCAGGGCGCTGCACGGGCTGAGCAGGGCGAGCAGACCGCCGAGGAACGCGGCGAAGTAGCCGATTCCGGAGGTCATCGTCCCGGCCCCGGCTTCTTGGCGGCGGCCGTCTTCGCCGCCGCCTCGATCGCCTCCGTGAAGGTCTCCATCGGCTGGGCGCCGGCGATGGGCCGGCCGTTGACGAGGAAGGACGGGGTGGAGGTGGCGCCGAGCGAGTAGCCCTGTTCCTGGTCCCGGCGCACCGACTCCCGGGCCGCCGCGCTGTCCGCGTCCCGGGCGAAGCGGGCCAGGTCCGGCACGCCCGCCTCCTTCGCCAGGGCGGTCAGGCGCTCCGTGCCGAAGCCCTTCTCCTTGGCGCCCGGCGCGTACGCCGCCTTGTGGAACTCCCAGAACCGGCCCTGCTGCCCGGCCGCCCACGAGGCCCGGGCCGCCGCCTCGGACTCCTCGCCGAAGATCGGGAAGTTCCGCCACTCGATGCGCAGGGTGCCGGTGTCCACGTACTTCTTCACCAGCTCCGGCTCGGTGTCCCGGGCGAACTTCCCGCAGTAGCCGCACTTGAAGTCGGCGTACTCGATCAGGACGACGGGCGCGTCGGCCCGGCCGAGGGCGAGCCGGTCGGCGGCGTCACGGCGGGCGTACGCCTCCAGCTCGGGGTAGACGCCGGCGGACGGGTCGGCGGTCACCTCGGCGACGGCCGAGGAGCCACCGGAGCGGCCGGGCGCGTCCGGCTTGGTGGCGGTGTACGAGACGAGACCGAGCAGCGCGGCGGCGACGGCCACCCCGGCGACGATCAGGACCGGCTTGGACTTCGAGGCGGACGGGGACGCGGGCCGGGGCCTGCTCGTGGACTTGCTCGTGGTCTTGTTCGTCGACTTGGACGGGGACGTGGGCATGCTGAAGCACTCCTGAACGGGGAGGAAAGGGACGACGGGTGGCGAAGGGGCGCGCCGGTCGTCTACACCCGCAGGATCGACAGCTCCACCGGTGACGGCGGTACGAGCCCCGGCGGCGCGGGGCCCGGCACGGTCTCCCGTACGTCGGCGTCACCGCCCCAGCCGCCGCACGAGCTCCGGTCCGCCGCCAGTGCCGACAGCAGTTCCCCGAGGCCGTGGGAGCGCGGCGGTACGGCGGGCCCGGCCGCGCCCTCGTCGCCGCCGTGGCCCTCGCCACAGCCGGGGTTCGCGGACCCGGGCGCGGCCACCTGGATCGTGCCCGCCGGAGCGGCCACCGCCGCCCCGCAGACCACCAGCCCGAGCACCAGCCCCGCCAGCGCGGCGAACGCCGCCAGCGCGCGAGCGGTACGGGACATGGGAGAGACCTTTCAGGTGGGCGTGCCCGAAATAGTACGCAGCGGGCCGCCGCCGCCCCGGGGACCAGGTGCCGGCGGGCGGGGCGCGACGGGGAACAAGGGCCGGACCCGGGCGCGGGGGCGCCGGATGGGACGGGGCCGGGGGACGGGCGGGCACGGGAGGCTCCCGGCCGGACCCGGGCGCGGGGACCGACTCGTAAATCGGTTCGCCGCTTCTCGGCCGCAGGTGCGATCCTGGATTCCGTATGTCTACTTCCTTCGCCGCCCTCCAGTCCGTCCTGGCCGAGGTCTCGCTGCGGGACTCCCACCGGCTCGGCCGCCGTCTCGAAGGCGCCCGCCGCATCCGCAAGCCCGAGGCCCGCGAGGCCGTCCTGGACGAGATCGCCGCCGAGGCGGCCAAGGCCAAGGAGCGCGTCGACGCGCGCGCCGCCCGCGTGCCCACGGTCACCTACCCCGAGCAGCTCCCGGTCTCGCAGAAGAAGGACGAGATCCTGGAGGCGATACGCGACCACCAGGTCGTGATCGTCGCCGGTGAGACCGGTTCCGGAAAGACGACGCAGATCCCGAAGATCTGCCTGGAACTGGGCCGTGGCGTCCGGGGCATGATCGGGCACACCCAGCCCCGCCGGATCGCCGCCCGCACGGTCGCCGAGCGGGTCGCGGAGGAGCTGAAGACGCCGCTGGGCGAGGCGGTCGGCTGGAAGGTCCGCTTCACCGACCAGGTCAACCCGGACGCGACCTTCGTCAAGCTGATGACGGACGGCATCCTGCTCGCCGAGATCCAGACGGACCGCGAGCTGCGCGCGTACGACACGATCATCATCGACGAGGCCCACGAGCGGTCCCTCAACATCGACTTCCTGCTCGGCTATCTGGCCCAGCTGCTGCCGAAGCGCCCGGACCTGAAGGTCGTGATCACCTCCGCGACCATCGACCCCGAGCGCTTCTCCCGCCACTTCGGGGACGCGCCGATCGTCGAGGTCAGCGGCCGCACGTATCCGGTGGAGGTCCGCTACCGCCCGCTCCTGGAGGAGGACTCCGACGAGTCCGACCGGGACCAGATCACGGCGATCTGCGACGCGGTCGACGAGCTCCAGAAGGAGGGGCCGGGCGACATCCTGGTCTTCCTCTCCGGCGAGCGGGAGATCCGCGACACGGCGGACGCGCTGACGAAGAAGAAACTCTTCAACACCGAGATCCTGCCGCTCTACGCCCGGCTGTCGCACGCCGAGCAGCACCGGGTCTTCCAGGCCCACTCCGGCCGCCGGATCGTCCTCGCCACGAACGTCGCCGAGACCTCCCTGACCGTCCCCGGCATCAAGTACGTGATCGATCCGGGCACCGCCCGCATCTCGCGCTACTCGCACCGCACCAAGGTGCAGCGGCTGCCGATCGAGCCGATCTCGCAGGCCAGCGCCAACCAGCGCAAGGGCCGCTGCGGCCGTACCTCGGACGGCATCTGCATCCGGCTGTACTCCGAGGACGACTTCCTCACCCGCCCGGAGTTCACGGACGCGGAGATCCTGCGGACCAACCTGGCCTCCGTCATCCTCCAGATGACCGCGGCCGGCCTCGGCGACATCGAGAAGTTCCCCTTCATCGACCCGCCGGACCACCGCAACATCCGGGACGGCGTGCAGCTCCTCCAGGAGCTCGGCGCGCTCGACCCGACCCAGAAGGACCCGAAGAAGCGGCTCACCGAGCTGGGCCGCAAGCTCTCCCAGCTGCCGGTCGACCCCCGGCTCGCCCGCATGGTCCTGGAGGCCGACAAGAACGGCTGCGTCCGCGAGGTCATGGTGATCGCGGCGGCGCTGTCCATCCAGGACCCGCGCGAGCGGCCGGCCGAGAAGCAGGCGCAGGCCGACCAGATGCACGCCCGCTTCAAGGACGAGACCAGCGACTTCCTCGCCTTCCTCAACCTGTGGCGCTACATCCGCGAGCAGCAGAAGGAGCGGGGTTCGTCGTCCTTCCGCCGGATGTGCAAGCAGGAGTACCTGAACTTCCTGCGGATCCGCGAGTGGCAGGACATCTACGCGCAGCTGCGCACGGTCGCCAAGCAGATGGGCCTCCACGTCGAGGAGCCTTCGGCGGACACAGCCGTGCCGGAGCAGTCCGTGCACGTGTCCCTGCTGGCCGGCCTGCTGTCGCACATCGGCCTGAAGGACGTGAAGGACGCCAAGGAGGGCCGGGACCCGAAGCGCGAGGGCACCCGCAACGAGTACCTGGGCGCCCGCAACGCCAAGTTCGCGATCTTCCCGGGCTCGGCGCTCTTCAAGAAGCCCCCGCGCATGGTCATGTCCGCCGAGCTGGTGGAGACCTCGCGGCTGTGGGCACGGGTGAACGCGCGGATCGAGCCCGAGTGGGTCGAGCCGCTGGCCCAGCACCTGGTGAAGAAGACGTACAGCGAGCCGCACTGGGAGAAGGACCAGGCGGCGGTCATGGCCTTCGAGAAGGTGACGCTGTACGGCGTGCCGATCGTCGCCGACCGCAAGGTGAACTACGGGCGGATCGACCCCGAGGTCTCCCGGGAGCTGTTCATCCGCAACGCGCTCGTCGAGGGCGACTGGCGCACCCACCACAAGTTCTTCGCCGACAACCGCAGACTCCTCACCGAGGTCGAGGAGTTGGAGCACCGCGCCCGGCGCCGGGACATCCTCGTCGACGACGAGACGCTGTTCGACTTCTACGACAAGCGGGTGCCCGAGCACGTCGTGTCGGGGGCGCACTTCGACTCGTGGTGGAAGCACAAGCGCCGCGAGGAGCCGGAGTTCCTCGACTTCGAGCGCGAGATGCTCATCAACGAGAAGGCCGCCGGGGTCACCAAGGACGACTATCCGGACTCGTGGCGGCAGGGCCCGCTGAAGTTCCGGGTGACGTACCAGTTCGAGCCCGGCGCGGACGCGGACGGCGTGACCGTCCACATCCCGCTCCAGGTGCTCAACCAGGTCACCGACGAGGGCTTCGACTGGCAGATCCCGGGCCTGCGCGAGGAGGTCGTCACGGAGCTGATCCGCTCGCTCCCCAAGCCGATCCGCCGCCACTACGTGCCCGCGCCGAACTTCGCGACCCGCTTCCTGGACTCCACCGTCCCGGTGCAGGAGCCTCTGACGACGGCGCTCGCGCGCGAGCTCCAGCGGATGGTCGGGGTGCCGCTGACGGCGGACGACTTCGACTGGGCGAAGGTCCCCGAGCACCTCAAGATCACCTTCCGGATCGTCGACGAACGGCGCCGCAAGCTGGCCGAGGACAAGGACCTGGAGGCGCTGAAGCTCCGCTTGCGCCCCAAGGCCCGTCAGGCGCTCTCCAAGGCCGCGAAGGCGGCCACGGCGGGCCCGGACGGCTCCGGGCCGTCCCTGGAGCGCACGGGGCTGAAGGACTGGACGATCGGGACCCTGACGAAGGTCTTCGAGACCCGGCGGGCCGGCCAGCCGGTGAAGGCCTATCCGGCGCTCGTGGACGAGGGCGACAGCGTCGCCGTACGCCTCTTCGACACCGAGGAGGAGCAGGCGCAGGCGATGTGGCGGGGCACCCGGAAGCTGATCATGCTGAACATCCCGGTGAACCCGGCGAAGTTCGCCTCGGACCGGCTGACCAACCAGCAGAAGCTGGCCCTGTCCGCGAACCCGCACGGCTCGGTCCAGGCCCTCTTCGAGGACTGCGCGACCGCGGCGGCCGACCGGCTGATCGCGGACCACGGCGGCCCGGTGTGGGACGAGGAGTCGTTCCGGAAGCTGTACGACAGGGTCCGCGCGGACCTCGTGGAGCTGACCGTGCGGACGGTGGGCCAGGTGCAGCAGGTCCTGGCGGCCTGGCAGGCGTGTGAGCGGCGGCTGAAGGCCACGAGCAGCCCGGCGCTGCTGCCGAACCTGACGGACGTGCGCGAGCAGCTGTCCTGGCTGATGCCGGCCGGCTTCGTCACGCGGACGGGCCTGAAGCGGCTGCCGGACCTGATGCGCTATCTGGTGGCGGTGGACCGGCGGCTGCAGCAGATGCCGACGGGCGTGCAGCGGGACACCACCCGGATGCAGAAGGTCCACGAGATGCTGGACGAGTACGCCTGGCTCCTGGAGCAGCTGCCGAAGGGCCGCCCGGTGCCGTCCTCGGTCACGGACATCCGCTGGATGATCGAGGAGCTGCGGGTGAGCTACTTCGCGCACGCGCTCGGCACGGCGTACCCGGTGTCGGACAAGCGGATCGTGAAGGCGATCGACGCGGCCGTCCCGTAGGCGGCCAGGGCGGCCCGGGGGCGACCCGTAGGCGGCCGAGCGGCGCCCCGGCGGCCGCCTCGGCGGTGCCGTTCCCCGGGCGGCCCGGCGCCGGTTCGACCAGACCGCCGAGCTGCTGTACAGTTTTCCTCGCAGCCGCTGCTCAAAGGCTGCGAAGGTCCTGTGGAGCAGTTGGTTAGCTCGCCACCCTGTCAAGGTGGAGGTCGCGGGTTCAAGTCCCGTCAGGATCGCAAGCGAAGAAGGCCCGCACCGTTCGGTGCGGGCCTTCTCGCGTTCCCACGAACGAGGGACCAAGGTCCCACCGGGCGGTGACCAATGGCGCGTTGGCGAACTCCCCGGAAGTGGCAGGCTGTTGGTTGGCAAGACTCGTGCCGTGTGACGGGTGTCACTGAATCCGTTTCAGAAACCACCGTACTTACACCTTCCCTACATGCCCCCGATTTAATATGTGCAATTGCACCAGCCGGACACCCGTGGGCGCGGACACAAAAAGATCGCGCTGGACCCGGCGGAGTCCAGCGCGATCGATGGCGAAGACCTGTTGGGGCAGGTGTTCGCCGGCAGAGCTTGGGGTGGGCTTACCGGGTTGGGGGACCCGGCGGATGCCCGGTGTTACGGGGTGTCGCGTACCTCGCGTGCGCCTCAGGCCTCGCTGCGCTGCTGCGGAATGCCCGCCAGCAGAGCGCGGACCTCGGCCTCGCGGTACCGGCGGTGCCCACCCAGGGTGCGGATGGACGTGAGCTTTCCGGCCTTCGCCCAACGGGTCACCGTCTTCGGGTCCACGCGGAACATCGTGGCAACCTCGGCAGGGGTCAGCAGCGGCTCGGCATCAGGGGTGCGAGCGGTCATGAGCGGCCTCCTCGGGAGAACCGAACCTTCTCGGTTCTTTCCTCTAAATTCTGCACCTTGACCCGCCTTGCCCGAAATGGCAGAAGCGGGCCGAGTCGGTTATAGGACGAACGGCTTGTCCTCGGCACTACAACTACACCATCCGTCCAGCCACGTCGGCCAAACCGATGGAATTGCCCTCGCAGGTGTTCATCAGCGGCGGAAGTCGATGGACCATGCCATAACGGACAGTCACGCCACTGTGACGATCAGTCACAGAGCGATCAGGAGTCCTCAGACCCCCCATAGAGTGCAATGCTGAGCGTTCCGCCCAATCTTGGACGGAAGGAACCCTCCCCGGACTCCTTGTCCTATTTTGGCACGAGGGTGGGCGATAGGCGCAAGGGTGCGGTAAGTGCTGTCCGTCACGCTTGAGCCAAAGGCCCGGATCGGGACCTACGTCCCGCCACACCCGCACCAACGGTCCCACCAGAGCACACCAAAGACCCGAACAGGTGTCCAGCGATGAAGATCATTTACATCAGATGGAGATGTCCTGTCGATGGTCAGTTCGCGAACTCCAGGTTGCGGACCGCCCGCCACCGCTCCGCGAGACGCTCGTAGGCCTCCCGCGCGACCTCCCCCTCGCCGTCCCGCAGCGCCGCGATCCCCTCCGCCACGTCCGCCGCCGACCGGTCCGCCGCCAGCGCCTCGGCCGGGACCGCGTGCACCAGACCGCCGTAGTCCAGCTCCACCAGCGCCCGCGGATGGAACTCCTCCAGCCAGCGGCCCACCCCGACGAGGCTCTCGGTCATCGGGCCCTCCGCGATCGCCCCCCGCAGGGCCTTCAGCGACCGCGCGAGACGCCGCCGCGCCTGCGCCATCGGCGTCCGGTAGCGCAGCACCGCCCCACCGGACCCTCCCGCCCCACCAACGGACCCTCCCACCCCGCCACCGGACGCTCCCGCCCCGCCGGCCGGCGCGTACTCCCGCTCCTCGTCCGAGAACAGCGCGAACCAGCTCAGCGGCACCCGCCACACCGCGCTGCGGATCCACGGCCGCGCGTCCGGATTCCGCTCCAGCCACCGCTCGTGGTCCGCCACCACCTGCTCCCGCACCACCGGCGGCAGCATCGCGTCCAGGACCGGCGCCGGCAGCGTCCCGCCCACCAGCTCCTCCATCGCCAGCCAGCCCCGCAGCCGGGTCCGCCACGGGCAGACAAGCACCGCCCCGTCCACGGCCGCCACGAACGCGTCACCGCTCTCGTGCACCGGCACCGGCACCGGCGGCACCGGCAACAAGTCGGCCAGCGAGCGGCGCAGTTCGTCCTGTGCGCCCGGGAGGTCCGTACGGCGGGCGTAGCGGGCCCAGTACTCCCGCTCCGCGACCGGGAACGCGGCCAGCGGCTCGTACACGCGCAGATAGGAGGCGTAGGGGACCAGCACCGAGGACGCGACCGACATGTCGCAAATCCTTCCACGCGCGTACTCCTGGAGGGGGTGATCCTCGGCACTGCGTCCCTGCTACGGCCAGGTAGGACTTAACCTTCTGCCGTTCCGGTCCCACCCCCACCCGCAGGGGGGACCTTCCGCCGCCTCGTTTTGGGAGTCACCACCGTGACCGATGTGACCGGCGTTCCTGACGTACTGCACACCCTGTTCCACTCGGAGCAGGGGGGCCACGAGCAGATCGTGCTGTGCCAGGACCGCGCCACGGGCCTCAAGGCCGTCATCGCCCTCCACAACACCGCCCTGGGCCCCGCCCTCGGCGGCACCCGCTTCTACCCGTACGCCACCGAGGCCGAGGCGATCGCCGACGCCCTCAACCTGTCCCGCGGCATGTCGTACAAGAACGCCATGGCCGGGCTCGACCACGGCGGCGGCAAGGCCGTCATCATCGGCGACCCCGAGCAGATCAAGACCGAGGAGCTGCTCCTCGCCTACGGCCGCTTCGTGGCCTCCCTCGGCGGCCGCTACGTCACCGCCTGCGACGTCGGCACCTACGTGGCCGACATGGACGTCGTGGCCCGCACCAACCGGTGGACCACCGGCCGCTCCCCCGAGAACGGCGGCGCCGGCGACTCCTCCGTCCTCACCGCCTTCGGCGTCTTCCAGGGCATGCGCGCCTCCGCGCAGCACCTGTGGGGCGACCCGACGCTGCGCGGCCGCAAGGTCGGCGTCGCGGGCGTCGGCAAGGTCGGCCACTACCTGGTGGAGCACCTGATCTCCGACGGCGCCGAGGTCGTGATCACCGACGTCCGCGAGGAGTCGGTGCGCCGGATCACCGAGAAGTTCCCGCAGGTCTCCGTCGTCGCCGACACGGCGGCCCTGATCCGCGTCGAGGGCCTGGACGTCTACGCGCCCTGCGCGCTGGGCGGCGCCCTGAGCGAGGAGACGGTGCCGTTCCTCACCGCGAGCGTCGTCTGCGGCGCGGCCAACAACCAGCTGGCCCACCCGGGCATCGAGAAGGACCTCGTGGAGCGCGGGATCCTCTACGCGCCCGACTACGTGGTCAACGCCGGTGGCGTGATCCAGGTCGCCGACGAACTGCACGGCTTCGACTTCGACCGCTGCAAGGCCAAGGCCACGAAGATCTTCGACACCACGCTCGAGATCTTCGCACGTGCGAAGGCGGACGGCATTCCACCGGCCGCGGCGGCCGACCGGATCGCCGAGCAGCGCATGGCCGAGGCGCGGCGGGCCTGAGTCTTGACAGATCCGGCCCGCCGTCGGGGGCGATTCGCGAGACTTCGCTCACGCCGATCGGCGGGTCGGACATCAAGAAGAGGTTAAAATCGCGACTGACCAGCGAGGACAGGGCACCTCGATGGTTCTGTACCGGGGTATGTGATGCGCGCGGCGTACCGTAGACCGACGGAAACAGGTACCGTTGAAGCCCTACGGACCGGTCTCTCTCCCGAGAGCCCGTTCCGAACCATGAACGCGTGTCAAGACTCTGGGGCCGTCGAGCCCCGTCACCGAGGGGGTCGAGCCATGGGGCGCGGCCGGGCAAAGGCCAAGCAGACCAAGGTCGCCCGCCAGCTGAAGTACAGCAGCGGCGGGACCGACCTTGCGCGTCTGGCCCACGAGCTGGGCGCTTCGACGACTTCGAGCCAGCCGCCGAATGGCGAGCCGTTCGAGGACGACGACGAGGAAGACGACCCGTACGCGCAGTACGCGGATCTTTACAACACGGACGACGAGGACGAGGACGACGAGTCCGGTCCGGCGTCCACTCAGCGTCGCGCTTGACCTTCTGAACATGGAAACCCGGTCCGGGCACCCCGGACCGGGTTTCTGCGCTGTCCGGGGTGAGCCGTGCCCGCCAGGCGGGCACGCGACGCGTGACGCCGAAGAGCACCCCTTGACGTCAAGGGGTGCTCTTCGGCGTACGTTCTACGGTGGCGGCGGCTACTTCGCGTAGTCGCCGACCAGCTCGGCGCCGGTCTCCTTGTCGCCGCGCTCGGTGATCTCGCCGGCGACCCAGGACTCCACGCCCCGGTCGGCGAGGGTCGTCAGGGCCACGTCGACCGAGTCGGCCGGGACCACGGCCATCATGCCGACGCCCATGTTCAGGGTCTTCTCCAGCTCCAGGCGCTCGACCTGTCCGGCCGTGCCGACCAGGTCGAAGACGGCGCCAGGGGCCCAGGTCGAGCGGTCCACCACGGCGTGCAGGCCGTCCGGGATCACCCGGGCCAGGTTGGCGGCGAGGCCGCCGCCCGTGATGTGGCTGAAGGCGTGCACGTCGGTGGTGCGGGTGAGCGCCAGGCAGTCGAGCGAGTAGATCTTGGTGGGCTCCAGGAGCTCCTCGCCCAGGGTCCGGCCGAACTCCTCGACCCGCTGGTCGAGGGTCATGCCGGCGCGGTCGAAGACCACGTGCCGGACGAGCGAGTACCCGTTGGAGTGAAGCCCGGAGGACGCCATGGCGATGACGGCGTCACCCGTACGGATACGATCCGCGCCGAGCAGCCGGTCGTGCTCCACGACACCGGTGCCGGCGCCGGCCACGTCGAAGTCGTCCGGTCCGAGCAGGCCCGGGTGCTCCGCGGTCTCGCCGCCGACCAGGGCGCAGCCGGCCAGGACACAGCCCTCGGCGATGCCCTTGACGATGGCGGCGACCCGCTCGGGGTGGACCTTGCCGACGCAGATGTAGTCGGTCATGAAGAGCGGCTCGGCACCGCAGACGACGATGTCGTCCATGACCATGGCGACCAGGTCGTGGCCGATGGTGTCGTACACGCCCATCTGGCGGGCGATGTCGACCTTCGTGCCGACGCCGTCGGTGGCGGAGGCGAGCAGCGGACGCTCGTAGCGCTTGAGGGCGGAGGCGTCGAAGAGACCGGCGAAGCCGCCGAGGCCGCCGAGGACCTCGGGGCGCCGGGTCTTCTTCACCCACTCCTTCATGAGCTCGACGGCGCGGTCGCCCGCTTCGATGTCGACGCCCGCGCTCGCGTAGCTGGCACCAGTGGTCTGAGACATGGGTTCAGAGCTTTCGTGTCGTACTGCGGGGTGTGCAGCGGGGTCTTACGGGCGGCGCAGCGCGTCGGCGGCCGCGGTGGCGGCCGGGCCGGCGGCCAGCTCGGTCTCCAGGAGCTGCTTGCCGAGCAGTTCGGGGTCCGGAAGCTCCATCGGGTACTCGCCGTCGAAGCAGGCACGGCAGAGGTTCGGCTTCGCGATGGTCGTCGCCTCGATCATCCCGTCGAGGGAGATGTACGAGAGCGAGTCCGCGCCGAGCGACTTGCCGATCTCCTCGACCGACATGCCGTTGGCGATCAGCTCCGCGCGGGTGGCGAAGTCGATGCCGAAGAAGCACGGCCACTTCACCGGCGGGGAGGAGATCCGGATGTGGACCTCGGCGGCGCCGGCCTCGCGGAGCATCCGGACCAGCGCGCGCTGGGTGTTGCCGCGGACGATCGAGTCGTCGACGACCACCAGGCGCTTGCCCTTGATGACTTCCTTGAGGGGGTTGAGCTTCAGCCGGATGCCCAGCTGGCGGATGGTCTGCGAGGGCTGGATGAAGGTCCGGCCGACGTAGGCGTTCTTGACCAGGCCGGCGCCGAACGGGATGCCGGAGGCCTCCGCGTAGCCGATGGCGGCCGGCGTGCCGGACTCCGGCGTCGCTATCACCAGGTCGGCCTCGACGGGGGCCTCCTTGGCGAGCCGGCGGCCCATCTCCACGCGGGAGAGGTACACGTTCCGGCCGGCGATGTCGGTGTCGGGGCGGGCCAGGTACACGTACTCGAAGACACAGCCCTTGGGCTTCGCTTCTGCGAATCGAGAGGTGCGGATGCCGTTCTCGTCGATCGCGATCAGCTCGCCCGGCTCGACCTCGCGGACGAAGCTGGCGCCGCAGATGTCGAGGGCGGCGGACTCGGAGGCGACCACCCAGCCGCGCTCGAGCCGGCCGAGGACCAGCGGGCGGATGCCCTGCGGGTCACGCGCCGCGTAGAGCGTGTGCTCGTCCATGAAGACGAGGGAGAAGGCGCCCCGGACCTCGGGGAGGATCTTCGCGGCCGCCTGCTCGATGGTGAGCGGCGTGCCGTCCTCGGCCGCCTGGCCCGCGAGGAGCGCGGTGACCAGGTCGGTGTCGTTGGTGGCGGCGACCTGGGTGGAGCGGCCCTCCCGCTTGGGGAGGTCGGCGACCATCTCGGCCAGCTGCGCCGTGTTCACCAGGTTGCCGTTGTGGCCGAGCGCGATCGAGCCGTGGGCGGTGGCCCGGAACGTCGGCTGCGCGTTCTCCCACACGGAGGCCCCGGTGGTCGAGTAGCGGGCGTGACCGACCGCGATATGACCCTGGAGGGAACCGAGAGAGGTCTCGTCGAAGACCTGGGACACGAGGCCCATGTCCTTGAAGACGAGGATCTGGGAGCCGTTGCTGACCGCGATTCCCGCGGATTCCTGGCCCCGATGCTGGAGGGCGTAGAGCCCGAAGTACGTGAGCTTTGCGACCTCTTCGCCCGGAGCCCAGACACCGAAGACGCCACAAGCGTCCTGGGGGCCTTTCTCACCGGGGAGCAGATCGTGATTGAGTCGACCGTCACCACGTGGCACGTCTCCGAGTGTAGGCGAGGTCGACCACTGGTCCGAATTCCCTCAGGACGTGATACAGCGGCTGTACGATCGTACGAACTGATCGTCGCTGGCTTGTCGGAGCCCACAAAGCCGGTGGGGCAAGGGCGGCAGCCGGGTGGCGTGATCAGAGCGCACCCCCGTACGGCACGGTCCGAACGGTCGGGATGTGACGGACCTCGCAGGAACGAGCCGGTGCTTTCAGCCCTCGAACGTTTCCGCGCGGGCCGTGAAGCCCTGCCCGTCCACGTCGGTGACCGTCAGCGTGCGGTGGTCGAGCCGGTAGGTGAGGGGGCCGTCGAGGGCCTCGTACAGCTTGGTCTCCAGCTCCATCTGGGGGCCGGTGCAGATCATCCGGGTCGTCGCGATCGCCCCGAGGGTGATCGTCTTCCCGGAGATCGTCGCCGGGGCGGAGACCCGGTTGCAGCCGAGGCTGCCGGAGAGCCGGCCGTCCTTGCCGAAGGCCAGCTTCGCCTTGCCCTCCGAGCCCGCCGGGAGCGACGCGGACGTCTCCCCGCTGAGCAGCGCGTCCACCGTCCAGCTGGTGCCGACCAGCGGGGCGCCGGGCTCGGCGACCAGCTCCAGGACCTTGCGGCCGTCGGGCGAGGTCAGGGTCAGCCCCTTCTCCCGCGTCTTCCCCTCGAGCTTGCCGGTGAAGGCCTTCAGGAACGCCCGTTCGAACCGGTCCCGGTCGGCGGGGCAGCCGATCAACGTGACCTCGTGCGTGGAGACGGTGAGGGTGTCCCCGTTCACGGCGACGGCGGCACCGAAGCTGTTGCAGCCGGTGTTCCCCTTGGCCCGGCCGTTCTCCTCGACCTCCAGGCGCGCCCCCGGCGGGGCGACCGAGCGGGCGCCGTCCACGGTCACGGCGGCGATCGTCCAGTGGCTTCCCGCGACGGGCAGGTCGGGCGTGTCCGGGTCACCTCCCGCCCCCGGTCCCGTGCCCGGCTCCGTACCGCAGGCGGAGAGCAGGGCGAGGGCAAAGACGGTCAGGGCTGCGGTGAGTGTGCGCGGCTTCTGCATGCCGATGGGACGGCCGCCGTGCCCGTACGGTTCCTCGAGCCCCACCCCTGCGGCTCCCGGTCACGCGTACGGTTCCCCGGCCCGTCACCCGTAGGGTTCCTCAGCCCATCAGCGGCAGCAGTCCCGCCAGGTCCGCCCGCTCGCCACTGGCGCTCACCCGGGCCGCGTCCAGCTCCGCGGCCCAGCCGGCCCGGCCGGTCGCGAGCCGGATCCAGGTCAGCGGGTCCGTCTCGATCACGTTGGGCGGGGTGCCCCGGGTGTGCCGGGGCCCCTCGACGCACTGCACCACCGCGTACGGCGGGACCCGCACCTCGACCGCGCCGCCGGGGGCCTTCGCCGCGAGGGCGTCCGCGAGCAGCCGGGTGCAGGCGGCGAGCGCCTGGCGTTCGTACGGGATGCCGGCGCCGGTCGCCGCGTTGAGGTCGTCGGTGTGCACGACCAGCTCGACGGTCCGGGTGACGAGGAAGTCGGCGAGCGTCATGGCGCCGAGGCCGAACGGGAGCAACCGGGTGTCCGGGGCACCGTCGACCGCCTCCTGGTAGGCCCGCTCGGCGCGGCCGTACGTCCCGGCGAGGTCGGAGGCGTCGAGTCCCCGGGTGTGCTCGTCGATCAGTCCGGCGATCCCGGCCGACGCCGACGGCCAGTCCAGGAGGGCGAGTTCCCGCTTCGCCGGCTCGGGTCGCGCGAGCAGCCGCGGCACGGCCTCGATCCCCCACGCCACGTGCGCCGCGAGGTCCCGCACCGTCCACTCCCCCAGCCGGGTCGGCCCGTCGAGCGCGTCGGGCGACAGGGCGAGGACGGCGTCCCGTACGTGCCCGAACTGGGCGAGGACGGCCGCGCGGATCTTGGTGGAGTCGTAGCTGCGGGGGCGCTTCCTGGCAGGTGGCATGGGGGCGAGGGTAGTCGGAGACTGGGGAGGGAGGGCCGCCGCACGCACACACGGCCACCGCACACCCATACGTATGAGAGGGGCCGATCGGCCATGGCTGAGCACCCTGACGCCGCCGTGGTCCGCAAGGGCTACGAAGCCTTCTCCACGGGCGACATGGAGACCCTGCGGTCGCTGATGACCGCGGACTGCACCCACCACTCACCGGGCAGCAGCCGGATGTCCGGCCACTTCAAGGGCGCCGACAACGTCCTCGCCCACTTCGGTCAGCTCATGGAGCTCACCGGCGGCACCTTCCGGGTCGAACCGAAGGGCATCTACCCGGACGGCCGCGGCCATGTCATGTCGGTGCACAAGTGGCACGCCGACCGAGGCGACCGGGGCATCGAGATGGAAGGCGGGCTCTTCTTCACCATCGTCGGCGGCAAGGTGACCGACGTCGACGAATGCGTCGCGGACATCGACGAGGCCGACGCGTTCTGGGACCAGGCAGACTGAGACCCGGAACGGACCGCGAACCGGAACGGACCGAGCCTCGAACGGACCGCGAACCGGAACGGACCGCGCCCCGGACTCCGGCGGGCGGGCCCGGACGCGAGCAGCCCCCGCCCGACGACGGGCGGGGGCTGCTCCACGAGCGGGAAGTCAGGCCAGCAGGCCCGGGATCGTCGCCTCGTGCGCGGCGCGCAGCTCCTCCAGGGAGACGCTGAACTCGCCCTGCACCTCGACCGCGTCGCCGTCGACGACACCGATCCGGGTCGCCGGCAGACCCCGCGCACCGCACATGTCGGTGAAGCGGAGCTCCTCGCTGCGCGGGACGGCGACGACCGCACGGCCGGCCGACTCGCTGAAGAGGAACGTGAACGCGTCCAGGCCCTCGGGCACGACCAGACGCGCGCCGTTGCCGCCGCGCAGGCAGGACTCGACGACCGCCTGGACGAGTCCGCCGTCGGACAGGTCGTGGGCCGCGTCGATCATGCCGTCGCGGGAGGCCGCGATCAGGATCTCGCCGAGCAGCTTCTCCCGGTCGAGGTCCACGGCCGGCGGCATGCCGCCGAGGTGCTGGTGGATCACCTCGGACCAGGCCGAGCCGCCGAACTCCTCCTTGGTGTCGCCGAGCAGATAGAGGAGCTGGCCCTCTTCCGCGAAGGCGATCGGGGTGCGGCGGTTGACGTCGTCGATCACACCGAGGACGGCCACGACCGGCGTCGGGTGGATGGCCACGTCACCGGTCTGGTTGTACAGCGACACGTTGCCGCCGGTGACCGGGGTGCCGAGCGCGAGGCAGCCGTCCGCGAGACCACGGGTGGCCTCGGCGAACTGCCACATCACGGCCGGGTCCTCGGGCGAACCGAAGTTCAGGCAGTCCGAGATCGCCAGCGGCTTCGCGCCGGTGGCGGCCACGTTGCGGTACGCCTCCGCGAGCGCGAGCTGCGCACCGGTGTACGGGTCGAGCTTGGCGTAGCGGCCGTTGCCGTCGGTCGCCATGGCCACGCCCAGGTTCGACTCCTCGTCGATCCGGACCATGCCCGCGTCCTCGGGCTGCGCGAGGACGGTGTTGCCCTGCACGAAGCGGTCGTACTGATCCGTGATCCACGCCTTGGAGGCCTGGTTCGGGGAGCCGACCAGCTTCAGGACCTGGTCCTTCAGCTCGGCGCCGCCCTGGGGGCGGGGCAGCTTGCCGGCGTCGTCGGCCTGCAGCGCGTCCTGCCACTCGGGGCGCGCGTACGGCCGGTGGTAGACCGGGCCCTCGTGCGCGACCGTGCGCGGCGGGACGTCGACGATCTGCTCGCCGTGCCAGAAGATCTCCAGGCGCTCGCCGTCGGTCACCTCGCCGATGACGACGGCGATGACGTCCCACTTCTCGCAGATCTCCAGGAAGCGGTCGACGTGCTGCGGCTCGACGATCGCGCACATGCGCTCCTGCGACTCGCTCATGAGGATCTCCTCGGGCGAGAGCGTCGCGTCGCGCAGGTGCACCTTGTCGAGGTCGACCCGCATGCCGCCCGAGCCGGCGGAGGCCAGCTCGGAGGTGGCGCAGGACAGGCCGGCGCCGCCGAGGTCCTGGATGCCGGCGACCAGCTTCTCCTTGAAGATCTCCAGGGTGCACTCGATGAGGAGCTTCTCCTGGAAGGGGTCGCCGACCTGGACGGCGGGGCGCTTGGTCGGCTTCGTGTCGTCGAAGGTCTCGGACGCGAGGACCGAGACGCCGCCGATGCCGTCGCCGCCGGTGCGGGCGCCGTAGAGGATGACCTTGTTGCCGGGTCCTGAGGCCTTGGCGAGGTGGATGTCCTCGTGCTTCATGACGCCGATGCAGCCGGCGTTGACCAGCGGGTTGCCCTGGTAGCAGGAGTCGAAGACGACCTCGCCGCCGATGTTCGGCAGGCCCAGGCAGTTGCCGTAGCCGCCGATGCCGGCGACGACACCGGGCAGCACGCGCTTGGTGTCGGGGTGGTCGGCGGCGCCGAAGCGCAGCGGGTCGACGACCGCGACCGGGCGGGCGCCCATGGCGAGGATGTCGCGGACGATGCCGCCGACGCCGGTGGCCGCGCCCTGGTAGGGCTCGATGTAGCTGGGGTGGTTGTGCGACTCGACCTTGAAGGTGACCGCGTAGCCCTGGCCGACGTCGACGACGCCCGCGTTCTCGCCGATGCCGACGAGCATGGCGTCGTTGACGGGGGTCTTCTCGCCGAACTGCTTCAGGTGGACCTTGCTGCTCTTGTACGAGCAGTGCTCGGACCACATGACGGAGTACATGGCGAGCTCGGCGCCCGTCGGACGGCGGCCGAGGATCTCGCGGATGCGCTCGTACTCGTCCTGCTTGAGGCCGAGCTCCTTCCAGGGCTGCTCGACGTCAGGCGTCTCGGTCGCGTGCTTGACGGTGTCGAGGGTCACGCTCGGTCGCTCCTTCGCGCGGGGTGGTGCGGGTGTCGCGGGCTGGGGCGCTCAGTCGCTCCCTCGGCTGTTCCGGCGTCGAGAGTCATGCGTTGACCAGCTTCTTGAGGATCGAGGTGAAGAAACCGAGCCCGTCGGTCTTGCCGGTGCCGACCAGCGGCTCCACGGCGTGCTCGGGGTGCGGCATGAGGCCGACGACGTTGCCCGCGGCGTTGGTGATGCCCGCGATGTCGCGCAGGGAGCCGTTGGGGTTCAGGTCGAGGTAGCGGAAGGCCACCCGCCCCTCCGCCTCCAGCTCGTCGAGCGTGCGCTCGTCGGCCACGTAGCGGCCGTCCATGTTCTTGAGCGGGACCTCGATCTCCTGGCCCCGGGTGTAGTCCGAGGTCCAGGCGGTCTCCGCGTTCTCCACCCGCAGCTTCTGGTCGCGGCAGATGAAGTGGAGGTGGTTGTTGCGCAGCATGGCGCCCGGCAGCAGGTGGGCCTCGGTGAGGATCTGGAAGCCGTTGCAGATGCCGAGGACGGGCATGCCCGCCTTCGCCTGCTCGATGATCGTCTCCATCACCGGCGAGAAGCGGGAGATGGCGCCGGCCCGCAGGTAGTCGCCGTAGGAGAAGCCGCCGGCGAGGACCACCGCGTCGACCTGCTTGAGGTCCTTGTCGCGGTGCCAGAGCGAGACGGGCTCGGCGCCCGCGAGGCGGGCGGCGCGCAGCGCGTCCTGGTCGTCGAGCGTTCCGGGGAACGTGACGACGCCGATGCGTGCGGTCACGACGAGGCCCCGGCGGTCTCGGTGGACTCGACCCGGACGGTGAAGTCCTCGATCACGGTGTTGGCAAGGAAGGTTTCGGCCATCTCATGGATGCGGGCGAGGGCGGCGTCGTCGACCGGTCCCTCCACCTCCAGCTCGAAGCGCTTCCCCTGGCGGACGTCGGCGATCCCGTCGAAACCGAGGCGGGGCAGTGCACGCTGCACCGCCTGTCCCTGCGGGTCGAGGATCTCCGGCTTGAGCATGACGTCGACTACGACGCGTGCCACTGGCACTCCCGGTGGTGTGTTGCGTGGGCGGTTCCCTCAGCGTACCTCCCTCCAAATTCTACGCGGGTAGAAGCCTGAAGGATCCTACAAAGACCAGGAGGCGGCACCCCGCTGAATTCCAGCGAAATAAGGCGGGACACGCGGAGACAATTGCCTGGGCTTCCCCCTGCGATACCCCGCGCTGTACAAAGGAATGCAGAACGACGCAGTATTTGCCAGGGGTGGCCGCGATGACGGCATCACCGCACGTCAGAGTGGTGATGGCACCGTTCGGGAGACGGCGATCCCCAGGAAAGGACCGATATCCGTGGCTCAGCGTGTGGTGGTCACCCTCTTCGACGACATCGACGGCGGAGAAGCGGCGGAAACGGTCGCGTTCGGCCTGGACGGGAAGATGTACGAGATCGACCTGAATCCCGCCAATGCAAAGAAACTGCGCACCGCGCTCGCGCCGTACCTCGCCGCGGGCCGCAAGCTGAGCACGCGCGACGGCAGGTCGGCCGCGCCCGCCCGGAGCGAGTACACGCACACCGCGCTCGCCCCGGACCCGGCGGCCGTCCGCGCCTGGGCCCAGTCCAACAAGCTGGACGTGCCCGCCCGCGGCCGGATCCCCAAGCGGATCTACGAGGCCTTCCAGGCCGCGAGCTGACCCCGCGCCGCTCACCCGCCATGACGGGTGGGCGGCGGACCACGACGGGGTTCACGACTTGGGCCACGACCTGGCCACGACCCGGATTTGCGCCGCACCCCCCATGATCCGCTAGAGTCTGGAGCACGCCGAGGGGCGAGGCCGCAAGGCCGGACCTCACGCAGCGTGCGGGTGTAGTTCAGTAGCAGAACAGCCCCCTTCCAGGGGGAAGGCGCAGTGTGCGATCCCTGTCACCCGCTCTGCATCACGGTTACCGAGCACTCCGGTGCGTTTGGTAGAGTGGTGCTCGCACCGCCCGGTGAAAGCCGAGCGGAGGCAATGCGGACGTGGCTCAGTTGGTAGAGCATCACCTTGCCAAGGTGAGGGTCGCGAGTTCGAATCTCGTCGTCCGCTCAGGGAGCGAAGGCCCCGGTTCTCAGGAATCGGGGCCTTCGTCGTATCCGGAAACCTCGATGGCCGCCCGCCCATGACATTTGTCAGCGGGCCCCGTGACAGCGCGCACTGCCGAAGGCCCGAGGCCGGCACCAGCCTGGACCCATGACACCTGCGATCGAGGCGGACGGCCTCCACCGGACCTACTCCGGCGGCTTCGAGGCCGTCGGCGGGATCTCCTTCACCGTGCCCCGGGGCGAGGTCTTCGCCCTCCTCGGCACCAACGGCGCCGGCAAGACCTCCACCGTCGAACTCCTGGAGGGCCTCGCCGCCCCGACCGGCGGCACCGCCCGCGTCCTCGGCCACGCCCCGTACCGCGAACGCGCCGCCGTCCGCCCCCGCATCGGCGTCATGCTCCAGGAAGGCGGCTTCCCCTCCGACCTGACCGTGGCCGAGACCGTACGCATGTGGGCCGGCTGCACCAGCGGCGCCCGGCCCGCCGGCGAAGCCCTGGCCGCCGTCGGGCTCACCGACCGCGCCCGCGTCCGGATCAAGCAGCTCTCCGGCGGCGAACGACGCCGGCTCGACCTCGCGCTCGCCCTCCTCGGCCGCCCCGAGGTCCTCTTCCTCGACGAACCCACCACCGGTCTCGACGCCGAGGGCCGCCGCGACACCTGGGACCTGGTCCGCCGGCTCCGGGACCAAGGCACCACCGTCCTCCTCACCACCCACTACCTGGAGGAGGCCGAGACCCTCGCCGACCGGCTCGCGATCATGCACCGCGGCCGGATCGTCGCCTCCGGCACCCCCGCCGAGGTCACCGCGGCCCGCCCCGCCCGGATCCGCTTCCGGCTCCCCGAGGGCACCGGCGCCGAGCGGCTGCCGCTCGGCCTGAAGGCCGCCGCGTACGGCCGGCGGGTGGAGATCCGCACGTACGACCTCCAGGAGGCGCTCGGCGAACTCCTCGCCTGGGCCCGCGCCACGGACGTACGGCTCGAACAGCTCGACGCCCGGTCCGCCTCGCTGGAGGAAGCCTTCCTGGAGATCGCCTCCCGCGCCGACGGCATCACCGGAGATCTCGCCGACGACACCGGCTTCGCCCACCCCCACGCACAGGAAGAGGCCCGATGAACGCCACCGCCACGCGCCTGACCGCCCTCGGACGGGCCGAGCTGACCCTCCTCGGCCGCAACCGGAACAACCTCTTCGTCGCCCTGCTCATGCCGGTGCTGATGATCTTCCTGCTGCGCACCTCGCTGGCGGAGATGGACGAGGCCGGCCTCCCCATGGGCCTCGCGGAGGCCACCGCCGTCGGCGGCACCGGCATGATCCTCTGCCTTGTCGTCTACATGAACCTGGTCGCGACCTACGTCGCCCGCCGCGAGGAACTGGTCCTCAAGCGGCTGCGCACCGGAGAGGTCCGCGACACCGAGATCCTCACCGGCGCCGCCCTCCCGGCCGCGGTGATCGCGCTCGTCCAGTGCGCGGTGCTGACCGCCCTCGGCCCGGCCGCCCTGGGCGCCCACGCCCCGCGCCGCCCCGACCTGCTGCTCCTCGGCGTCCTGGCCGGGATCGTGCTGCTGGCCGCGCTGGCCGCCGTCACCACCGTGATCACCCGCACCGTCGAGAGCGCCGGCCTGACCACGCTGCCCTTCTTCCTGGTCTCCGCCATGGGCTCGGGGCTGATGGTGCCCATGGACGCGCTGCCGGACCCGGTCGCCTCGGTCTGCTCGCTGCTCCCGCTCAGCGGAGTGATGGAGCTCGTCCGGGCCGGCTGGCTCGGCACCGGCGGGACCGGCGGGATCGGCGGGAAGGAGCTGCTGGGCGCGGCCCTCACGACGGTGGCCTGGATCGTGCTGAGCGTGTTTGCTGTCCGGAAGTGGTTCCGCTGGGAACCGCGGCGCTAGGGGGCCTCCCGGGGGAACGTCCGGGAGAACGCTTGGGAGAACGGAAGAACGGGGGTCGGCCGTGTCCAGGCTGACGGGGTGGTGGAGCGGCCGCAGCAGCGCGGCCAAGGTCGAGCTGTACACGCGGTGGACCTTCCACCTGTTCCCTCTGCTGGAGGTCGGCGGGGTGGCGTTCGTCCCGCTCGCCAGCAACGCGGAGGGAAAGATCGGCGCCGTCCCGGCCGCGGTGATCGCGCTCCTCGTCGTCGCGCACGCCGTCCTGTGCGCGGTGCTCGCCTCGCGCGCCCTCGGCTGGCAGCTCGACCGGCGGGAGCGCCCGGTGCGGCTCGCGGCGGTGCTGATCGCGGTGACGGCGCTCGGAGCGGTGACGCTCATGGCGCTGCAGTCCACGGGCGCGCTGAGGGACGCGGGCATCGCCGGCGCCGTCGTCGTCGGCACGGCGGCGTTCACGCTCGGTTCGGTGGCCGTGTGCCTGCGTTCGGCGCGGCGGATGGCCGGCACCGTGCTCCTCGCCTCGCTGGCCGCCGGCCTCTCGGCGCTCGTGGTCGGCCTGGACTGGCCGCAGGTCGTCGCGTACACGCTCGCCGTGCCGGTGAGCGGCGGCGCCATGGTCTTCGCCTGCGGGTTCTCCGGCTGGCTGCTGCGGATCGTGTGGGAGCTGGAGCGGTCCCGCGACCTCGGGGCCCGGCTGGCCGTCGCCGAGGAGCGGCTGCGCTTCGGCCGCGACCTGCACGACGTCATGGGCCGCAACCTCTCGGTGATCGCGCTCAAGAGCGAACTGGCGGTGCAGCTCGCCCGGCGCGGCCGCGCCGAGGACGCGGTGGCCCAGATGACCGAGGTGCAGCGGATCGCCCAGGAGTCCCAGCGCGAGGTGCGGGACGTGGTCCGCGGCTACCGCGAGGCGGATCTGCGGGTGGAGCTGGAGGGTGCGCGGGGTGTGCTCGCCGCGGCGGGCATCAGCTGCGCCACGGGTCCGGTCGGCGTCGAGCTGCCCGGCGAGGTGCAGTCGGCCCTGGGGTGGGTGGTCCGGGAGGCCACGACCAACGTCCTGCGGCACGGGGACGCGCGGCGCTGCCGGATCGCGCTGCGGACGGAGGACGGCGCGGTGCTGCTGGTGGTCGAGAACGACGGCGTACGGGAGCCGGCGGACGGCTCCGGGTCGGCGCGGCGGGCCGGATCGGGGCACCGGGCCGGATCGGGGCACCGGGCCGGATCGGGGCTCGCGGGGCTGCGGGAACGGCTGTCAGCGGTGGACGGCACGCTGGAGGCGGGCCCGGAGAAGGACGGCTGGTTCCGGGTGACGGCCCGGGTGCCGCTGCCGGGCGGGCCGGGGACGGGGACGGGGACGGGGACGGGGCCTGGGGTCGTGACGGACACCGGGACCGAGAGGGGGTCCGGGACCGGGACCGAGAGGGGATCCGGGACCTGGTCGTCCGAGATGGCTGTACGCGAGGGCGGTTCGAGCGGTCCCGGTCCGAGCGGACCGAGCGGACCGAGCGGACCGAGCGGACCGAGCGGACCGAGCGACGATCTGTGGAGTACGAGGAAGGAGACGGCGTCGTGACCCCGCGCGTACGCGTCCTGCTCGCCGACGACGAGCATCTGATCCGGGGCGCGCTCGCCGCCCTGCTCGCCCTGGAGGACGATCTCGTGGTCGTCGCCGAGGCCGCGTCCGGGCCCGAGGCGCTCGCCATGGCGCTCGCCCACGAACCGGACGTCGCGGTCCTCGATCTGCAGATGCCGGGCGCCGACGGTGTGATGGTGGCCACATCCCTGCGGGATCAACTGCCCGGCTGCAGAACCATGATCGTGACGAGTCACGGCCGTCCCGGGCACCTGAAGCGGGCCCTCGCCGCCGGCGTCCGCGGCTTCGTCCCGAAGACCGTCAGCGCGCAACGACTGGCCGAGCTGATCCGTAGCGTGCACGCCGGAAACCGTTACGTGGACCCGGAGTTGGCGGCCGACGCCATCGCCGCCGGCGACTCCCCGCTCACCGCCCGGGAGGCCGAGGTCCTCGAACTCGCTGCCGACGGAGCCCCCGTCGCGGAGATCGCCCGGCGGGCCTCGCTCTCCCCCGGAACCGTCCGCAACTATCTCTCCTCCGCCGCCGCGAAGCTCGGGGCCGAGAACCGTCACACCGCGGTGCGTCTCGCGCGGTCCAAAGGTTGGGTATAGTTAGCTGCGCGCTACGGCGCAGGCGGACGTGGCTCAGTTGGTAGAGCATCACCTTGCCAAGGTGAGGGTCGCGAGTTCGAATCTCGTCGTCCGCTCCATGAAGAAGCCCCCGGTCGATCCGACCGGGGGCTTTCTCGTTCCCTCCGCTAGCTCCAGGTGTTGCCGGTGAGGAGCTCGTACGCCTCGATGTACTTGGCGCGGGTGGCGTCGACGACCTCCTGCGGGAGGGCCGGCGGCGGCTGCTCGCTCTTGCGGTCCCAGCCGGAGGCCGGCGAGGTCAGCCAGTCGCGCACGAACTGCTTGTCGTACGAGGGCTGGGCGCGGCCCGGCTGCCACTGGCCGGCCGGCCAGAAGCGGGAGGAGTCCGGGGTGAGGACCTCGTCGGCGATCACCAGGGACTCGCCGTCGAAGCCGAACTCGAACTTGGTGTCGGCCAGGATGATCCCGCGCTCGCGGGCGATGTCCCGGGCCCGGCTGTAGACGGCGAGCGTGGTCTGCCGCAGCCGGGCGGCGGTCTCCGCGCCGACCTGGCGGGCGACCTCCTCGTACGACACGTTCTCGTCGTGGTCGCCGACGGCGGCCTTGGTCGCCGGGGTGAAGATCGGGGCGGGCAGCTCGGAGCCGTCGGCCAGGCCCTCGGGCAGCGCCAGGCCGCAGACCGTGCG
This sequence comes from Streptomyces sp. NPDC126499, assembly GCF_040302485.1. Taxonomy (NCBI): domain Bacteria; kingdom Bacillati; phylum Actinomycetota; class Actinomycetes; order Kitasatosporales; family Streptomycetaceae; genus Streptomyces; species Streptomyces sp. NPDC126499. The sequence continues at coordinate 268,740 of NZ_JBEOUO010000006.1, read as the reverse complement.
GGACTGCTCGTACTCGACCAGGCCGGAGCCGGTCAGATAGCCGCGGGCCACACATTCCACCGGGACCATGTCCAGCGCCTTGCAGACCAGGGTGCGGCCCGCCCAGTCGGCGGGGGCGCCGGCCGGGAGCTCGGTGGACAGGACGTGGTGGGGGACCAGGTCGGCGAGCCGGTCGAACCACCACAGCGAGAGCTGGGTGAGGACCCGGCCCTTGTCGGGGATCTCGGTGGGCAGCACCCAGTCGTACGCGGACATGCGGTCGCTCGCCACCATGACGAGCCGGCCCGCCTCGTCGCGGTACAGGTCGCGGACCTTGCCCGTGTGGAGATGGGTCAGGCCCGGGACCTGGACGGGCTCGGGCTTTTCTACGAATCCGGACACGGTTCCTCCGCGTAGGTTGATCCAGGAGCGTGTCCGATTCTCCCTCACGCGGGCGCGACCGCGACCGGCGGGCCGGATGACCTGCCGCTCCCCCTGCCGCTCCCTGCGCCTGGCGGGTGTCCGGTCCGCACCGAGGGGTGTCCGGTCGTCGGTGCCGGGCTGGCGACGACCGGCACCGCGCCGCTCAGTCCCGCTTGCAGATCCGGTCGAGGAGGTTGGCGGTGGCGCGCTGGATCCGGGCGTCCACATGGCCCGGCCGGTCGAGCGCGGGCGACCAGGCGAAGGTGCCCGAGGCGAAGACCCAGGCGCCCGACGGGGCCCGGTAGAGGCTCGTCTCCTGGTGGCGGCGCGCGCCCTCGCCGTCCCGGTAAGGGGAGTGGGCGAGCAGGATGCGGCTCTCGTGCTCGGGGAGCGCGGTGCGCGGGAAGTAGCGGTCGGCCTCGCCGGCGACCAGGCCCGGGATCTCGTCGCCCTCCCCCGCGCCGGTGGCCTCCCACAGCCAGTGCTCCGCGTTCCGCACCACCAGCGGGTGCGGTTCGGGCACCCGCCCCGCGTACTGGATGCCGAGCAGCTGCTGCTCCGCCCGGTCGACCTCCCGCCAGAGCGCCGGGCGGCCGGGGCCGCGGCGCTTGCGGCAGGTGAGGAGCCGGTCCGGGGCGCCGGACGGGGACGGGCCGAGCTCCACCTGCCAGTACATGGTGTTGGCGGACAGGAAGACGAGTGACGTGCCCTGGTCGCGGGCGAGCTCGACCGTACGGCGCATGGGCACCGACCAGTACTCGTCGTGCCCCGGGAAGACCAGGCCCCGGTAGCGGCTCGGGTCGACCCGGCCCGCGTGCAGGTCGCGCGTCTCCGCGTACGCCAGGTCGTAGCCGTAGCGCTCGGCCCAGCGGATGAAGTCGTAGGCGTGCCCGACGTGCAGCGGCAGGCCCGCGCCCGCGTACGGGCGGTCGAAGGAGACGGTCACGGCCGCCTCCTCCTCGCCGAGCAGCCGGCCCTCCTCGTCCCAGGCGTGATAGAGGCTGGCGCCGGTGCGGCCGTCCTCCGGGTAGAGGTTGTACGCCTGCCAGGTCACGTCCGGCAGGACGAGCAGCAGGTCGGCCGGGTGGCTGTCGCGCACCGTGAAGGGGATGTGGGAGCGGTAGCCGTCGACGGTGGTGAGCACGGCGACGTACGCGCCGATCGACCAGTACGAGGGGACCTGTAGCCGCCAGGACTGCCACCAGTGGTGGCAGGAGACGGTCCGGTCGGCGGTGAGCGGGGCCGGCTGGACGATGCCGGACAGCCGCGGGCTGGTGGTGATCTTGGCGGCGCCGTCGCCCCCGTAATGCCCGATGCGGTAGACGTCGACCGAGAACTGCTGCGGCGGGTCCACGGTGATGTGGAAATCGATCGCCTCGCCCGGGGCGACGGCACCGGTGGACACGAAGCCCTTGATCTGGCCGTGCACGTCGTCGGCCGTACGGGGGCCGCCGCCGCCCCCACGGGCCAGGGTCTCGTCCGCGTACCAGGGGACCATCTGGCCGGTGTCGTCGAAGTAGTTCTCCGAACCGCGCAGCCAGGGCAGCGGGCCCTGGCCGAAGGGATCCGACACGGCGTGCGCGAGCGCGCCCGACTCCCACCGCCTGATCTGCTCCGCCCCCATGCTGCGCCCCTCCCTCGACTCCCCCGGTCGTGGTCCGTGGTGACCTTTTCGGTGCGGCTGGTCAGTGCCGCTGGATCCTGCCTCTGTCAGTGCCGGTCTCCAGCACATCACATAACGCACGCACTCCGTCACCGTTCGTCGTGAATTGACGAGAGTGGAACCGGAACCTCCGCGTCAGACGAGCCGGACGGGCTTCTCCGGGCGGACTCCGGTCCTGGTCAGCCAGGCCCTCAGGGGGGCCGGGTCGCCGTCCTCGACGAGGGCGAGCACCACGGCGCTCAGGTCCGTGCTCCGCTCCCCACGGACGAACAGCGCCGGCCCGTCCAGCCAGTCGAGCCCCGGCGCCGCCTCCGCCGTGTCCACGGCGGCGCAGCACACCATCGCGGCCACGTGATCGGCGAGCAGGTCCCGTCCGGTGCGGGGCGGCTGCAACGGAAACAGCGCCACCGGCCCGTCGGGCCCCTCGGCCGCCGGCACGACCGGCTTCCGGCTCTGCTCCCGCGCCGCCTGCGCGGTCAACGCGGCGGCCAGCACATCGGCCGCGCTCCCGCCGTCCGCCCCGCCCGGCGCCCCCGTCAGATGCGCCATGACCCGCGCGAGGGTGGGCCCGTCGGGCGCGGCGCCGACGTCGGAGGAGAGGGGGGTGGGGGCGGGGTCGGACTCGGCGGGCCCACGCTCTGTGGGCGCGGGCTCGGCGGGCCCACGCTCTGTGGGCGCGGGCTCGGTGAGCGCGGGCTCGGCGGTGGGAGCCGTGGCGGTGTCGGGAGTGCCGTCCGTTCGAACCGTAAGCCCCTCGGGCGGCGGGCTGCCGTCCAGGCGGTCCAGGACGTGGTGGAGGCGGGCCGCGTCGGCGCGCCATGTGCGGTCGACGACCTCGTCCGCGTAGTCGGTCCAGTCCACCGGGGCCCAGTCCGGGCCGGATTCGGGCGGGGCGCCGTGGAAGAGGTGGGCGGCGAGGAGGGAGGTCGCCTCGTCGACCGCGCCCGGCTCCTCCAGGAGGTCGCAGGCGGGGCGCTCCCCGAGACGGGAGGCGAAGCCGTCGGCCAGCCGGTCACGGCGGGAGAGCTCGGTCAGCGCCGAGACCACCCCGGCGTCCAGGCGGGCCGGCCAGCGGCCCATCCGCCAGGCGGGCAGCGCGACCCGGGTGAGCAGCCGGTCCCAGCCGGCATAGGCGAGGCCGACCTGCTCCTGGGCGACGATCCGCACGCCGTAGTCCACGGACTGGGCCCGCTCGGAACCGGCCGCGGCGACACCCCGCTCCATCTCGGCGGCATGGCCCCGGCAGCTCTTGAGCATCACGCGGGCCAGCCGGCCGACGCCCTGCGCGCCGAGCCTGCGGACCGGGTCGAGGCCGGGGCGGCGGGGCGCGGCCACCGCGGCGTCCAGGCCCCGGACGAAGCGGCGGGCGGCCGCTATGTCGGGGTGCGCGGCCGGCCCCGTACCGGCGACGACCGGCGCGAGGACCGCCCGCAGCTCTCCCACCCGCATCCACCACAGGAAGGGCGAACCGATGACGAGGACGGGCGCGTCGCCGGGCGCGCTCCCGTGGTGCCGGCGGCCGTGCGCCGGGTGGGAGCGGTCCTCCAGCCAGCTGTCGCAGTCCGGGGTGAGGGCTATCGCGGAGGGCGCGGGCACGCCGAGCCGGTCGGCGAGGTCGCGCACCAGCCGGTACAGATCGGGGGCGGCGCTCTCGGCGAGCTCCACCGTCGGCGTCACGGCCGGCCGGGACCGGGCGACGACCAGCGCGACGGCAGCCGCCACGAGCAGGACGACCACGGCGAGGGCGGTCACCACCCACCGGGCGGTGTCCCAGCCGGGGCCGGTGAAATGGCCGGTGACGCCGCCCGCGTACAGGACGACGGCGACAGCGGCGGGAAGCACCGCGAGCCCGAGGGCCCTGCCGCGCACGCGGAGCACCGCGAGGGCCCGGGCTCGCGCGGCGCGCGCGCCGAGCTCCTCGCCGGCCGCTGAACCGATACCGGACACGCCGTACATCACCCCCTCCTGCCCTCGTCGGGACTGCCCGTGGCGGTGTTGCTCACTCCCCCACTGTGGCACCCGCCACTGACATCGCAATGTCGGTAGGGCCAAGTGCCGGAACATCGGCGGAACGCCTTCGCCGCACCCTAGTTGGGCCTTTGGCGGGCGTCATCCAGATGGCCGAGCCGTCACTCGATGGAATGGCTTTGGGCAAAGGTGATGACGGTGGGGCGGCCGTGCGGTTCACTGCACGGCCGCCGCTCCCTCGTGCGCCGGGAGGTCGGACCGGGGCCGTCAGCCGCGGGCCGCCTGCGCGGCCCGCGCGTCGCGCGCCGCCTTCTCCGCGATGTCCGTACGGTGCTGGGAACCGTCAAGGCGGATACGGCCGACCGCCGCGTAGGCGCGCTCGCGGGCCTCCGTCAGGTCCGTTCCGGTGGCGGTGACCGACAGGACCCGGCCGCCGGCGCTCACGATCGCGTCGCCGTCCCGCCTGGTGCCGGCGTGCAGCACGTACGCGTGCGGGGCGTCCTTCTCCGCGACCTCGGCCAGGCCCTCGATGGGGTCGCCGGTGCGCGGGGTGCCCGGGTAGTTGTGCGAGGCGACGACCACGGTGACGGCCGCCTCATCACTCCAGCGCAGCGGCGGCTGGTCGGCCAGCGTGCCGTTGGCGGCGTGCAGCAGGACGCCCGCCAGCGGGGTCCTGAGCCGGGCCAGCACGACCTGGGTCTCTGGGTCGCCGAAGCGCGCGTTGAACTCGATGACCCGCACCCCGCGACCGGTAATGGCCAGACCCGCGTACAGCAGGCCGGAGAACGGGGTGCCGCGGCGGCGCAGCTCGTCCACGGTCGGCTGCAGCACGGTCTCCATGACCTCGTCGACCAGCTTGGGGTCGGCCCAGGGCAGCGGCGAGTAGGCGCCCATGCCACCGGTGTTGGGGCCCTGGTCGCCGTCGAGCGCGCGCTTGAAGTCCTGCGCGGGCTGGAGCGGGAGGACGGTGGTGCCGTCGGTGATGGCGAAGAGGGAGACCTCCGGACCGTCGAGGAACTCCTCGATGACGACCCGGTCGCAGGCGAGGGCGTGCGCCCTGGCCTGCTCGATGTCCTCGGTCACCACGACGCCCTTGCCGGCCGCGAGACCGTCGTCCTTGACGACGTACGGAGCGCCGAAGGCGTCGAGCGCCTCGTCGATCTCCTCGGGGGTGGTGCAGACGTAGCTGCGGGCGGTGGGCACGCCGGCGCCGGCCATGACGTCCTTGGCGAAGGCCTTGGAGCCCTCCAGCTGCGCCGCCTCCCGGGAGGGGCCGAAGACCGGGATGCCGGCCGCGCGGACGGCGTCGGCGACGCCCGCGACGAGCGGGGCCTCCGGGCCGACGACGACCAGGCCGGCGCCGAGCTCGGTCGCGAGCGCGGCGACGGCGGCGCCGTCGAGCTGGTCGACGGGGTGGAGCTCGGCGACCTCCGCGATTCCGGCGTTGCCGGGCGCGCAGTGCAGAGCGGTGACGTCGGGATCGAGGGAGAGGGAGCGGCACAGGGCGTGTTCGCGGGCGCCGCCGCCGATGACGAGGACCTTCACGCCAGCCAGGGTAGCCCGCGGGGCGGGATGCCCCTTGTGCGGGCCACCGAGCGAGACGGTCCTACTCGTTCGTGTATTCCTCCAGGACCGTGGCGCCGAGCTCGCGCACGATCAGCTCGTGACCGGAGAGCGCGGAGTCGACGAGGTCCGGATCGTCCTCCTCGGGCACGTCGTCCTCGGGGGCGACCGGCGGCGGCGCCTGCGGGGTGTGCGCCGGGGCGGGCGCGGCGGCCTGGTGGCTCGGCGACGGGGCCCGTACGGGCGCGGGGGCCGGATTCCGGCCCTGCCCCTGGCCGTGGCCCTGACCCTGGCCCTGGGGCTGCGCGGGGGTGGGGGCCTGGCCTTGCGGGGCGTGGCCGGGCGCGGGAGCGGCGGGCTGGTGGGAGGGCGCGGACTGGTAGGCGGGGGCGGCCGCGGGCGGGCGGCCGCCGCCGAAGCCTCCGGCGGCGGGCGGCGGGTTGACGCCGCCCGAGGGGTCGACGATCGCCTCGACGCGCCAGTGCACGTTGAACTGCTCGGCGAGGGCCGCCTTCAGGACCTCCTCGCTGCCACTGCTCGCGAAGTTGTCCCGGGCGCCCGCGTTGAGGAAACCGAGCTGGAGGGTCGTGCCGTCGAAGCCGGCGACCTGGGCGTTCTGCGAGAGCAGGATCCAGGTGAAGCGGCGCCGGTTCTTGACCGCCTCCAGGATCGACGGCCACATGGTGCGCACCTGGGCGGCACCGGCGGCCATGTTGCCCGAGGCGGCGGGCGCGGGCGCGGCGGCCTGCGGCGGGGCGGCCGGGGCGGGGGCCGGGGCCTGGGGGGCGGAGGCTCCGGGCCAGGCGCCGGGGGCACCACCGCCGGGCCGCGCGGCGCCGGGCCAGGCACCGGGCTGCGGCGGGGCGGCGGGAGCGGCGGCGGGCGGCTGCTGGGGCGCGGGGGCCGGGGCCTGGGCGGCAGCCGGTGCCTGGGCGGGAGCCGGTGCCTGGGCGGGAGCCGGTGCCGGGGACGGCGGCTGCTGGACCGATGGCTGGGCCGGGGCCGGGGCCGGGGGCTGGGCGGCGGGCGGCGGGACATGGGCCTCGGCCGTCGGCACGTACCCCATCTGCGGCGCGGGCGAGCTGGTCGTGAAGACGGCGGCGGGCGGCGCGGCGGCGGCCCCGCGCTCCAGGCGGTCGAGGCGGGCCTGCACCGACCGCTCGTCGTCGAAGGCGGCGGGCAGCAGCACGCGCGCGCAGATCAGCTCCAGCTGGAGCCGCGGCGAGGTCGCGCCGCGCATCTCGGTGAGCCCGGTGTTGACCAGGTCGGCGGCACGGCTGAGCTCGGCGGCGCCGAAGACGGAGGCCTGCGCCTGCATGCGCTCGATGACGTCGGACGGCGCGTCGACCAGGCCCTTCTCGGCCGCGTCCGGCACCGCGGCGAGGATCACGAGGTCCCGCAGTCGCTCCAGGAGGTCGGCGACGAAGCGGCGCGGGTCGTTGCCGCCCTCGATCACGCGGTCGACCACCTCGAAGGCCGCGGCGCCGTCGCCGGCCGCGAAGGCGTCCACCACGGAGTCGAGCAGCGAGCCGTCCGTGTAGCCGAGCAGGGACGTGGCCATGGCGTACGTCACACCGTCTTCGGCGGCGCCGGCGAGCAGCTGGTCCATCACGGACATCGAGTCACGCACGGACCCGGCCCCGGCCCGCACGACGAGCGGCAGCACCCCGTCCTCGACGGGGATGCCCTCGCGCCCGCAGACCTCGGCCAGGTACTCCCGCAGGGTGCCGGGCGGCACGAGCCGGAAGGGGTAGTGGTGGGTGCGCGACCGGATGGTGCCGATGACCTTCTCGGGCTCGGTCGTTGCGAAGATGAACTTGAGGTGCTCCGGCGGCTCCTCGACCACCTTCAGCAGGGCGTTGAAGCCCGCCGAGGTGACCATGTGGGCCTCGTCGATGATGTAGATCTTGTAGCGGCTGGACGCGGGCCCGAAGAAGGCCTTCTCCCGCAGGTCACGGGCGTCGTCCACACCACCGTGCGAGGCCGCGTCGATCTCGATGACATCGATCGACCCCGGTCCGTTGCGCGCGAGGTCCCGGCAGGACTGGCACTCCCCGCAGGGCGTGGGCGTCGGCCCCTTCTCACAGTTCAGACACCGCGCGAGGATCCGGGCGCTGGTCGTCTTTCCGCAGCCACGGGGTCCGCTGAACAGATACGCGTGGTTGACCCGGTTGTTCCGCAGGGCCTGCTGCAACGGGTCGGTGACATGCTCCTGCCCGATGACCTCGGCGAAGGACTCGGGACGGTAGCGGCGGTACAGCGCGAGAGACGACACGTATACGAGGTTATAGGCGCCCACCGACAACCCGGGAACGCCCGGATGCACGGGACCGCCCGGGGGCAACGGGGCCGATCGGCACCGGCCGGGACCGGTGGGCGGGCCGCCCGGAACACGAGGTCCGCGAGGCCGACCGGGACACCGAGGTCCGGCGGGGCCACCCGGAAACAGCCCGGTCCGGGCGGGCCACCCGGAACACGAGGTCCGCGAGGCCGCCCGGGACACCGAGGTCCGGCGAGGCCGCCCGGGAACGCAAGCGCCCCTCACGCACCCGCCAGAGCCGACCTACCCTTGCTGCCTTCCGGCCCTGGGGGAGTTCAGTCAGATAGCGCCACGTGAGGGGCTCCGCCCAGGGTACCCGATCCGAACCCCTCCTCGCCCACCCCCGACGACCTGCGTCCTTCGACCACTCCCCGCCCCGGATCACGTTCGCAAGCACCCTTCCCGGTCATGTAATGTTCTCCCCGGAGGATTCGCCTAGAGGCCTAGGGCGCACGCTTGGAAAGCGTGTTGGGGGCAACCCCTCACGAGTTCGAATCTCGTATCCTCCGCCATTGCTCTCACCGGGCAATATGTCGAAGGGCCCCACCGTTCGCGGTGGGGCCCTTCGACGTTCTCCAGGTCTCCGATCACGCGGCGGACAATGACGTCATGACGCTGACGATTTGGGTCGACGCCTGGCAGATCCAGTGCTGTGGACAGAACTTCGCGACAGGGGACGTCATCTCCTGGACGCTGCTGGAGGCCGATCCCGAGGACTACGCCGACGTCGTCGGCAGCGAGCGGGCGCAGGAGATCGACTTCTGCGAGGAGCACCACGGCCAGGGGGAGGGGCGCGCGCCCACCTCGGTGGAGGTGCTGTCGATCACCGAGGTGCACTGCCGTTACGGGGTGCCCCCGGGCGCCACGGAGAAGGTGAACTGCCCCGTTCCCGGGACGACCGTGCTGGTTCCGGTCGACAAGGCGGACGGGTGGGCGAAGGACCGGCCAGACGTCAGCTTCACGGGCTACCTCGTGACCGCCCGGTACGCCACGTAGAGCTCGTAGAGCTCGTGGAGCTCGTGGAGGGTCAGCCGGTGGCGCGGCGGAGCTGATCCGGCGGTGTGACGTGCGTCTCGAACGGGTGGACCGGCTTTGCCGGGCGGGCCGGGGGTGCGTCTTCGAGGGTGGCAACCCGCCGGAGTGTCCCCGCACGAGCCAAGGGCCGGAACCACCTTCATGACATCCCCCATCGCCGCTCCCCCGCGCCGTCCCTACCTCTGGCTCCTACCGGCGGTGTGGACCGTGGCGCTCGGGGTGTGGGGGCTGTCGCGGCAGGACAGCGTCTGGCGGGACGAGGCCGCGACCTGGCAGGTGGCGACGCGGTCCGCCGCCGACATCGTGTGCATGCTGGAGAACGTCGACGTCGTGCACGGGCTCTACTACCTGCTCATGCACGGCCTCTTCGAGTGCTTCGGCCCCGGAACCACCGTGCTGCGGCTGCCCTCCGTGCTGGCCGTCGCGGTGGCGGCGGGCTGTGTGACGGTCATCGGGCGGCGTCTGGCCGGGGCGTGGGCGGGCCTCGGGGCGGGGCTGGCGTTGGGGATGTTGCCGGCCGTGCAGTTCTACCTGCAGGAAGGGCGCCCGTACGCCCTGGTCGCCGCCGGCGCCGCCGTCTCGACGCTCCTGCTCGTCAGCCTGCTCCAGGACGGAGAGAAGGGCCGGGAGGGCAGGGCCCGCGGGGTGCGCTGGGCCGCGTACGGCGGCGCTGTCCTGGTGTGCGGGCTGCTGAACTGGCTCTCCCTGCTCCTCCTGCCCGCCCACCTGCTGACCCTGCTCCGGACCCGCGCCCCGCGCGGCCTGTGGCTCCGGTGGACGGCGGCGTCGACGGCCGCCACGGCAGGTGTGCTCCCGCTGATCCTGTTCAGTCGCGCCCAGTCCGACCAGGTGTCCTGGATCCCGCCGCTCACCTGGCACATGATGATCGGCCCCGCGATCCTGCTGGCGATCGGCGGGCTCGGCGCGCTCCTCGACCGCCCCCGGGCGGGCACCCGGCTCTCCCTGACCGCCGTGGCACTGCCGCTCCTCGCCGTCCCCCAGCTCGGCCTGATCGGCGTGTCCCTGGTCCAGCCGCTCTTCCTCGACCGGTACGTGCTGTTCAGCATGCTCGGGCTCGCGCTGCTGATCGGTTCGGTCCTGGCGGCGGCGGTACGGGCGGCCCGCCCGCGCTTCCCCAAGGGCTCACGCGGGCTCCTGCCCGTCGTGGTCGCCGTCGCGATGGTGCTGCTGCTCCCCCAGTCGCTGGCCAAGCGCTCCCCCGCCAGCCGGGTGGACGACGTCCTGGCGGTGGCCTCGGAGGTGCGGCGCCTTGGCGACCCCGGGGACGCCGTGCTCTTCGTACCGGCCGCGCGGCGCGACACCCGCCTCGTCACCCCCGACGCCTTCACCGGCCTGCGGGACATAGCCCTGGCCCGGACCCCCGAGGAGTCCGGCACGCTGAAGGGCGTGGAGGCGAGCCCGGACCGGATACGGGCCGCGATGCTGACCCAGCGGCGGATCCTGCTGGTCACGGACGCGCGGAAGGTCGCCAGGCCGGCGGCCGCCGAACGGGACCGGGTGAAGCTCTCCGTACTGAGGGAGCACTTCACCCCGGTGTCGGACGAACAGGTCCGCGGCCGGCGGGTGACGGTGTACGAGCGGATCACCGGGCCGCGCTGAGATCGCCCCGCCCACCACCTGAGATCGCCCGCCACGCCGAGAGGGTCCCGCCGCGCCGGGTTGTTCTCGGTGGTGTCCGTGACGTCGTTGTCGGTGGTGTCCGTGACGCGGCCGTCGAGGCGCGGGGCGGCGTCAGTCGTCGATGTCGTCGCTGGCCAGGCGCAGCGCCAGTTCCTGGAGGATCGGCTCGGTGCCCGGCTCCGCGCCCGAGGCGTCATGGGCGTCGGCCACCGCCTCGAAGGCCAGGATGAAGCCGTTGACGAGCGCGCTCACCGGCTCGGAGAGCTGGGTGAGGACGGAGAGGCCGATCTCCTCCGCCGTCGCCCCGGCCGGCACCGCGAACTGCCCCGGGATCACCTCGCCCAGAAGGTCCGAGACGAGGCCCTCGTCGACTCCGCCGCGCAACGCCGTCAGAGCGGCGATGGCCTTGAGTTTGATCTCGTTCTCGGTCACGTGTCGAGCGTAGGAGCCCCGGCGGGCGCGGGGGTGGAAATCGCGCGACACGCGGTGACGGGGCCCAGCTCGGTCGGGCCGCGGCCGGCCCGCTCGTGCCGTACGCGCAGGTGTGGTGGGACACCGGTCGGGCGGTCGGCGTCACCTCCTTCCGCCACCCGCGCCCGCGCCCCTCCGGCGACGCGCTCCAGGCCGTCGAGGTCGGCTACACCTGGCTCGGTGCCCCGAGTTCCTTCCCCGCCACCCCGACTTCCTTCCCCGCCACCTCGACTTCCCTCACCGGCGCAGGCCCGTCGGCCGACGCCGCCCGCTCGTTGAGCTCGGCCGCGGCCTCCACCCTGCGGCGCAGCAGCAGGGTGCCGGCGGCCGCGGCGAGCCCGGCGGTGAGGGCGGACCACCAGAGGGTGGCGGCGCCCAGGCCGGTGTAGACCGTGACGCCCAGGGTGAGGGCACCGAAGCGGGCCACGCCCCAGGTCCAGCCGAAGGCGCCCTGGTAGCGGCCGCGGGCGTGCGGCGGGGCCAGGTCGGCGATCACCGCCGCGGCGATGCCGGCCACGACCACCTCGCCCAGGGACCACACCACGACCGAGACGGTGAAGCCCACGACCCCCTCGGCCAGGCCGGTGAGGGCGACGCCGACGGCGATGAGCGCGCTGCCCGCCGCCTGCACCCGCAGCCGCGGCAGGCGCGCGAGGCGCACGGTCGCGAAGGGCTGGAGCGCGACGACCAGGACGGCGTTGACGGCCGCCATCGCCCCGTACACGGCGGGCGACAGGCCGCTGTCGCGGATCGCCAGCGGCAGGGCGACCTCCGTCAGGGAGTAGACGAAGAGCTGCACGCCGAGGAGCGGCAGGAGCAGGACGGCGAGACGGTCGCGCAGGACGACTCCGTAGCCGATGCCGTCGTCCCCGACGGGCCGCGGGGCACGCGACGGTTCCTTCAGGCGGGTGGCGACCACCACCGCGTACAGCAGCATCGATCCGGCGTCGACGGCGAACAGCAGCCAGTAGCCGTGAGCGGCGAGGAAGCCGCCGAGGACGCCGGCGACCGCCGTACCGATGTTCACGCCCCAGCCGAAGAGCGCGTACGCGCGCTGCCGGCGTTCGGGGTCGACGGTGTCGGCCATCAGCGCGTACGCGGCCGGCGAGACGGTCATGCCGGTGGCGCTGATCAGCAGCGCGGCGGCGGCCATCGTCCACACCCCCGGCGCGACGAACAGGGCGCCCTGCGCGGCGGCGGCACCGACGAGGCCGATCAGCATCGTGGGCCGGCGGCCGAGGCGGTCGGCGAGCACGCCGCCGATGGCCGGGCCGAGGAGGTTGCCGGCGCCGAGCGCGCCGAGGACGTACGTGGTGTCGGTGCCGGTGACGCCACGCGAGGCCAGGAAGAAGACGAGGAAGGGCGTGACGAGATAGCCCAGGCGGTTGATCACCGTTCCCGCGAAGAGCGTCCAGACGACGGGCGGCAGCCCCCGGAACGAGGACATCGAGGAAGGAGAGGAGACAGACGAAGACGAAGCCGAAGACGAAGACGAGGCGGAGGAAGGCGACGAGGACGAAGACGACGAGGACGAGGTGGAGGGAGGCATGGGAGGAGACTGCGCCTCTGGCCCGCACCCCCTCCAATCATTAAGCTCAGGCCGAATCCATCACCGATACAGCAGGGGCGCGCCATGGAGTCCGGGCTCAGTTTCTCCGCCGCCGACCTCGCCCAGACCCGGTTCGCCGTCTCCCCCATGTGGGAGGTCGTCACCAGCTTCCGCCTCCTCGCCACCGACACCGAGCCGCTCGTGCACCGGAGTTGGGCCGCCCAGGTACGCCCCCGGGTCCGCCGCGCCGGGCTGCATCGCGGCCGGCTCGCCGCGCTGGTGCCCGCGCACGGCTACCTCGCCGACTTCCTCACCCCCACGCCCGCCGGGCCCTTCCCCACCCTCGACGACGAACTCGACGCGATCCGGCGGACCCCGGCAGAGCAGATCGCCCACGATCTCGCCACCCTCGCCAACCTCACCACGCCCGCCGCCCTCACCACCCCCGCCACCCTCACCACGCCCGCCGCCCCCGGCACCTCCCGCTCCCCCGGCCCGGAACTCCGCACCGACGACATCGACCTCGAACGGCTCTGCGACGAGATCCGCACCTACTGGGAGCTCGCCCTCGCCCCCTACTGGGCCCGCATCCGCGCCCTCCTGGAGGCCGATGTCTTCCACCGTGCCCGCCAGGTCGCCGAGCACGGCTCGGCGCGCGTGCTCAGCGAGCTGCACGAGACCGTACGGTGGGACGACGGCACCCTGCGGCTCGTACGGAGGGCCTGCGCACTCACCCGCGACCAGGCGGGTTCAGGGCTGCTCCTCGTACCGTCCGCGTTCGCGTGGCCACGGGTCCTGACCCGTTCCGTGGCTCCCGACCCGCCCCAACTCGCCTATCCCGCACGGGGAATCGGCAATCTGTGGGAGCGCCGCACCACCCACACCGCGACCGACGCCGTCGCCGCCGTCCTCGGCCGCTCGCGCGCGCTGCTGCTCGCCGAGCTCGACACGCCCGCGTCGACCACCCAACTCGCCGCCACCTTCGGCCTGTCGGCGCCCGCCGTCTCCCAGCACCTCGTCGCCCTCCGGAACGCCGGCCTGGTCAGCGCCCACCGCAGCGGCCGGTCCGTCCTCTACGCGCGCACGGCCGTCGCCGACGCGCTGCTCTGCCCCCGCGAGGAGTACGTATGACCTGGACCGAGCACACCCTCCTCGTACGGGACGGGGGCGCCGCCGGCGAGGACGTACGGCTCTCGCTGCGCGACTGGGGCGGCGACGGGCGGCCCCTCCTCCTGCTGCACGGGCTCGCGGGGCACGCCGGCGAATGGGACGGCGTCGCCCGGCGGCTGCGGGCCGACGGGCACCGGGTCGTCGCCCTCGACCAGCGCGGACACGGCGCCAGCGAGCGGTACCCGAGGGACGTCTCACGGGCCGCCTACGTGGCCGACGTCCTCGCCGTGATCGACCGTCTGGACCTGGCGGGCACGGTCCTCGTCGGGCAGTCGTACGGCGGACACGCCGCCCTCCTCACGGCCGCCGCCACCGCGCGCACCCCCCGGCCCGACCGCCCCGCCGGCCCGGCCGGCCCCACCGAGGCCGCCGCCACCGCGCGCACCGCCCGCCCCGACCGACCAACCGAGGGCGCCATCACCGCCGATGGCCCCATCGCCGCCCCGAACGCCGTCGCCGCCCGGAACGCCATCGCCGCCGCCGTGCTCGTCGAGGCCGGGCCCGGCGGCGCGGACCCGGCGGTCCTGGCGGGCGTGGGCGACTGGCTGCGGGCCTGGCCGGTGCCGTTCCCGGACCGGGAGGCGGCCGTCGCCCACCTCGGCGGCGGGCCCGTAGGGGAAGGCTGGGCTGACGGACTCGAAGAGCGGGACGGCGGACTGTGGCCCCGATTCGACCCTGAGATCATGGTCGCCTCGCTCGCCGAGAGCGCCGGCCGGACCTGGTGGGAGGAGTGGGCGGCGATCGACGTGCCCGTCCTCACCGTCCTCGCGCAGAACGGGATCGTCTCCGACGAGGAGTACGACGAGATGGCGCGCCGGCTCCCCGGCCTCCGGGGCGTGTGCGTACCCGGCACGGGGCACGACCTGCACCTGGAGCGGCCCGACGTCCTGCACGCCCTGATCGCCGGGTTCCTCCGCGAGATCCCTTGCGTTGGAGTGGACTTCAACGCCTAGGGTGCGGCGCATGCGCTATCGGGTACTCGGCGGGACCGGGATCGAAGTCAGTACGTACTGCCTGGGCACGATGATGTTCGGGGCGGTCGGCAACCCCGATCACCAGGACTCCGTACGGATCATCCATGCCGCCCTCGACCGGGGGATCAACTTCGTCGACACCGCCGACATGTACTCGAACGGCGAGTCCGAGGAGATCGTCGGCAAGGCGCTGCGCGCCCCGCACCGCCGCGACGAGACCGTGCTCGCCACCAAGGTGTACTTCCCCGTCGGCGGCGAGGGCCCCAACAGGGGCGGCAGCTCACGCCGTTGGATCGTCCGGGCGGTGGAGAACAGCCTCCAGCGGCTCGGCACCGACTGGATCGACCTCTACCAGGTCCACCGCCCCGACGACCGCACCGACATCGAGGAGACCCTCGACGTCCTCGGCGATCTGGTGTCCCAGGGCAAGATCCGGGCCTTCGGCTGCTCCACCTTCCCCGCCGAGCGGATCGTCGAGGCGCACGCCGTCGCCGAGCGGCGCGGCCTGCGCCGCTTCCGCACCGAGCAGCCCCCGTACTCGCTGCTCGCCCGTGGCATCGAAACCTCCGTGCTACCGGTGGCGCAGCGGTACGGGATGGGCGTGCTGACCTGGGCGCCGCTGGCGTCCGGCTTCCTCTCCGGCCGGTACCGCAAGGGCGGGACCGTCGACCTGACCAGCGGGCGGCCCGCCCTCACCCCGCACCGCTTCGACCCGGCCCTGCCGGTGAACCAGGCCAAGCTGGACGCCGTCGAGGAGCTGATCGCCGTCGCCGACGACCTCGGCCGCACCCTGCCCGAGCTGGCGGTCGCCTTCGCCGCCGCCCACCCGGCGGTGACCTCGGTGATCCTCGGCCCGCGCACGATGGAGCAGCTGGAGGGACTCCTGAAGGGCGCGTCGCTGGTCCTGACGGACGAGGCCCTGGACCGCATCGACGCGATCGTCCCGCCCGGCACGAACCTCTACCAGCCGGACGGCGTCTGGCGCCCGGCGGCCCTCACCGACCCGGCGCTGCGGCGCCGGCCGCTGGGCGAGCGGGCGGCGGCCGACTGAGGACCCGGAGGGCTCCCGCCGCGCACCCGCTCCCGGCTCCCTCGGCACCCGCCCGGCCCCCTCCCCCAGCGCCCCTCCTTCTTCGAGGACTTCCTCCCCGCGTGCGGCCGTCAAGGCATCCTTGAGCCATGGGAGAGAAGAGACAGACGGGGCAGCAGCGAACGATCAGTCCCGAGGAACGAAGGGCCCGCCTCGCCCTGCGCCACCGCCTGGCGCCTTCCGCGCGGGCGGCGACCGCCGAGGAGGTCGCGGGGGCGCTCGTCGCCCTGCACGCGACGGACGCGGCGACCGTCTTCCTGGCCGCGGGCGCGCGACTGGCCCCCGGCACGCAGCGCGGCTCGGCCCCCGGTACGTCCGCCGCGCCGGACCCCACCCAGAACCCCGGCTCAGCCCCCACCCCGGACCCCGTCGCGGAGGTGGAGCGGGCGCTGTACGAGGACCGGACCCTGACCCGTATGCACGGCATGCGGCACACCGTCTTCGTCGTGCCCACCGCCCTGGCCGCCGCCGTCCACTCCTCCACCACGAACGCGGCCGCCGTGCGCGAACGCGCGAGCCTGGTCAAGCACCTGGCGGCGGGCAGCGACTTCGACGAGGCATGGCTGGCCGAGACCGAACGCCAGGTCCTCGCCGTACTGGCGGAACGCGGCGAGGCCACGGGTACCGAACTCGGTGCTGCCGTACCGAGGTTGAGGTCGCAGTACGTGTACGGGGTGGGCACCCGGCAGGAGGGGCCGCAGTCCGTCGCCAGCCGGGTGCTGCGGGTGCTGGGCATGGAGGGCCGGATCGCCCGGGGCCGGCCACAGGGCGGCTGGACGTCGAGCCGCTTCCGCTGGGCGCTGGTCCCGCCGCACCCCGAACTCCCGCTCGCGGAGGCGCAGTCGGAGCTGGTGCGGCACTGGCTGGCCGCGTACGGCCCGGGGACCGTGGAGGACCTGAAGTGGTGGACGGGCTGGAAGGTGACGGACGTGCGCCGCGCGCTGGCCGCAGTCGGGGCGGTCGAGGTCACCCTGGACGACGGGAGTGACGGGGGCGACGGGGGCGACGGCGGGCGGACCACCGGCTACGTCCTGCCCGACGACCTCGATCCCGTACCGGTGCCTGACGCGACGACCGAGCCGTGGGCGGCGCTGCTTCCCGCCCTCGACCCCACGGCGATGGGCTGGCGGGACCGCGACTGGTACCTGGACCCGGCCCACCGTCCGGCGCTCTTCGACCGCAGCGGCAACATCGGACCGACCGTGTGGTGGAACGGCCGGATCGTCGGCGGCTGGGCGCAGCGGCCGGACGGCGAGATCGTCTGGCGGCTGCTCGACGACGGCCACGGCCAGGGCCACGGCGGCGGCCACGGCGGAGGGAAGAGCGGAGGGAAGGGCCTGGGCCGGGACGCCGTACGGGCCGTGGAGGCGGAGGCCGCCCGACTGGCCGGGTGGATCGGCGAGGTCCGCGTCACGCCCCGCTTCCGTACCCCGCTCGAAAAGGAACTCTCCGCCGGATGACCGCCGACCTCCCGCCCGGCACCCGGCCCCCGCACCGGCAGCCGCAACCGGTTCGCCCCCCGCTCCCGACCGACGTCCTGCTCATCTCCGCCCAGCGCACCTCCACCGCCCTCCTCCTCGCCGAGGCCGCCGGTCGGCGCGGCCTGGTGACCCGGGTGCTCGACGGACCGCCGGAGACCGTCGTACGCGAGGGCGAGGCACCGCACTGGTACGGCGGCCCGCTGCTCGCCGACAGGATCGCGGGACGGCTCGGGCTCGGGCTGCTCGAACCGTCGGGCGGCTGGCTCGCGGAGCTGCCGGAGGAGTTCACCGGGCGCCGCGTCTCGCTGACCACGCTCGGGGCGGCCCGACGCGAACTGGCGCGGCCGGCCTTCGTGAAGCCGCCGGTCGACAAGTCCTTCGCGCCCGCCGTGTACGAGGACGGCGGTCGGCTTCCCCTCGACCTGCCCGGGGACACGCCCGTGCTCGTCTCGGAACCGGTGACCTTCGCGTCCGAGTACCGGCTGTTCGTCCTGGACGGGCAGGTGGTGACGGGCGGCCGCTACCTCTCGTACGGGCTGCTCGACCCGGGCCCGCCCGCGCCGGACGCCCTCCGCTTCGGGGCGGATCTGCTGGCGGCGGCGGGCGGTTCGCTGCCGAGCGCGGTGGTCGTGGACGTGGGCCTGACGGAGGAGGCCGGGTGGGCGGTGGTGGAGGCGAACATGGCGTGGTTCGCGCACTGCTACGCCGCCGATCCGTCCGCCGTCCTCGACGTCGTCCTGCGGGCGGCGGGCCCGCTCGGGCGGGTCGGGGAGCGGGATCGTTCCTTCCTCCGGGTGGGATCGGGCTGAGTGTCGAGAATCGCGGGCCGGCTCCGACGTCTCCTGTGAAAGAACCGGCACGGACGAATACACAGGAGGACGTCATGAAGTACCTGGTGATGGTGCAGGGCGCGCAGGCGGACTACGACGCCATGAACGGCAAGGCCAACGCGCACAGCCCGGCGTGGAGCGAGCAGGACCTCAGGGCGATGTTCGCCTACATGAACGCGATCAACGACGACCTGGCGGAGAGCGGGGAGTTCATCGACGGCCAGGGCCTCGTCGAGCCGGCCAGGACCCGGTTCGTGACCGCCGACGCCGACGGTCGGCCGGTCGTCACGGACGGCCCCTACGGGGAGACCAAGGAGGTGCTCGCCGGTTACTGGGTGCTCGACTGCGCGAGCCTGGAGCGGGTGACCGAGATCGCGGCCCGGGTCGCCCAGTGCCCCCAGCCGGCCGGAGCGCCGGTCTACCCGGTGGTGATCCGCCCGATCGACGAGTCGGGCGGCAGCGACCTGGGCGGGGGCGAGCTCGGTTGACCGACCCGTACGGGCAGGAGCCCCCCACCGACTCGTACGGGGAGGACACCGGCCCGTACGGAGAGGAGCCCACCACCCCGCACGGGAAGAAGCCCGCCGACCCGCACGGGAAGGACACCAGCCCGTACGGGCAGGCCCCCGCCCCCGCCACCTCCCACGGGAAGAAGGGCAGCAACGGGCGGGACCGCGCCGTCGAGGACCTGCTGCGGCTGCACGCGCCGCAGGTCCTCGGCGCGCTCGTACGCCGCTACGGGCACTTCGACACCGCCGAGGACGCCGTACAGGAGGCGCTGCTCGCGGCCGCCGGGCAGTGGCCACGGGAGGGAGTGCCGGCCAATCCGCGCGGCTGGCTGATCCGGGTGGCGTCCCGGCGCCTCATGGACGCGCTGCGGTCGGAGGAGGCGCGGGCCCGGCGGGAGGAGACGGCGCTGCGGCTCGAACCGCGCGAGGTCCGGGCGGCGCCCGCCGCCGACGACACGCTGACGCTGCTCTTCCTGTGCTGCGACCCGGTGCTGCCGCCGGCCGCCCGGATCGCGCTGACGCTGCGCGCGGTGGGCGGTCTGACGACGGCGGAGATCGCTCGGGCCTTCCTCGTACCGGAGGCGACCGTCGCCCAGCGGATCAGCCGGGCGAAGGCGAAGCTGCGCGCGGCCGGGGCCGACCGTCCCTTCCACCCGCCGGGCCCGGAGGACCGGGACGCACGCCTGGCCTCGGTGCTCCAGGTGCTGTATCTGGTCTTCAACGAGGGCTACACCGCCACGTCGGGCCCGGCGCTCCATCGCGCCGACCTCGCCCGGGAGGCCATCCGGCTGACCCGGGCGGTGCGCCGGCTGCTGCCCCGGGAGGGCGCGGTGACGGGTCTGCTGGCGTTGATGCTGCTGACCGAGGCCCGCAGCGCGGCCCGTACGGGCCCGGACGGGGAACTGATCCCGCTCGACGAGCAGGACCGCACCCTCTGGGACCGGGCGGCGATCGCCGAGGGCACCGCCCTGGTGGAGGAGGCGCTCACCGAGGGACCGCCCGGCCCGTACCAGCTCCAGGCCGCGATCGCCGCCCTCCACGACGAGGCGACGGGCCCCGACACCACCGACTGGCCGCAGATCCTCGCCCTCTACGACGTGCTCCTCGCGACGATCCCGGACGATCCGATGGCGGCGCTCGGCCGGGTGGTCGCCCTGGCGATGGTCGAGGGCCCGGAGGCGGGCCTGGCCGCGCTGACCGCCCTGGAACCCCGCCTCCCCCGCTCCCACCGCCTCCCCGCCGTCCGCGCCCACCTCCTCGAACGCACCGGCGCCCTCACCGCCGCCGCCGACGCCTACCGCGCGGCCGCCCGCGCCACCAGCAGCCTCCCGGAACGGCGCTACCTGCAGACGAGGGCGGCCCGGCTGTCGCGGTGACAGGCGGGCCGGCTGTCTCGGTGACGGGCGGCCCGCCCGCGGGACGCATCCGCTCAGTGGGCGTGCGGGCCGGCCGTCAGGTGGGGGGTGCCCTTGGGGACGAGGGCGGGGGCGAGGAGGGTGGTGACGGCGGCCGTGGTGGCGAGGAGGGTGAAGGCCGTGGTGAAGGTGGCGGGGTCGGGGCCCTGGAGGGCGGGGGCGGCGAGGGTGGAGACGGCGGCGACGCCGAGGGTGCCGCCGAGTTCGTGGCTGGTGTTGACGATGCCGGAGGCGAGGCCCGCCTCGTGAGGGGCGGTCAGGCCGAGGGCGGTGGTGGTGGCCGTGACGAAGACGGCGCCGAGGCCGAGGGCGGCGACGGAGAGGGCCGGCAGGAGGGTGGTCCAGGGGCCGGCGTCGGCCGGGAGGAGCGTGAGGGGGAGCAGCGCGAGAGCGGTCACGGCCGCGCCGGCGGTGGCCAGGAGCCGGGGGCCGACCGTGCCGACCAGGCGGGAGCCGAGGTGGGCGCCGACGGCGGTGGCGAGGGCGACCGGGAGGAAGAGGAGGCCGGTGCGGAGGGCGGAGAGGTGGTGGACGTGCTGGAGCAGGGCCGAGCCGAGGAAGAAGAAGGAGATCAGCAGGCCGGTGGCGACCAGCATCAGCAGTGAGCCCGCGACGACCGGGCGCCGGGTGAGCATCCGGGGGTCCATCAGCGGCGCCGGGGCGGCCTTCTCGACCTTCGCGAACAGCCCGTAGAGGACCGGTGCGGCGAGCAGCGGCAGCAGCGTGGCGGCCGAGGCCCAGCCGGTGTCGCCGGCGCGGACCAGGCCGTAGACCAGGGTGCCGGTCGCGGCGGTGACGAGCAGGGCGCCGGGGACGTCGAGCCGGGCCCGGCGGGGGGCCGTGGCGGGCAGGATCCGGGGCAGGGCGGCGAGCAGGGCCAGGCCGACGGGCACGTTGAGGAAGAAGATCCACGACCAGCCGGGGCCGTCGGTGAGCGCGCCCCCGAGGAGGACGCCGACGGCGGAGCCGGTGCCGCCGATGGCGGCCCAGACGCCGAGCGCGCGGGGGCGTTCGGGGCCGTGGAAGAGGGTGGTGACGAGCGCGAGGGCGGCCGGGGAGAGCAGGGCCGCGCCGACGCCCTGGGCGATCCGGCCGCCGATGAGCAGACCGGCGTTCGGCGCGAGGCCGCACAGCAGCGACGCGGCGGTGAAGAGAGCGAGCCCCGTGATGAGGACCCGGCGGGCGCCGAGGGCGTCGGCGAGCCGGCCGCCGAGGAGCATCAGACCGCCGAAGCACAGGGTGTACGCGGTGACCACCCAGGTCAGGGCGGTACGGCCGAGGTGGAGGTCGTCGTCGATGGCGGGCAGCGCCACGTTCACGACGGTGACGTCGAGGACCAGCATGAACTGGGCCGTACAGAGGAGGGCGAGGGCCGTCCAGCGGCGGGGGAACGCGGGTCCGGGGGCGGCTCCCGGGGCGTGTCCCGGAGCGGGCACATGGTCGTGGGCAGAGGGAGAGGCAGGGGCAGGACCGGGGGTGGGGACGTGGGCGTCCGAGTGGGCCGTCATGACTGAACTGTACGGGACAGTTCATATGAACTCAACGGTTCAGTTCAGTCGTCCGGGTACGCTGACCCCATGAAGGCCGACGCCACGAACACCGAGAGCGGGCAGACCGGAAGCGCGCAGATCGAGAGCCGGCAGACCGAGAGCCGGCAGATCGGGAGCTCGCAGACCGAGAGCCGGCAGACCGGGAGCGCGAGGACCGCGCCCTCCGGGGCCCGTGCCGCCCGCAAGCGCCAGGCCATCGTGCGGGCCGCCCGCACCCTCTTCCTCCGCGAGGGCTTCGGGGTCGGCATGGACGCCATCGCCGCCGAGGCCGGCGTCTCCAAGGTGACCGTCTACAACCACTTCGGCAGCAAAGAGGCCCTCTTCACGGCCGTCGTCGTCGGCGCCCTCGACGAGCCCCTGGGCGAACCCCGCGACGGCGACCGGAGCGAGGGCCCCGACCTCGCCCGGCTCGCCCGCGCCACGGACCCGGCGGACCTCAGGACCGCGCTCACCGACGCCGGCCGTGCCTGGATCCTGGCCGTACGCGCCGACGACGAGGGCCGCGCCCTGCGCACCCTCGTCGCCACGGAGGCCCACCGCTTCCCCGAACTGGGCCGCGCCTGGCGCGAACACGGCCCGGCCGGCCACCACCCGGCCGTCGCCGACGCCCTGCGCGCCCTCGCGGACCGGGGACTGCTGGACATCCCCGACCTGGAGGTCGCGGTCCTCCAGCTCTACTCCCTGCTCGTCTTCCCGCAGATGGTCTTCGAGCAGTACGGGGCGGAGCTCGGCGACGACCTGAGCGAGCGGCTCCTCGCCGACGGCGTGGAGATGTTCCTGCGCCGTTACGCTCCCTGACGCCCGTCCTCCCGTACCGGCACCGCGCCCCCGCGGTTGTACGGCAGCTTCCCGAGCAGCACCGCCATGCCGCAGGTGTCGGTGACCGCCGAGAAGACGAGGCCGCCCGCGACCGCCGCGGAGAGCAGCTGCAGGGCGGGGTGGACGAGCACCCCGAGCAGCAGTCCGAGCAGGACCAGCGAACCGGCGACCAGCCTGACCTGGCGGTCCATGGCCCACGGGGCGCGGGCGGGCGCGCCGGCCGGGCGGTCGAGCTCGTAACCACGGGCCGCCCAGCCGCTCGTACCGCCGACCAGGTCCATCGCGGCGACGCCCCGCGCGCGGAGCCGGCCGCAGGCGCTCGCGGAGCGGCTGCCGGACTGGCAGACCACGAGCAGTCCGCCGCGCGCCGCGGCCTCCTGGAGCGCGGGCACGGCCTGGTCGAGCCGGTCGAGCGGGACATTGAGCGCGCCGGGCAGGTGGCCGCCCGCGTACTCGACGGGAGTGCGCACGTCGACGACGGTCAGCTCGCCGAGCCGGGCACGGGCCTGGTCGGCATCGAGGGACAGGGGTGTGTTCATGGCAGGTGACATCCTTGGACGAGGGCAGAACCCCATGACGGGGGAGTAATTTACCCCCTGGGGTATCTGGGAGGAGTGGTTGTGGAACTGGATCTCGCGGGCGCCGAACTGAAGTCCGTCCTGAACCGGCTGCGCCGGGCGCAGGGACAGATCTCCGGTGTCATCCGCATGATCGAGGAAGGGCGCGACTGCGAGGAGGTCGTGACGCAGCTCGCGGCCGCCTCCCGGGCCCTCGACCGGGCCGGCTTCGCGATCATCGCGACCGGCCTCCAGCAGTGCCTGACGGACGCGGATCACGGCCGCCGTAAGGACGGCGAGGACCACGAGAACCGCGAGAACCGCGAAGACAACGCGGACCGCGAGAACCGTGAGCAGATGCGGGCCCGGCTGGAGAAGCTCTTCCTGTCACTGGCGTAGGACCGCCGGGTCCCGACGCCCGGAACGACGGCGCCCCCTCGTCCGTGTGGACGAGGGGGCGCCGTGACGATGCGGGGTGCGGGGATTCGGTCAGCCGCACCGCCGGGAGGCCGGTCGGGTGCGCCGGGCGGGGTCGGGGGGGGGATCAGTCGACCGCGAGGCCCTTCAGGCGCTTGGCGATCGTGGTGAGGCGCCGGCCCTGGTAGCGGGCGGCGGCGAGGACCTTGTCCTCGGGGGCGCCGTTGGCGCCGGGGTGGGCGGTGCCGTAGGGGTTGCCGCCGGCCGCGTAGACGGCCGGGTCGGTGAAGCCGGGGGACACGATGACCGAGCCCCAGTGGTGGAAGGTGTTGTAGAGGGCGAGCAGCGTGGACTCGTTGCCGCCGTGGGTGTTGTACGCGCTGGTGAAGGCAGTGGCGGGCTTGTCGGCCATCACGCCCTGGTTCCACAGGCCGCCGGAGGTGTCGATGTACTGCTTCAGCTGGGCGGCGACGTTGCCGAAGCGGGTCGGCGAGCCGAGGGCGTACGCGTCCGCCCACTCCAGGTCGTCGAGGGTGGCGACCTCGACGGTGTCGGCGGTGGCGTCCACGTGCGCGCGCCAGGCCGGGTTGGAGTCGATGGCCGCGTCAGGAGCGAGTTCGGGCACCCGGCGGAGCCGGACCTCGGCGCCGGCCTTCTCGGCGCCCTCGGCGACGGCCTGGGCGAGCTGGTGGACGTTACCCGTGGCCGAGTAGTAGATGACGGCGACCTTGACGGACATGACGAGCCCTCCTGAAAACCGGATTACTTTCCGCTTCAACGGTGCCAGGCTAAGCGGACACCTATCCGCTTAGCAAGGGGTACGGGTATGCTCGGGTCAGGGAGCGGACCGAGGGGGCGCGCGAAAGGCAGGCATCCGCAGATGAACAGCAGCACGAGAAAACCGCAGACCGGGCCGGACGCCGGGACCGAGCCAGACACCGAGGCGGACGCCGGTACCCGGACCCAGGCAGCCGCAGAGGCGGACGCCGACACCCGGACCAAGGCAGCCACCGACGCAGGCGCCGACACCCAGACCCAGGCAGCCACAGACGCAGACGCCAACACCCCGGCCGTCACCAGGACCGGGGACCGGCCGGTCGACGCACCCGCGCCCACCCCCGCGCCCACGCCCCTGCTCAGCCTGCTGCCGACCGTCGGCGGCCCCGCGCCCGAGCGCGCCGACGCCGCCCGCAACCGCCGCAAGATCCTCGACGCCGCCGCCCGGATCGTCGCCGAGGACGGCCCCGAGGCCGTCACCATGAACCAGGTCGCGCACGCCAGCGGCATCGGCGTCGGCACGGTCTACCGCCGCTTCGGTGACATCTCCCAGCTGCTGTGGGCACTCCTCGACGACCGCGAGCGCCAGTTCCAGGAGGCGTATCTGAGCGGCCCGCCGCCGCTGGGCCCCGGCGCGCCCGCCGCGGAACGGCTGGACGCCTTCCTCGACGCGCTCGTCGACCGGGTCGTCGAACAGCGCGAGATCCTCCTCGCCGCCCAGACCGCCGCCCCGACCGCGCGCTACACCAGCGGCGCGTACCTGGCGATGCACACCCACGTGACGCTGCTGATCTCCCACACCCGCCCCACCGCCAACGCCCCCCTCCTCGCCCACCTCCTCCTCGCCCCCTTCTCCCCGAGCCTGATGCACCACCTCTCCCAGGAACAGCAGCTCTCGGCCGAGGAGCTGAAGGCGGGCATACGGCAGTTGCTGAGCCTCAGACCGACCGAGTAACCGGAGCAGCGGGAGCAGCCGGAGTGGCGGGGCAAGAGTCCCTGAGAGCCGACCGCATCCCGCCGTATGGTCACGCTCCGTCATTCATACATGACATGGTCTACCTTTGTATGGAACCCATGCTCTGTTCCCAGGAGGCAGCGTGACCGCGACACAGATCGACATAGACGATGAGGCCCTCGCCGAGGCCATGCGACTTTCCGGCGCGCGCACAAAGAAAGAGATGGTCAATCTCGCGCTGCGCGAGTATGCGGAGCGGCATCGCCGCAGCGAGGCGCGCCTCCGGTACCTCGAGCTGGCCAAGGGATGGGACGACGAGGGCTTCTGGCGGCGGCACGCCGCCGAGAAGGGCGAGTCCTGACGTGCTCCGCTACCTGGTGGACTCCACAGCGGTGTGGCGACTCCAGCGTGACCCCGCGCTGAGCCGGGCATGGGAACCCGAGATCAATCTGGGCAGCGTCGGTTCCTGCCATCCGCAGCGCACCGAATTCCGCAGATCGGCTCGGAACCTCGACGAGTACGACCAGATGACCGACATGTTCGGGGACCTGTATCCCGACGCCCCCGTCCCGAAGAACGCGTGGCGGTGGATCGAGACAGCGCAGTACCGCCTGGCTCAGCGGGGACGGCACCAGAGCCTCTCGGTCGTCGACTGGCTCATCTGCGCGACCGCCGCGCACCACGGCCTGATCCTGCTCCACGACGACAAGGACTTCGGCGCCGCGGCGAGCCTCCTGCCCGACCTCTCCGAGCACAACGTGTACAACGTGCCCAGGCCCCCAGCCTCCTCGTCCACCCCTTGAAATCCACCTGGACCCCGCCCCCGCCAGGCCCCACGATCTGTGGCATGACCACGTACCTCATCCTGCACGGCTTCCAGAACCACCGTCCCCCCGGCCACTGGCAGCACTGGCTCGCCGGCGAGCTGCGGGCGCGCGGGCATGAGGTGCGGTATCCGCAGCTGCCGCAGGCGAACGCGCCCGTGCTGGAGGAGTGGCTGGACGCGCTGGAGGAGCACGGGAAGCGGCCGGCCGAGGGGGAGTTCGTCGTCCTGGCGCACAGCCTCTCCGTGCTGCTGTGGCTGCGCGCGGGCGCGCGGCGGCCGGAGGCCGACCGGGTGCTGCTCGTCGCGCCGCCGTCGCCCGGCGTGACCGCGTCCATCCCCGAGATCGCCGCCTTCGCCGACGGCCTCGACCTCACCGAGCGCGGGCTACGGGCCCGCCTCGTGTACGGGGACGGCGACCCGTACTGCCCCGAGGGCGCCGACGTCCCCTACGGCATCCCGCTCGGGCTCGACCTGGACCACGTCCCGGGCGGCGGCCACCTCAACCCCGAGCACGGCGGCTACGGGCCCTGGCCCGCCGTCCTCGCCTGGTGCGAGGACCCGGCGACCCGGCTGACCGGCGCGCGCGGCTGACCGCCCCACCCGGGGCGAAAAGCCGGTGACCCGGGTGACCGGCGCCCGGTAGCGTCGGCCGGATGAGCAGCGCGCCGCTCCCCGACCATCCCCCCGCTGGTCTGCCCGACCGTCCCCCCACCGGTCTCGCCGGCCCCGTCCCCGTCCCGTACCCCGTCCCCGACCGTTTCCCCGCGTCCGCCCCGTACGACGAGGGCATGCTCGACGTCGGCGACGGCAACCAGATCCACTGGGCCGCCTACGGCAACCCCGCCGGCAAGCCCGCGCTCGTCGTGCACGGCGGCCCCGGCTCCGGCTCCTCGCCGAACGCGCACCGGCTGTTCGACCCGGCGGTCTACCGGGTCGTCCTCTTCGACCAGCGCGGCTGCGGGCGCTCGACCCCGCACGCGAGCGACCCGGCCGCCGACCTGTCGGTGAACACCACCGCCCACCTCGTCGCCGACATGGAGCGGCTGCGCACCCACCTGGGGATCGACCGCTGGCTGCTGTACGGCGGGTCCTGGGGTTCCACCCTGATCCTGGCCTACGCGGAGGCGCACCCCGAGCGGGTCACCGAGATCGTCCTCGTGGCCGTGACGACCACCCGCCGCTCGGAGACGGCCTGGCTCTACGAGGGGGTCGGCCGGTTCTTCCCCGAGGCGCACGAGCGCTTCCGGGCGGGCGTCGACCACGCGGAGGACCTGGTCGGGGCGTACGCGGCCCGGATGAACCACCCCGACCGGGCCGTACGGGAGAAGGCGGCGGCCGACTGGTGCGCCTGGGAGGACGCCGTCCTGTCGATGGAGGGCCAGGGCACCCCGTACACCGACCGGGTCGACGACGCCCGGCTCGGTTTCGTCCGGATCTGCTCGCACTACTTCGCGCACGGTGCCTTCCTGGAGGAGGGCGCCCTGATCAGGGACGCGCACCGGCTCGCCGGGATCCCGGGCGTCCTGATCCACGGCCGGCTCGACATGGGCGGCCCGCTGATCACCGCCTGGGAGCTGGCCCGCGCCTGGCCGGACGCCGAGCTGCACGTGGTGGAGGGCACCGGACACCTGGGCGGTGACGAGACCAGGCGTCTCGTCATGGAGGCCCTGGCGCGGTTCGCGCGGGACGCTCCCCCGACGCACCGGCCCTCGCACACCGCCACCCCACCACCCCCGCACCGGACCTCGCACACCGCCACCCCGCCACCCCCGTCCCCATCGCCCCCCACCGCACCCCCCCCCGCCCCGGCGGGTGAACCACCGGGCGAGAGCCGCCGGCCGGCGCGATGATCGGTACATGAGCCCCGTGATCCACCTCGCCCAGCAGCCGGAGGCCGACGCGCTCCTCGGCCGCTCCCCGCTCGCCGCGCTCGTCGGCATGCTGCTCGACCAGCAGGTGCCGATGGAGTGGGCGTTCTCCGGCCCGTACACGATCGCGACCCGCATGGGCCACGACGACCTGGACGCGCACGAGATCGCCGCCCGCGACCCGGAGGCGTTCGCCGCCCTGCTCTCCGAGAAACCGGCCGTGCACCGCTATCCCGGGTCCATGGCCAAGCGGATCCAGCAGCTCTGCCAGTTCCTGGTGGACGAGTACGGCGGCGAGGCCGAGGCGGTCTGGTCGGACGCGGCGACGGGCAAGGAGCTCCTCGCCCGCCTGGAGGCGCTGCCGGGCTTCGGGAAGCAGAAGGCGCAGATCTTCCTGGCGCTGCTCGGCAAGCAGTACGGGGTACGGCCCGAAGGCTGGCGGGAGGCGGCGGGCCCGTACGGCGAGCAGAACTGCTACCGCTCGGCGGCCGACATCACGGGGCCGGAGTCCCTGGCGAAGGTCCGCGCCCACAAGCAGGAGATGAAGGCCGCCGCCAAGGCCGCCAAGGGGGCCAAGCCGGCCCCGAAGGCCGCGAAGACCACCAAGTCAGCCAAGACCAACAAGACCGCCAAGGCCAACAAGTCCGCCAAGGCGGCCCGATCCACCCAAACCAACGGGAATTGACAACTCCAGATGTCAATCCTGTAAGAGCAGACAGGAATTGTGCGCGATGTGTTCCCAGAGGCACCCGGCGATCGCTAACTTCCCCTCAACCTCGCACGTGTAGGACTCGGGAAGGACTTCTGTGAACGCATCCCAGCGCAGAGCCGCCGCCGTTCTGGCCGCCGCCGCACTCGCCACCCCGCTGGTGCTCGCCGCGCCCGCCACCGCCACTCCCGACCCCGGAGCCGCGCAGGCCCGCGACGCCGCCAAGCTGGCGAGGAAGCTGGTCCGCGAGACGTCCGCCGAAGGCGCCTACAAGCACCTGCAGAAGTTCCAGGCGATAGCCGACTCGGCCGGCGGTCACCGCGCCGCCGGGTCCCTCGGCCACGACGCCTCGGCAGCCTACGTGTACACGCAGCTCAAGAAGGCCGGCTACGCCGTCACGTACCAGAAGTTCGACTTCATCTACACCGAGACGCTCGCCGAGAAGGCCGCCGTCCTCTCCCCCGCCCCGCGCGACCTGCCGATCCGGGCGATGACCTACACCAAGTCCACCCCGGTCGGCGGCATCAAGGCCGACCTCGCCGCCGTCCCGGTCGACGCCGACGGCACCACGGGCTGCGAGCCCGGCGACTACGCCTCCGGCACCTTCACCGGCAAGATCGCCCTCATCAAGCGCGGCGGCTGCGCCTTCGCCGTCAAGCAGGAGGCCGCGGCGGCGGCCGGCGCGGTCGGCGCCATCGTCTACAACAACGCCGACGGCGTGCTCTCCGGCACCCTCGGCGACCCGGCCGCCGGAAAGATCCCGACCGGCGGCATCACGAAGGCCGACGGCGAGAAGCTCGTCGCCGACCTCGCCAAGGGCCCGGTGAACCTCTCCTTCGAGATCCGCCAGCTCCAGGAGAAGCGCTCCACCAACAACGTCATCGCCGAGACCAAGGGCGGCAACGCCGCCAACACCGTGGTCCTCGGCTCCCACCTCGACTCCGTCACCGCCGGCCCCGGCATCAACGACAACGGCTCCGGCTCCGCCGGTCTCCTCCAGGCCGCCCTGGAGCTCGCCGAGTCGAAGGACAAGGTCCGCAACAAGGTCCGCTTCGCCTGGTGGTCCGCCGAGGAGGTCGGCCTGCTCGGCTCCGAGCACTACGTCAACACCCTCTCGGAGCTCGGCAAGAAGGAGATCAAGCTCTACCTGAACTTCGACATGATCGCCTCGCCGAACTACGGACTCTTCGTCTACGACGGCGACAACTCCGACGGCGTCGGCGCGGGCGCGGGCCCCGAGGGCTCCGCCCAGCTGGAGCGCGACATCAACGACTTCCTCGACCGGCGCGGGACCCCGCACGAGGGCACCGACTTCACCGGCCGTTCCGACTACGGCCCGTTCATCGAGGTCGGCATCCCCTCCGGCGGCACCTTCACCGGCGCCGAGGGCATCAAGACCGCGGGCCAGGCCCAGAAGTTCGGCGGCGAGGCGGGGGTCGCGTACGACGTGAACTACCACGCCAAGGGCGACGACATCAACAACATCAACATGACCGCGTTCGACATCAACATCGACGTCATCGCCAACGCGGTCGGCACCTACGCCCACGACATCAGCTCCCTGAAGAAGCCCGTCGTGACCGTCCCGACCACCGGTGACGCGGGCAGCGGCGGCGGCCTGCACGACGACCACCACGAGGTCACCGAGTAACCATGTGACCGGGTGACCGCGTGCCTCGGTCACCCGGTGACCGAGTCATCACGTGACCGCGTAACCACGTGACCGAGTAACCACGTGACCGCGTAACCACGTGACCGAGTGGTCGGCGTCAGCGGCGCCGGCGGGCCGTCCCGAAGACGGACCGGGAGATCTCCCGGCCCAGCTGGGTGCCGACCGACCGCGCGAGGGACCTGAACAGGCCGCTTCCCACGACCTGTTCGACGAGCGAGGGCTCCTCCTTCCGACGAGGAGCCCTCGCTTCGTCCTTCCCCGCGTGCTCCTTCCCCGCGTGCTCCTTCCCCGCTTCCTTCTCCTCGGCGGCCCGTACCGCCGCCCGCTCCGCCGCCTCCTCCGCCGCCCGCTGCTCGGCCGTCAGCCGCTCGTACGCCGACTCGCGGTCCACCGCCTCCGCGTACCGCCCGTACAGCGGCGAGTCCTTCACCGCCGCCTCCAGGCTCGCCGCCGGGATCGGGCCCATCAGCGACAGCGGCGCCCGCAGCCGGGTCGCCGCCACCGGCGTCGGCGCGCCCCGCTCGCTCAGGACGGTGACCACCGCCTCGCCCGTGCCGAGCCCGGTCAGGACCTCCTCCAGGTCGTACGCGGAGTTCGGGAAGGTGCGCACGGTCGCCTTCAGCGCCTTGGCGTCATCCGGGGTGAACGCCCGCAGCGCGTGCTGGACCCTGTTGCCGAGCTGTGCGAGCACGTCCGCCGGCACGTCCTTGGGGGTCTGCGTCACGAAGAAGATCCCGACGCCCTTGGAACGGATCAGCCGCACCGTCTGGGTGACCGACTCCAGGAACGCCTTCGACGCCCCGTTGAAGAGCAGGTGTGCCTCGTCGAAGAAGAAGACCAGCTTGGGCTTCTCCAGGTCGCCGACCTCCGGCAGATCGCCGTACAGATCCGCCAGCAGCCACATCAGGAAAGTGGAGAACAGCTGCGGCCTGTCCTGCACGGCCGCCAACTCCAGTACGGAGACGATGCCCCGGCCGTCATCGGCCGTGCGCAGCAGGTCGGCCGTGTCGAACTCCGGCTCCCCGAAGAAGCCGCCGGCGCCCTGCTGCTCCAGCGCGGTGATGGCCCGCAGGATAACCCCGGCCGTCGCCGTCGACAGACCGCCGATCCCCTTCAGCTCGGCCTTGCCGAGATCGGAGACGAGGAAGGCCACCACCGCCCGCAGGTCCTTCAGGTCGACCAGCTCCAGGCCCTTGGTGTCCGCGTAATGGAAGATCAGGCCGAGGGACTGCTCCTGGGTCTGGTTGAGCCGGAGCACCTTGGACAGCAGCAGCGGTCCGAAGCTGGTGACGGTGGCCCGGACCGGGATGCCGGAACCAGTGCCGATGCCGGAGCTGGAACCGGCACCCGAGCTGGAACCGGCACCGGCGGCGGCCGACCCCACACCCCCGAGCGCGTAGAACTCGCAGGGGAAGCCCGTCGCCGTCCACTCCTGCCCGACCTGCGCGGCCCGCTCGCGGACCTTCTCGCCGTCCTCGCCCGGGGCGGAGATCCCGGAGACGTCGCCCTTGATGTCGGCGAGGAAGACCGGCACGCCCCGCGCGGACAGCTGCTCGGCGATCAGCTGCAGCGTCTTGGTCTTGCCGGTGCCGGTCGCGCCGGCGACCAGACCGTGCCGGTTGAACACGGACAGCGGAACGCGGACCCGCGCGTCCGGGTGACAGTCGCCGTCCCAGAGCACCGCCCCCAGATCGAGTGCCGGTCCGTCGACGGCGTATCCCGCCGCGATCTCCACCCAGGGCCGCGGGGGACCGGCCGAGGGGCTGGTCGACGGCTGATCGCTCACGCTCATGGCGGACCCCTGTCCCGGTTGCATACGGTTTGCCCCAGCATCGCACCGGGTCCGCGTGGCTGCGCCGGGAGCCGCTTGCCCGGTAGGCTTTCCGTGTGATCTTCAAGCGCATCGGAAACGGCCGGCCGTATCCCGACCACGGCCGGGAAAGCACCCGGCAGTGGGCGGACGTGGCACCGCGCCCGGTCCGCCTCGATCAGCTGGTGACCACCAAGGGCCAGCTGGACCTGGAGACGCTGCTCGCCGAGGACTCGACCTTCTACGGCGACCTCTTCGCGCACGTCGTGAAGTGGCAGGGCGATCTCTATCTGGAGGACGGACTGCACCGCGCGGTCCGCGCCGCGCTCCAGCAGCGGCAGGTGCTGCACGCCCGCGTGCTGGAACTGGACTGATCTCCAGGCTGGCCTCCGGGCCGGGTCCCGCCGGGCCTCGCCGGCGCTGATCGCGCCCGCCGCGGCCCTCACCGGCGCCCGCAGCCGCCCCGCCCGGTGACCCTTTCGGGGCCACTTGGCCCCCATCCGGACGCGATCACATGATCATCCAGTAGTGCTCCTCCATGAGCGGCATTACGCTGCGCTCATGAGCATGCTCACTCCCCCCGGAATGGGCGGAAAGTACCGCATCACGGGGGATGTCTACCCGCGCATGCGCCGCCCCCACCGCCGGCGCAGGATCGTCCTCGGGGCCGCGGCCGCCGTGCTCGTGCTCGGCGCGGCCGGGTGGGGGACGCTCCAGCTCGTCGACGTCTTCTCCGGCGGCGACGGGAAGAAGACCACCACGGCCGCCGGCCGCGGCGACTGCAAGCCGGCGCCCAAGGCGACGGCACAGCCCGCCGCCCTCCCGAAGCCCGCCCAGATCACGGTCAACGTCTACAACGCGACCCCGCGCAGCGGGCTCGCGAAGTCGACCGCGGACGAGCTGAAGAAGCGCGGCTTCGCCATCGGCAAGGTGGGCAACGCCCCCGCCGCCTACGACAAGAAGGTCCCCGGCGCCGCGCTCCTGCTCGGCGCGCCGACCGCCTCGAAGGGCGCCTTCTCCGTCCT
The DNA here is from genome assembly GCF_040302485.1 of Streptomyces sp. NPDC126499. Lineage (NCBI taxonomy): Bacteria > Bacillati > Actinomycetota > Actinomycetes > Kitasatosporales > Streptomycetaceae > Streptomyces > Streptomyces sp. NPDC126499. The sequence goes on along the minus strand of NZ_JBEOUO010000006.1, from coordinate 235,674 downwards.
CGGCACACAGCTGAAGGCCGCCACGACGAAGGTCGACGCCCGCACCACGGCGGACGTCGACCTGATCATCGGTACGGCCTTCAAGACCCTCGACCCGAAGGCGGCGGCGGACGCGGCGCTGCTCGCGCTGAACAAGCCGAAGCCGGTCCCGGGCCGCTGCTGAAACGTTCGCGGAGACCGGGCGCCCGTACGGGACGCCCCCGGACCGCGAGCCCGTACGGGACGCCCCCGGACCGCGAGCCCGTACGGGACGCCCCAGACCGCGAGGCCGTACGCGATGGTCCGTACGGCCACGCCCCTACGGACGCCTACTCGGCCGTCCCGTACATGCGGTCGCCCGCGTCGCCGAGGCCCGGAACGATGTAGCCGCTCTCGTTGAGCCGCTCGTCGACCGAGGCCGTCACGACCGTCACCGGCGTGCCCGCGAGGTCGCGCTCCATGACCTCGACGCCCTCCGGGGCGGCGAGCAGCACGACCGCGGTCACGTCGTCCGCACCGCGCTTGATCAGCTCCTGGATCGCCGCCACCAGCGTGCCGCCGGTCGCCAGCATCGGGTCCAGGACGTACACCTGGCGGCCGGACAGGTCCTCCGGCATCCGCGTGGCGTAGGTCGACGCCTCCAGCGTCTCCTCGTTGCGGATCATGCCGAGGAAGCCGACCTCGGCGGTCGGGAGCAGGCGCACCATGCCGTCGAGCATGCCGAGACCGGCCCGCAGGATCGGGACCACCAGCGGCCGCGGGTGCGACAGCTTCACGCCGGTCGTCCGCGTGACGGGGGTCTCGATGTCGACCTGCTCGGTGCGCACGTCCCTGGTCGCCTCGTAGGCGAGGAGGGTGACCAGCTCGTCGGCGAGCCGCCGGAAGGTCGGGGAGTCCGTGCGCTTGTCGCGCAGGGTGGTGAGCTTGTGGGCGACCAGCGGGTGATCGACGACGTGGAGACGCATGCCTCAACAGTAGCCGGGACCAGGGCCGGGACTGGCGTCAACCCGGGCCGCGGGGGGAAGGTGGGGACACAGGGACCCAGTCATGGGGTGGTGGTGGCCTATGCCCGACGACCTGGACGGAACGCCCGGCGAGACGACCTCGGAAGTCGAGGCGCCCCGCCCGGGCCGCGAGGAGCAGGAGACCGACGCGGAGCGCCGCAGGCGCCGCGCCCAGTTCCTGCGCGAGCTGAACGAGGCCAAGGCGCTGCGCGACCGCGTGCAGCCGCGGCGCGCCCGGGCGGCCCGGATGCGGCAGGCGATGCGCATGCGGACCTTCCGGTGGTGACCCCTGGGCGGTGGCCCTTGGGTGGCGGCCCGTGGGTGACCTGGGTCGCGGCCCGTGGGTGACCTGGGTGGCGACCCGTGGGTGACCTGGGTGGCGACCCCGACGTGTCTCCGTCGTCCCCCTGGGATGACCCGCGCCGGACGCCCGAGGGCCTTCGGCCCCTGCCGGCCGTGCGCCCCCTGTGTGCGCCGGGGTCGCGCGCCCGCCCGATCGCGGTGTCGTTCAGACTGATGCACGACGCAAGAGCCGAAGACCTCTCCTGAGGCCCGGGTTTCTGTCACGATGCCGATTGGGCGGGGCATCAGGAGCGCGCCGCCGGATCATCACACCTCTGATCAGTGGGAGAGTCAGGTGTACTTCGCCGCACTGCTCGCGCGCACCGAAGACGGGTGGGAAGCGAGCGATACAGAGCTCGACAATGTGGAGACGCTGGCGGACCTGGCCGATCTGGCCCGCGAGTCCGCAGCCGACGACGGGGACACGGTGATCGTCTTCATCGAGCAGGAGGAGGAGTGGTTCGGCATCGTCCGCGTCGACGGTGAGGACGACCCCCGGATCTTCGTCTCCAACGCGGCCGCCGCGTCGCGTTCCTCGTACGGGGAGATCCTCACCTCGGAGCTCCTCGGCGACGACGACCCGGTCGGCGACCTGGACGAACTGGTCGACCTGGACGGCACCGAGGACGGCGAGCCGGAGACGGAAGAGGAGGAGGACGACGTCGTCGCCACGGCCGGCATCGCGCCGGCGGGACCGCTCGGTGACGGGAAGGTCCTGTCCGACCTCGGCCTGACCGAGCGGCAGCTCCTCGCGCTCGAGGCCGACGCCGACGTGCTCGGGGAGATCGCGGACGCGATCGGCGCCTCGGACATCCTGGAGACCGTGCGCTAGTGCCCTTCGCCGTACGGGGACCGGACGCGTCCGGTCCCATCCCCATCCCCGACCCCGATCCCAATCCCGACCGCGATCCCGTTCCCGATCCCCATCCCGACCGCGATCCCGTTCCCGATCCCGTACGGGATCCCTGGCGGGACCGCATGCGGCTCGCCCTCGCCGAGGCCGAGCGGGCCGCGCTGGCCGGTGACGTACCGGTCGGCGCGGTCGTGCTCGGCCCGGACGGCACGGTGCTCGCCCTCGGCCACAACGAGCGGGAGGCCACCGGCGACCCCACCGCCCACGCCGAGGTGCTCGCCCTGCGCCGGGCCGCCGCGGCGACCGGGGAGTGGCGGCTGACCGGCTGCACGCTCGTCGTGACCCTGGAGCCCTGCGTGATGTGCGCGGGCGCGCTCGTGCAGGCGCGGGTCGAACGGGTGGTGTTCGGCGCCTTCGACGAGAAGGCCGGCGCGACCGGCTCGCTGTGGGACCTCGTCAGGGACCGGCGGCTCAACCACCGGCCCGAGGTGATCCACGGGGTCCTCGACGCGGAGTGCTCGGCGCAGTTGACCCGCTTCTTCCGGGACCGCTGAGCCGCCTCCCACCTGCGGCGACCTATGGATTTCAGTCCACGGGCACCTTTGGGCTAAGCTCTCTCTCGGTAGCGTGTCCGAGCGGCCGAAGGAGCTCGCCTCGAAAGCGAGTGTGGGGAAACTCACCGAGGGTTCAAATCCCTCCGCTACCGCCAGAAAACCTCCCCGAACTGCGGAAACGCGGTTCGGGGAGGTTTTTTCATGCCCGTGGCAGCGGAGTTGGGTGACGCGGGACGGGGGGAGCGGCATCGGGGGGACAAGCCGCTCCCCCCGAGGAGAACCGGTCCTGCCAGTCCTGCGCCGCGGTCAGGGGGGAAGCTCGCGGCGCGGACCCCGCAGTGAGGGCCGGTCCCACAGCCCGCGGGCTCCTGCCGGACCCGCTGGGCTCGCCCTCCATCCTGCTCGCCCGTCGCCCTTCCGGGGGGCGGCAAAAGACCCCGATCGCCGGGCCCTTGGTCCATAAAGGCTCGGTTAGACTCACGCGACCAGTGAGGGCCCGGGGAGGCCGGGGAGGGCCGGGGAGGGCAGAGGCATGGCACAGGCGAAGAAGATCGCGCTCTACGCGGTCGTGGTCTTTGTGCTGTACACGATCATCAATTCCCCCGACCGGGCGGCGGATCTCGTCCAGGTAGGGTTCGAGGGCATATCGAGCGCCGCTCAAGGCGTCGGCCAGTTCATGACCGAGCTCGTCAACTAGGACGAAGGCACCTCACGCGCCCGACCGCCTAGGACGACCCAGGACTTCCAGGAGTACCGCCGTGATCCGCCATCTGGTCCTCTTCAAGCTCAACGACGGCGTGCGACGCGACGAGCCCCGCGTGGTCGCCGGCGTGGAGGCCTTCCGCGCCCTCGGCGCGCAGATCCCGGAGCTGCGGTTCTGGGAGTGCGACTGGAACATCACGGACCGGCCGATCGCGTACGACTTCGCCATCAACTCGGCCGTCGAGGACAAGGACGCGCTCCAGCGCTACCTGGACCACCCGGCCCACCAGGCGGGTGTCGCCCTGTGGCGGGAGTTCGCCACGTGGGTGATCGCCGACTACGAGTTCCAGGGCTGAGCCCGGCATCCGAGCACGGGGACCGTCCACCCGGTCCTCCCGCCTCCCCCGGCTCCCTCCCGCCTCCCCCGGGGCCCGCGCCGTGAAAGCGCAGGCCCCGGGGTTTTTGTTGCAGAGCTCCGGTACCCAACTTCCCCCCTCAACACGTAGTTATGCGGTGCTTGCACACAGTGGACATGTCTTGTGATGCTATGACCGCTTTTGACGGATGTGTCGACCGAAGTTGACGTGAAGGGGTGGCGTGAACGTGCCGGCCAGTACAGCGCCTCAGGTCCCGCCCCAGAACGAGTCCGGGACCACCCCGGACACCCCCCGCACCCGCCCCCAGAGCACCCGCGGCGCCGACACCCGGGCCCTCACCCAGGTGCTCTTCGGGCAGCTCAAGAACCTGGAACCGGGCACCCCCGAACACCACCGCGTCCGCGGCGCCCTGATCGAGGCCAACCTGCCCCTCGTCCGCTACGCCGCCGCCCGCTTCCGCTCCCGCAACGAGCCGATGGAGGACGTGGTCCAGGTCGGCACCATCGGCCTGATCAACGCCATCGACCGCTTCGACCCCGACCGGGGCGTGCAGTTCCCGACCTTCGCCATGCCCACCGTCGTCGGCGAGATCAAGCGCTACTTCCGCGACAACGTCCGCACCGTGCACGTCCCCCGCCGTCTCCACGAGCTGTGGGTGCAGGTCAACGGCGCCACCGAGGACCTGACCACCGCCCACGGCCGCTCCCCGACCACCGCCGAGATCGCCGAACGCCTCAAGATCGGCGAGGACGAGGTGCTCGCCTGCATCGAGGCCGGCCGCTCCTACCACGCCACCTCCCTGGAGGCGGCCCAGGAGGGCGACGGACTGCCCGGCCTGCTCGACCGGCTCGGCTACGAGGACCCCGCGCTCGCCGGGGTCGAGCACCGCGATCTCGTACGCCATCTGCTCGTCCAGCTCCCCGAGCGCGAGCAGCGGATCCTGATGCTGCGCTACTACAGCAACCTGACCCAGTCTCAGATCAGCCAGGAGCTCGGGGTCTCCCAGATGCACGTGTCAAGGCTCCTCGCCCGCAGCTTCGCCCGCTTGAGATCCGCAAACAAGATCGAGGCGTAAGCAGAACGGGTAGACCGGTTCGGAGCAGTTTTCGGCCGTCGCAAATGCCCTACACCCCTTGTTTCCTGCGGATATTCACCTCCACTGTGTCGACAAGTCACTACAGCGTGTTGCCGACATGTGACATTCTGCTGAGAGCGCGTTTGCCGCAGCCCCGCTGCCGGTATTCAGGTGGAGGCTGCGTTCCTCAGATGGTCGTGGCCGCCACGACCGTCCGCGACCTCAAGGGGGTGGCATGTCCGCAGATCAGGGCAGCTCGAAGGTGCTCACGCTCACGCCCATGCCCACGCAGACGACGGCGCCGACCGCCGCGGAGACCGTCGACGGCCCGCACGGCACGGCGACGGCGACCACCACGGATCCGTCCCCGTCCGCGGCTTTGACGGCCGACACCGCCGCGCCGGACGCCGGACACGACGAGACGCTCGCCGTCCCGCCGACCGTCGCCCCCGAGGCCCTCGACACCCGCACCCTCTCCCGCTCCCTGTTCCTGCGCCTGCGCGCCCTGGACGACGAGGGCGCCGCCGCCGACAGCCCGGAGCGGACCTACGTCCGCGACACCCTCATCGAGCTCAACCTCCCCCTCGTCCGGTACGCGGCGGCCCGCTTCCGCTCCCGCAACGAGCCGATGGAGGACATCGTCCAGGTCGGCACGATCGGCCTGATCAAGGCGATCGACCGCTTCGACTGCGAACGGGGCGTCGAGTTCCCGACCTTCGCCATGCCGACCGTCGTCGGCGAGATCAAACGCTTCTTCCGCGACACCTCGTGGTCGGTGCGCGTGCCGCGCCGCCTCCAGGAGCTGCGCCTCGCCCTCACCAAGGCCAGCGACGAGCTCGCCCAGAAGCTCGACCGCTCCCCCACCGTTCCCGAACTCGCCGCCGTGCTCGGGGTGTCGGAGGAGGACGTGGTCGACGGCCTCGCCGTCGGCAACGCGTACACCGCCTCCTCCCTCGACTCCCCCTCCCCCGAGGACGACGGCGGCGAGGGCTCCCTGGCCGACCGCCTGGGCTACGAGGACGCGGCCCTGGAAGGAGTCGAGTACCGCGAGTCGCTCAAGCCGCTGCTCGCCAAACTTCCGCCCCGTGAGCGGCAGATCATCATGCTCCGCTTCTTCGCGAACATGACCCAGTCGCAGATCGGCGAGGAGGTCGGCATCTCCCAGATGCACGTCTCCCGGCTGCTCACCCGGACCCTGGCGCAGCTCCGCGAGGGCCTGATCGCGGACTGAACGGGACGGGCGGCGGGCCGCAAGCGAGTCGGCAGCGAGCCGGAAGCAAGCCGGCATCGTACCGGTCGCGAGCCTGCCGCGCCCGAATTCCTCCGTACCGCTTCCTTTACTGACGCCTCGTCACCCACACTGACGGCCATGTCCATGCGGCGAAGGAAGCGACCCGGACTCGTGGTGGTCGCGCTCTGCCTCGGCGGGGCGCTGACCGCGTGCGGAGCCGGTGACGACGGCGACGGATACGCGGCGGTCGGCACCGGCGTCGGGCAGAAGGGCGCGGTGCCGCCCTCCGGATCGGTCACCCTGGTCCCCCTGGACCCGGCGGGCCCCGGTCTGACCTCCAGCACCTCACGCCCCTCGCCACGGCCGAGCGCGAGCGGTACGGCTCCGGGACCGGCGACGGATGCCGGGCGCCCCGGGGGCGGCCACGGCGATGGCACTCGCGATGGCTCCGGCCATGGCTCTGCCGGCGGTCCTGGCGGCGGTACGGCCACGGCTCCGCCTCCCGTGACCGGCGGCACGGCCCCGCCCCGTACCCCGGGAACGCCCGGCAGCCCGACCGGCCCGGGAAGCCCGACGCGCCCGGGCACGACCGCGCCGGCCCCCGGCCCCTCGGCGACGACACCGCCACCGACCACCCCGGGCCCACCGGCACCCGCCACGCTCACGCTCTCCGCACCCGTCCTCACGGACACCGACCGGCGCTGGTGCGAGAACGTCACCGTGACCTTCCGCAACACCGGGGGTACAGCGGTTCGTTCGGGCACGGTCTCCTTCGCCACCCACGTCATCGGCGCCCTCGGCGTCCACTGGGCCACCATCCACTCCAGCCAGCCCCTGCCCGCCCCGCTCGCCGCCGGGACGACGCGGACGCACACGTACCGGGTCTGCGTGGACTCCTGGCGGGTGCCGCTCGGCATGCGCGTCGACACCCGCGAGGTCACGGCCGAGTGGCGGTGACCTCCTCGGCGGCGAGGGTGCGGATCAGCAGCTCGGCGAACTCCTCCGGATGCTCGACACAGCCCACGTGCCCGCCGGGGAACTCGACGGTGACGGCCCCCGTCAGCTCCGCGAGCCGCCGGGCCGGTCCGACCAGCGCCTCCTGACCGCCCGACTCCCGGCCGACCCCGAGGACCAGCTTCCCGGCGGCGGCCCGCAGCCCGTCGAGGTCGGGCGCGGAGGAGGAGAAGGGGCACAGCACGTGCTCCAGGAAGACCGGCATGTTGGTTGCCATGCGGGAGGCCATCGGCCGGACGGAAGGCGGGAGTTCACGGCTCCGGGGCTGCTCCCGGTCCGGCCCGTCGGGTGCCTGGCCCGGAGCCTGGGCGAACCGGGTCATGGCGGCGCCGATCCCCTTCGTACGGAGGAGCCGGCGCACCTCGGCGAAGTGCTCCCGGTACGGGGCCGGGTCAGGCAGCAGCTCGACCAGCGGCGGCTCGTGGGCGACGACCCGCCGCACCCGGCCGGGGTGCCGGGCGAGCAGGTCGAGGGCGACGATGCCGCCGGAGCTGCTGCCGAAGACGTACGCCGGCGCGTCCGGCGAGAGCAGGTCCAGCAGCCGGGCCGCGTCGGCACTCCGCTCGCCGACCCGCTGGTCGGCTAGCGGCCCGTCGAGTGGGCTGCGGGACAGGCCGCGCTGATCGTACGAGACCACGGTGTACCCGGCTGCGGCGAGCCGGTCCGCCATGCCCTCGAACAGCCCGGCATCGCCGGCGCCCCCGGGTATGAGCAGGAGGAGGGGGCCGCTGCCGCGCGTCTCGTAGTGGAGGGTGGCGCCGGGGACGCGGACCTTACCGACGTTCACGACGGTCATGACCAGTTCTCCAGGGTGGTGTGGAGGGCGTCGAGTGCACGCGCCCAGGACTCGGCGACGGGCCGGGAGTGCGCGAAGCCGCCGCTCAGTTCGAGGTGGATGAAGCCGTGGAAGGTCGCGCGGAGCAGCCGCCCCGCGTCGGCGAGATCGGGCTCGGCGAGCCTGTAGCCGCGAAGCATCCCGTACGTGAGCTCGACGGCACGCTGGAACACGGCGGTGTCGGCGACCTCGTCGAGCTCGATCCGCTGCTGGGTGGCCGCGTAGCGGCCGGGGTGGGCGAGCGCGTAGTCCCGGTAGGCGTCGGCGAAGGCGACGAGCGCGTCCTTGCCGGACCGGCCCGCCACGGCGGCCCCGATGGCCTCGTTCATCTCGCCGGAGGCGAGGAGGGCGAGCCGCACCCGCAGGTCACGCAGGTTCCTGAGGTGCGAGTAGAGACTCGCGTCCTTCACCCCGAAGCGGCGGGCGAGCGCCGAGACGGTGACCTTCTCGAACCCGGCCTCGTCGGCCAGCTCGGCGGCGGCGCGGACGAGGACATCGGGGGTGAGACCGGCACGCACCATGCGCGGGACTCCTTCCTAGAGGCTCTAGGCATAAACCTAGCACCCCTAGGGATCGGTCAGGCGCTGCCGCTGATCCTGGTGAACGTCGGCCTGATGGCGACGCAGCAGGACGTTCGCGTCCGTCTCCGCGCTCCAGTCGAAACGGGCGCGGGCAGCGGCCCGGGAGTCGGCGAGCTCGGCGCACTCGACACAGTGCGGCACGGGCACGGGCGGCCGGCTCAGGTCGTACGCGACCTCGGTCCGCTCGTTCGCCGCCCGCACCCCGGCGCTCAACCGCTCGGCCGCCGTCGCGGGCCGCACCTTCTCCGGATCCGCCTGCCACTCCCGCCCCCCGCCGAGCGGCCGCAGCATCACGTACGGCCCGGCCTGCCCCCGGTACTCGCCGACCTTCCCGGCCACCAGGTCGTAGAGATACGCGCCGGGCCGCGCCCCGCGCTCGGTGTGCCGTGCCATTCGTCGATTCCTCCCACGCTCACCCGATCGGGCGATTACTCTCTGTGCTCCCAGCGTTGCTCAATGGGAGGGGCGACCACAACGCCCACGACGTGCCAAGGGCTGCTGTCACAAGGGGATTCGGAGTGACGAGGAGGAGTGCGACGGCGAGCGAGACCGCCGCGACGACGGCGGAGGTCTTCGGCGAACTCCTCCGCCACTACCGCGAGTCAGCGGGCCTGACCCAGGAGGCCCTGGCCCGCCTGATCCCCTGCGACCGCTCCCAGGTGGCCCGGGTGGAGGCGGCGAAGCGGGTGCCGACGGAGCCGTTCGCGAGGGCGTGCGACGAGGCGCTGGGGACGGGCGGGGTGCTGCTGCGGCTGTGGCGGCGGATCGACTGGTACCCGGAGGTGCAGCATCCGGACTGGTTCGAACGGCGGGCGGCGATGGACGCGGAGGCGGTGTCCTTACGGGAGTACCAGACGCAGGTGATGCCGGGGCTGTTGCAGACGCCGGAGTACGCGCGAGCGATCTTCTCCAGAGTCGCCGAAGGCGACGAGCTGGAGGAGCGCGTCAAGGCCCGACTGAGCCGCCAGCAACGGTTTCTGGCGAAGGGCGGTCCGCTGTACGTCGTCGTGCTCGACGAGAGCTGTCTGCGGAATGTGGTGGGTAGTGCGGAGGTCATGCGCGGCCAGTGCGCCCATCTGCTGGAAGTGGGTCGATACCGCAACATCCGCATCCAGGTGGCGCCGGCCGGTCCCACCGAACTCATCCGGCCCAAGACGTCATTGTCGCTGATCACTCTGCCCGAGGGGGCGGATTGGCTCTACGCGGAATCGCTGAACAGCGGCCACTTCTACGATGATCCAGCCGTCCTCGCCAGGTACGGCCAGACCTATGATGTGCTCAGGGCGGACGCTCTGTCAGCCCAGGCGTCAGCTGCCCTGATCAGCGAGGCGATGAAGGGGTTCGAGCAGTATGCAGAGGCACCAGCTCAGCGCGACGACCTGGATCAAGAGCAGCTACAGCGACAGCGACGGCGGAAACTGCCTCGAAGTCGCCCCCGGATTCCACGGCCTCGTCCCCGTACGTGACAGCAAGGCCCCGGAGGGGCCTGCCGTCGTTTTCGAGCGTTCGGCTTGGGAGACGTTCGTCCACAGCCTGTGAACAGTCCGCAGGTACGGGTGTCCGCGCACGGGGACTGCTTTCGCGGGCGTGGTCGTGGTGCGGGTCTTGGGTTCTCGGGGCGACCGTGTCGGGTGTGCTGCTGGTTCGGCCGCCCTCTCTCCGAGTGTGGCCCCCTCCACCGGCCCCTCAAGGGCGCTCCGTCGTCGCGTCGCTGCGCGATGGCCTTCGGCCACCCTTGACCGGCCGGTTCCGGGGTCCTTTACACACTCGGAGGGCGGCCGGGGGGCGTGGCCACGCGGGCAGGCGGGATATCCGCTGGGCGCCGTAGGCGCCTGCGGCTGGGTGGGTGGGGGGCTTGGTTCATGGCCGGGGCGGGGGATTCAGTTTCCGGCTGTGGGGGGTGCGCGGTCGTTGAATGGGGTGCCCAATCCAGGCTCAGCGGCCGGCCGCCGCCGTTGGGCCGCGATTCAAGCCCCGCTGGTCACTGTGAGGGGGTGGGACGGGCCGGTCGCGGTGCAAACTGCGTCCTCGCGGGCCGGAGTCCGCCTCTCAAGTCACACCCGACACACCAGACACAGATCGGCCCGCGAGAACGGACTTAGCACCACCGGGACGACACAACTCCACCCGAGCGGGCGGTCGGCGCGCCTCCCACACCCCAGCAGACCACACACGTCACACGGGCAACGGACATCGGCGACTCCGCCCCGCCGGGCGGTGCAAACCCCGCTGCCGAGACAGTCGAAGTGCCTCCGCTGTCACAGGAGTTCACTGCCGTCACACGGCAGCCCGCGAGGGACCACTTTGACCCACCGGGCCACACCGCTGAGCCCCTTCCACCCACCGGGAGTGACCAGCGGGGCCTGAATCCCGACCAGACGACGGCCGCCAGCCGCTGAGCCGGGATTGGGCACCCCATGCAACGCCCGCGCACCTCACCCACCAACCCGCAGGCGCCCACGGCGCCCAGCGGCCCCCGGCGTCCCCGCGTGGCCACGCCCCCCGGCCGCCCTCCGAGTGTGAAAAGGCCCCCGCAGCCACCGGGTCAAGGGTGGCCGAAGGCCATCGCGCAGCGACGCGACGAAGGAGCGCCCTTGACGCGGTGGCGAAGGGGGCCACACTCGGAGAGAGGGCGGCCGAACCCCACACCCACCAGAAACGGCCACCCCGACAAGGCCAGACCCGCACCCCACCACCCCCACCTACTCCTGACCGCCCCGCTCCCCGAACCCCTCCACCAGCAGCCTCGCCGCCCGTTCCGCCCCGTCCGTGCGCACCCTGCCCGCCGCCGCCCTCGCCGCCTCGCAGGTCTCCGGGGCCAGCGCCGTCGACAGAGCGGCGGTCAGCGACGCGGAGGTCGGCACCGGGCCGTCGTGTGCCGCGCCGATGCCGAGTTCGGCCACCCGGGCCGCCCAGTACGGCTGGTCCACGATCTGCGGGACCAGGACCTGGGGCACTCCCGCCCGCGCCGCCGTCGTGGTCGTCCCCGCGCCGCCGTGGTGGACGACGGCCGCCACCCTCGGGAAGAGCCGCTGGTGGTTCGCCTCGCCGACCGCCAGACAGTCGTCCTGGTCGTCGATCAGGCCCAGCTCCGCCCAGCCCCGCGAGACGAGCACCCGCCGGCCGTGGGCCCGTACCGCCTCGATCGCCGCCCGGGCCGGTTCGGTCGCACCCTGCATCCCCATGCTGCCGAACCCCACGTACACCGGCGGCTCCCCCGCCTCCAGGAACGCTTCCACCTCGGCCGGCAACGGCCGCTCGTCCGGGACCGACCACGCCCCGGTCTGCACCACGGCGAGATCCGCCGGCTCCTGCCACGGGCCCAGGAACGGGTCCGCCGCCAGCAGGGGCCGCTCGCCCATCGCGTAATGGCGCACGCTCCGCACGGGCGGCAGCCCGACCTTGGCCCGCAGCGCGGTGAGCCCCGCACCGAAGACCGCGTTCGCGCTGTCGACGTCCCGGTCCCACAGCACCCGGTTGTCGGTGACGTCCTCGGGCAGGGGGTGGCCCGGCAGCGGGTACGGCGGGTGGTGCGGCGAGGGCAGCATCCCGGGGAAGAAGGTCACGTACGCATAGCGCAGGCCCCGCTGCTCGGCCGCCGTCCTGGCCCCGGTCACGGCCGGGAACAGACCGGTCGCCAGGAGCGTGTCCGCGCCCTCGGCTGCCTCGGCCACCGCCGCGTACTGCGCCTCGGCCAGCTCGGCCACCCGATCGGCCATGTCCTCCGCGGAGTTCGGCTTCGGCCCGGCCGCCAGCGCGCGGATCGAATAGCGCACCGGCACCATCTCGACCCCGATACCGGCAAGGCGATCGGCGAACTCCCGGTCCTCGGGCGCCACCAGGCGCACCTCGGCGCCCATCTGCCGCAGGACGACCGCCAGAGCGGCCAGCGGCTCGACGTCCCCACGGGACCCGTACGACGACAACACCACGCGCATGCGGTGGCTCCCCTTCGGCTGGATTCCCCGCCCGATTCGGGCGAAGGACGCCGATTCTGCGCCACGAACGGGGCCTTGCCGCAAGGCCCCCCGTGCGCTATATGTTGAGCATGGCGGGGAGCGCATACGGCTCCCGGCCTTTTCTTTTGCCCGCTCCAGCCCCTGCCTCGACGCCGAGAGGGCGGCCCCTGACGCGGCCCTCGACGCGGTCCTCGACACAGCCTTCGACGCGGCTCTCGACGCGGAGAGGGCGGTCGGGCCCGAAGCCCCGCGGAGCCTCCGGCCCGGCCGCCCTCCTGAAGGCCGGTCGGTCGATACGGGTCAGCCCAGCGCGAGCCAGGCCACGCCCGCGAGGACGGCGACCGCGAGGACGATGCCGACGATCAGACCCACACGGGGGCCGGAAGAGGTGACGGCAGCGGTCTGCTGCTGCCGCTGCGGGGTGCCCTCGTCGACGAAGGCGCGGAACATCTGGGTGCTGCCTGCGGGGTCGTAGGAGCCCTCGGGGGCCTGACCGCCGCCCTGGCCGTACGGTGCTTGGGGGTTGTGTGCCATGGGCCGGACCCTAGCGAAGGAGGGGTGGCGGCCCCAAGCCCCGCCCTCCGGCCCTGCCCCGGACCTGCACCTGCCCTCCCCCTCCACCCCCTTTCCGACCCGCTTTGCCGATTCTTTAGCACGCTTTGACCGATTTAGTTTGCCTGGAGCAACCATCCATCTCTATCGTTGCCCTAAGCAACAAGATGCCGGAGTGTGCGATGGAGACGGTCAACCGGAACCGGTACGAGGAACTCGCCCGCGCGGTGAGCGCCATCGGCGCCGTGAAGCGCGGGCTCTCCCGGGCCCTGCCCGCCCACTGCCAGGGCGGCGCGGCGGCCGTGCTCGCCCTGGTCAAGCACCACGGCGACATGCGGACGAGCCGGCTCGCGGAGCTGATGGCCGTCGACATGTCGGTGTGCAGCCGCCATGTGGCGCACACCGTGGAGCACGGCTGGATCGAGCGACTGCCCGACCCGGACGACAAACGCTCCCGCATCCTGCGGCTCACCCCCGAGGGCTACGCGATGCTCGGCGAACTCGACCGCCGGGTCACCGACGCCTTCTCCCGCCACCTCACGGAGTGGTCCGACGACGACGTCGCCCTGCTCACCGCCCTGCTCGCCCGTCTCCGGGATTCCTTCGGAGACTGCCGGGCCCACCACGCCTGATCACGAAGCGCACGACCAAGAAGCGCCCGCCGAAGAAGCGCACGACCGAGAAGCGCGCGACGAAGAAGCGCCCGACGAAGCGCACAACGAAGCTGACAACGAAGGAAGTTCATGGCTACGACCTCGCCCGACGCCGGTGTGCGGGACGGCCTCACCCCTCAGGGGAGCGCCGGTCCCGGCGCCACCCCGCCGATGACGCACCGTCAGATCATGGAGGCGCTGTCCGGGCTCCTGCTCGGCATGTTCGTCGCCATCCTGTCCTCGACGATCGTCTCGAACGCCCTCCCCCAGATCATCACCGACCTCGGCGGTGGTCAGTCCGCCTACACCTGGGTCGTCACCGCCGCCCTGCTGTCGATGACGGCGACCACCCCGCTCTGGGGCAAGCTGGCCGACCTCTTCTCCAAGAAGCTGCTCGTCCAGATAGCCCTGGTGATCTACGTCGCCGGCTCGGTCGTCGCCGGCCTCTCCCAGGACACCGGCATGCTCATCGCCTGCCGCGTCGTCCAGGGCATCGGCGTCGGCGGTCTGACCGCCCTCTCCCAGATCATCCTGGCCGCCATGATCGCCCCGCGTGAGCGCGGTCGGTACAGCGGCTACCTCGGCGCGGTCTTCGCCGTCGCCACCGTCGGCGGCCCGCTGCTCGGCGGCGTCATCACCGACACCGACTGGCTCGGCTGGCGCTGGTGCTTCTACGTCGGCGTGCCCTTCGCGATCATCGCGCTCCTGGTGCTGCAGAAGACCCTGAAGCTCCCGGTCGTGAAGCGTCAGGTCAAGGTCGACTGGGCCGGCGCCTTCTTCATCAGCGCCGCCGTCTCCCTGCTCCTCATCTGGGTCACCTTCGCGGGGGACAAGTACGACTGGATGTCCTGGCAGACCGCCGTCATGGTGGGCGGCTCCCTCGTCCTCGGCGCGGTCTTCCTGCTCGTCGAGTCCAGGGCCGCCGAGCCGATCATCCCGCTCCGGCTCTTCCGCAACCGCACCATCACACTGGCCTCGCTGGCCTCGCTCTTCGTGGGCGTGGCGATGTTCGCCGGCACGGTCTTCTTCAGCCAGTACTTCCAGCTGGCCCGCGACGAGTCGCCGACGATGTCCGGCGTCCTCACCATCCCGATGATCGGCGGCCTGTTCGTCTCCTCGACCGCCTCCGGCATGATCATCACCAAGACCGGCCGCTGGAAGGCCTGGCTGATCAGCGGCGGCGCCCTCGCCACCGGCGGTCTGGGCCTGCTGGGCACCATCCGTTACGACACGGAGTACTGGCACATCGCCGTCTTCATGGCGGTGCTCGGCCTCGGCCTCGGCATGATGATGCAGAACCTGGTCCTCTGCACCCAGAACCAGGTCGCCCCCTCCGACCTCGGCGCCGCCTCCTCCGTCGTCACCTTCTTCCGTTCCCTGGGCGGTGCGATCGGTGTCTCGGCGCTCGGCGCCGTCATGGCCCACCGGGTCACCGACTACGTCAAGGAGGGCCTGGCCGAGCTCGGCCCGAAGGCCGCGGGGGCCATGGGCCAGGGCGGCGGCGGCATCCCCGACATGGACAAGCTGCCCGCCCCGATCCGTACGGTCATGGAAAGCGCGTACGGGCACGGCGTCGGCGACGTCTTCCTCTACTCGGCACCGTTCGCGCTGCTCGCCTTCGTGGTGACGCTGTTCATCAAGGAGGTCGCGCTGAAGAGCAACAGCACGGCGCCGGCCGAGAAGAGCGAGCAGGACGCCAGGTAGGAGACTCCCGGCCGCGCTCCGAGCGGAGGCGCGGCCGGGTCGGGTACGGAGCGGCGGCAGGGGACGGCCGCCGCTCCGTCATTCCCCCGGGGCTCCGTACCGCTGCGTCCGTCATTCACCGGGGCTCCGTACCGCTGCGACCGTCATTCACCCGGGCGAACCGTACGGCTGCGCTCCACCATGACCTCGATGCCCGCGATCAGGATCTCGAGGGCGTAGTCGAAGTCGCGGTTCCAGATCGCCGTGACGCTGCCGTGCGAGGCGCGTTCGTCGAGGATCTCGGCCATCGGTTCCAGCGCCTCCACGAACTGCGGGTCGTCGCGGAACGCCTTGACCGACTCCCCGTAGAAGTCGTCCTGAGACATCCCGGCCTCGGCCGCCCGGCGCTCGAACTGGGACTGGATCGTCCCGTACCCGTACACGAACTGGAAGACGGCCGACATCGCGCTCGGCTGGCGTTCGAGCGGCAGTCCGGTGTCCCGGATCGCCTCCTGGATCTTGGAGCCGACGGCGATCGCGTGCGGGCCGATGTTGAGGTACTGCCCGGCGCACGGCGACATCCACGGGTGGCGCACCAGCATCCGGCGATAGGCCAGGGCGAGCACCTTGATCCGGTCGCGCCAGTCGCCGGCGGCGTCGACCTCGGCCAGGTCGATCTCCCCGTAGCAGGTGTCGATGGCGTACTCGATGATGTCGTCCTTGGTGTCCACGTACCAGTACAGGGACATCGCGGTGACGTTCAGCTCGGTCGCCAGCTTGCGCATGGAAAGCCTGGCCAGGCCCTCCTCGTCCAGCATCCGGATCGACGCGGCGACGATCCGGTCGCGGTCGAGCCCGGCCGGGCCGCCCCCGCTGCGGGCGGCCCGGCGGTCCCGGTTCTCCAGCCAGACGCTGGAACGCGCCGGGTTCCTGGCCCGATCGGCTGCCTTGACCATCGCGTTCCTTCCGTCGGTCAGTGGTCCGTGACCATGCTAGGCAGCCACGGTCGGCTGCTCGGCCGGGCCGGCGGCCCCGGCCGCCTCCGCGCGCTCGGCCCGCTTCAGCAGGGCCGCCGCGACCAGACCGCCGGCGAGGACGGCGATCGCGCCGACCAGCTGGCTGGTCTGGAGGCCGGAGGCGAAGGCGTCGGAGATCGCCGCGCGTTCGGTCTCGCTGCCGGCCGCCGCGAGGGCCGCGGGCAGCGAGGTCGCGGTGACGGTGACGAGGGCGGCGAAGCGGGCGTTGAGGACCGCGCCGAGGACGGCGACGCCGAGGCCGTTGCCGAACTCGGCGAGGGTGCCGTTGACGCCCGCGCCCACACCGGCCTTCTCCGGCGGGATCGCGCTCATGATGGCGTTGGCCATGGCGGGGTTGGAGACGGCGAGGCCGATGCCCATGAGGACCAGGCCGAGCAGCATGCCCCAGTAGGTGCCTTCGGTGCCCCCGCCGATCAGGGCGATCGAGCCGAGACCGGCCGCAACCAGGGTCATGCCGACGGTGACGGTGAGCGGGGTGCCGAGCTTCGTCACGATTCGCGGGCCGACGCCGGTGAGGTTGAGCGCGACGACGGTCAGCGCGAGCGGCGCCATCCGCAGACCCGCCTCCAGCGGCTCGTACCCGAGGACGAACTGCAGGTGCTGGGTGAGCAGGAAGAGCGAGCCGCCCATGCCGAACATGACCAGGATCGCGCCGGCGACGGCGCCGACGAACTTCTGGTTGCGGAAGAAGTGCATGTCGAGCATCGGGTACGGGACGCGCAGCTCCCAGGCGGCGAAGGCGGCCAGGACGACGACGCCGATCGCGGCCGGGAGCAGCACCTCGGCGGAGGTCCAGCCGTGCTCGGGACCGGTGATGATCGCGTACACGGCGGCGGTCATGCCGATGGTGGACAGCAGGGCGCCGAGCAGGTCGGGGCGCTCGCCCTGCGGGTTCTTGGACTCGGGGACGAGCTTGAGGACGGCGACCAGGCCGATCAGCGCCACCGGGATGTTGATGAGGAAGATCATTCCCCACCAGAAGTGGTTGAGGATCGCGCCGCCGATCAGCGGCCCCGCGGCGAAGCCGAGCGAGCCGACGGTGGCCCAGAGCGCGATGGCCTTCACGCGCTCGGAGTCGTCGAAGATCTGCATGACGACGGCGAGGGTCGTGGTCATGAGCAGCGCGCCGCCGACGCCCATGCCCGCGCGAGCGGCGATCAGCTGCGCGCTGGACTCGGCGAGACCGGCGGTGAGCGAGCCGATGCCGAACAGCGCGAGGCCGATGGCCAGCATCTTCTTGCGGCCGTAGCGGTCGGCGGCGTTGCCCGCGGTGAGCAGCAGTCCGGACTGGACGAGCGAGTAGGCGTTGATCATCCACTGGATGTCGCTGGTGGACGCGTGGAGTTCGGTGGTCAGCGAGGGGATGGCGACGCTGAGCACGGTGTTGTCGAGCAGCACGGTGAGCTGGGCGAGGCAGATGACGCCGAGGATCAGCCAGCGCTGCGGGTGACCGCCGGTGGCTGTCATGGGCAACTCCTATACGGTGTACGAGGCTGTGACTCGTACACCGTATAGGAGCTCTTGTACGCCGTATAGCGACTTTTGGCGGCGCCTTGCGTGCGGGGCGGGTGGGCCGGGGCGCGCGGAGGACGCGTGGGTGGGTCGGCGGGGCGGCGGGTCGGGGGTAGGCGGATTGGCGGGGCGGCGGGGAGGCGGGGAATCCGGCCCCGGACAAGGCCGCGGGGGCACGGCGGGGGCTACTCCCCCGGCTTGATGAGGTACCCGGCCCCGCGGCGCGTGTGGATCATGGGGCTGCGGCCGGCGTCGATCTTCCGGCGCAGGTAGGAGATGTACAGCTCGACGACGTTGGCCTGTCCGCCGAAGTCGTACGACCACACGCGGTCCAGGATCTGCGCCTTGCTGAGCACCCGGCGCGGATTGCGCATGAGGTAGCGCAGCAGCTCGAACTCGGTGGCGGTGAGGTGGATGGACTCGCCGCCCCGGGTCACCTCGTGACTGTCCTCGTCCAGGGTGAGGTCCCCGACCGTGAGCAGCGACTCGCCGCGCGCCGCCTGCGCGGCCCCCGAACGCCGGATGAGCCCGCGCAGCCGGGCCACCACGTCCTCCACACTGAAGGGTTTGGTGACGTGGTCGTCGCCGCCCGCCGTGAGCCCGGCGATCCGGTCCTCCACGGCGTCCTTCGCGGTCAGGAACAGCACCGGCACCTCGGGCAACTCGCGCCGCAGCCGCCCCAGGACGGAGAGCCCGTCCATGTCGGGCAGCATCATGTCGAGCACGACGACATCGGGCCGGAACGCGCGCGCCGTCCGCAGCGCCCCGGCCCCGTCGCCCGCGCTGCGCACCTGCCAGCCCTCGTACCGCAGGGCCGTCGAGAGCAGCTCGGTGAGCGAGGCCTCGTCGTCGACGACGAGCACGCGGACGGCGGAACCGTCACGCCGGAGCAGATCGGTACGCGAGCGCGGAGGGGGCGAGGGAGTGGTCGCAGTCATGGGGCCACGGTTCTCGGCCCGCCTGAAACGCGCCTTGCGCTTCCCTGTGAATTCCCTGAGAACCGGGGCTCGGCCTCAGGAGTTCACGAGGGGGACGGGTGGGACCGGTGGGACCTGTAGGACTGGTGGGACCTGTAGGACTGGTGGGACTGGTTGGACTGGTGCGACAGCCGGAAGAGCCGTACGCCGTTGTCGTGGCAGACCGCCCGCAGCCAGTCGTCGCCGAGCCCGAGCCGTTCGAGGGCGTGGAGCTGATGGACGTACGGATAGGGGATGTTCGGGAAGTCGGACCCGAGCAGGATCCGGTCGCCGAGCGCCTGGAGCCGCTTGAGCTCGCCGGGCGGGAAGAGCGCGAGCCGCTCGCTGAAGTCGGTGAACGCCATGGTGGTGTCGAGGTGGACGCCCTCGTACCGCTCGGCGAGGTCAAGGAAGTCGGCGTACTCCGGCATGCCCATGTGGGCGACGATCAGCCGCAGCCGGGGGTGCCGGGCGAGCAGTCGCCCGACGGGGCCCGGGCCGGTGTACGCGCCGGGGGCGGGGCCGGAGCCGCAGTGGATCACGATCGGGGTCGCGGCCTCGGCGAGCAGGCCCCACACCTCGTCGAGGAGCGGGTCGTTGGGGTCGAAGCCGCCGACCTGGAGGTGCACCTTGAAGACACGGGCGCCGCGCTCCAGGGCCTGCCGGACGTAGCCGGGGGCGCCGGGTTCGGGGAAGAGGGTGGCGGTGTGGAGGCAGTCGGGGGTGCGGCCGGCGAAGTCGGCGGCCCAGTCGTTGAGCCAGGCGGCCATGGCCGGCTTGTGCGGGTAGAGCATCGACGTGAAGGCGAGCACCCCGAACTCCCGGAGCAGCGCGACCCGGCGGTCCTCCTCCTCGCGGTAGGTGATGGGCCACTCGATCCCGGTGAGGGGCCCGACGGCGTCGAAGTAGGCCCACACCTTGTCGAGGACGCTGCGGGGCATGAAGTGGGTGTGGACGTCGACGAGCCCGGGAATCCGGAGGCGGTCGGCCCACGCCCGTACGTCAGTCGCGGTCATGGACCACGTCCCGGTCGTGGGGCGCCGGGCGGGTGTGGCGCTCGGCGTGGTGGGTGTGGGCGGTGAGGTCTTCGCGGGCGTCTGGGGCTTCTCGGTCGACGAGGTCTTCGTGGTTGTCGTGGTTGTCGTGGTTGTCGCGACCGTCGCGGTCTTCGCGGTTGTCATGACCATCGCGGTTGTCATGACCGTCGCGGTCATCGCGGTCTTCGCGGTCACCGCTGTCGTCGCTGTCGTCGCTGTCGTCGCGGTCATCGCGGTCGAAGCCGTAGGCCCGCTCGACCTTGCCGATGTGCACGCGGTAGCTCTCGTACCAGTGTTCCCGGCCGTGTCGCTTGGCGGCCATGTGCTCGGGGTGGTGCTGCCAGGCGGTGAGTCCGTCGAGGTCGCGGAAGTAGGCGACGGTGATGCCGATGCCACCGGGCGTACGGGCGGACTCGTGGCCGAGGAAGCCGGGCATGTCCTTGACGAGCTCGTCCAGCTTGGCGGCGGTCTCGGCATATCCCTCCGGCGCGGCGGGCCGGATCGACGTGAAGACAGCGGTGTAGTAGGGCGGTTGGAAGCCGCCCACGAGGCTCTGGGTCATGTGATCACCCTGCGGGGGGACGAGCGGAGCTGTCCATGGAAGCCGCCGGAAGGGATCCAAGACTTTACGGTTCAGGGCTTCGGCGCGGGCGGGGGCACGGGGGCGGCGCGGGCGGGGCCCGGTGCGGTCAGGGGGCCTTCAGAACAGCTGCTCCTGCGCGTCCTCGCCGGGCAGGGCCGCCGTCACGGGAACGGTCACGGCATGACCGGCCGGCGCTGCCTCCAGCACCCAGCCGCTCATCAGCCGCGTGTCGAGGGCGAGATGGCGCCCGCCGGGGTCGAGGAGGTGCAGATCGGGCCCGGCGGCGGCGAGCAGCCGCCCGGCGACGACCCCGCCGGAGACGAGCTCGACGACGCTCCCGTCGTACGCGGGCAGGTCACCGATCCCGAAGACGTCCACGTGGTCGTGGACCCGGCAGGGCAGCACCTCCAGCGTCTCGGCCCAGACGCCGACGCCGACGGCCCGCCCGTACAGCTCCCGCACCTCGCGCGCCCGCTCCTCGACCGGCGGCAGGACGTGCCGGACGGCCCGCTTGCGCGCGTACGGGATGCGGTCGGGCACGGCGAGGGCGTGCCGCAGCACCTCCTCGGTCCGCCGCGCGGCCATGAGGGGGCCGCGGCCGAGCCAGCTGAAGGCGACCGCGCCCTGTTCGAGCAGACGCGCGTCACCGCGCTGCTCGGCGGTGATGCCGACCTTCACCATGGCGGGCCCGAACCAGGCGAGATAGACGCGGTACGGGCGCGGGTCGTCGGCGAGGGTGTCGGCCGCCACCGAGTGTGCCCGGTCGAGCCGCGCGCAGTCGGCGCACCGGCTGCCGGTGCCGCGGCCGGGGACGACGGCGGCCAGGGGGCAGGGGTTGCCCCGGGCGCCGACGCACCGCCGCTCGCCGACGGCCCGGAAGGCGATGTCCCGCCCCGGGGAGAGCGCGCTGAGCCGGCCGCCCTCCCACCGCAGCGCGGGTGCCCCGCCGCGCCACGAGATACCGCCGCTCCGCCACACCATGCGTCCAGTGTCGGGCAGACCACTGACAGCGCCTGCGGCACCGGACCTCGGGTCAGGGCAACACGTACAGCAGTCCTCCACCGGACCCGGTCCCGTCGGACCCGGTCCCGCCCGAGCCGGTCCCGTCGGACCCGCTGCCCTTGCCTCCCCCCGGTCCCGTACCTCCGGCTTGGCGCATGCAGCCGCGCTCGACGAGCACGCGGACACATTCACGGACCCGCTCGGCCGTGAGGCCGGTGCGGCGGGCCACGTCGTCGAGGCGGTAGCGGACGCCGCCCCGGAGGAGCGCGGGCGCGAGGTAGGCGGCGACGGCGTGGACGTCCTCGCTCACGACGGCGTTCCGCGCGCGCCAGGAGTCGAGGAGTTGTTGCGGGGTGAGAGGGGCGGGGGAGGCCGGGCCGGGTTCGTACGGCGCCGAACGCTGGGCGGGGAGGGAGAGGCGTTCCAGACAGGCGGCGATCCGGTTGAGGTCCCTCCCGGCCTGCCGCAGCAGCTCGACGCGCTCGCTCTCGTCGTCGAACCGCGCGGTGCTCTCCTCCAGCCGTACGAGGGCGTCGAGGAGCGGCTGCGGAAGGACGAACGCGGAGCTGTGGCCGGAGGCGGAGGGCGCCCCGGGCGACGGTTCGAGCCCGTAGGACCCGTCGCGCTGCACGTCGGCGACGACCTGGGCGACCCATGCCTTGAACGGCGCCGCCTGTGCCTTGGTGGAGGCGGCGACGAGCTGGACGAGCCCTTCGAGGCACACGAGCCGGGTGGACTTCTTCAGGCCCTTGAGACTCGCTCGGCCGCTGGCGGCGCGGGGCCCGTGCGCCGCTATGCCGGAGTCGACGGGGGCCATGACGTCGATCGGGAGCTCGGCGAGGGTGGTGTGCAGGGCGTCCGCGACATGCGCGCGGAGGGCCTGCCGGGCGCTGGCGTAACCGAGCTGACGGGCCACGTCCACGGCGGGGAACCAGTGCGATCCGTCCAATAGCGTGAGCCTCCGCAGTCGCGCTCCGGTGGCGGCGTACACGAAGTCGTCGATGTCGACGGCGTCGACGGCGTTCATCGGACATCACCTCCATCAGCACGCTAGGCCGAGGGCATATTCGACTGTCATGGAATCAGTTCGGTTCACCCGAAGGTGTGGCCCGCTCCGTGGACGTCCCGTTGTGTGACCCCAGGGGCCGGTGAAGGCGTCCGAGGCCCCGGCGTACGAGGAGCCGTCGTCCTCTGCGAAAGTGACCCGGTGCTGCAGAACCCTGAGAACACCCTGTTCGTCCGGGCCGCGCCCCCGCTCCTCGTGCTCACCGAGGCCCCGGTCCACGACGCCCTGCCCCCGCTCGGCCCGACCGACGCCGACGGCGAGGTGCCTCGCTGCGAGGGCTGGGGCATCGTCCCGAGGCTCACCCTGTGCGTCGTGGACGGCCCCGGCGACCACGGCACCATGATCCCGTCCCTGGCGGCGCCGGTCCTCGGCGACGGCGACCTGGCGGACTGGTGCGAGGACGCGGAGCGCGCCGGCGGTGCCGTGGTCATCTCCCTTCCGACCCCGCTCCCGCCCCACCCCGACCTCCCCACCCTCACCCACCCGGGCACCGCCCGCGGCGGCTTCGTCCCCCTCCTCGTCTGACCCGGGCCGGCCGTCCGGAGCTCACCTTCCCGCGGTTCGCATCCGAGGGCTTCCACCTGGCCCTCCCGTCCCGAAATGAGCAGCAGAGCAGCTCCGGGATCCGTCCATCCGACGGGCGCGCGAGGCGTACGCGGTCATACGCACAGGGCCAGGGCGGTCCACCCCCCCCCGACGTACGTCAGTTCACCTCGGCGGATCCTCGCCCGTGAGTCCGTCGACGGATTCACGGATGAGGTCGGCGTGACCGGCGTGCCGGGCGTACTCCTCGACGAGGTCGAGGAGAATGCGGCGGAGGTTGGGGCGTTCGCCGCTGCGGGTGGTGTATGCGCCGAGTTGGTCCAGCCCACCCGTGCTGAGCGCCTTGTCGACAATGGCTCGGGAGCGGGCGACGGATTCCTGCCAGAGAGCGAGCAGTTGCTCGGGGGTGTCCTCGGCGGCGGAGCGGTAGTCCCAGTCGGGAGTGCTGTCCCAGTCGACGGTGTCCCAGGGAGCACCGACGGGGGTGCCGAGCCACAGCCGGGCGAAGTGACTGTCCTCTATGTGCGCCAGGTGCTTGAGCAGGCCGCCCAGAGTGATGGCGGACCTGCCGAGCGTGGCGCGAAGGCCAGAGGCGTCCAGTCCAGAGCACTTCCAGGCGAGGGTGGCCCGCTGCCGTTCGAGTGCGCCGAGGATGGCTGCCGCCTCGGTGCCGGCGAGTGGAGGTTCCGGCCAGGCTTCGGTTTTGCTCTGCGTCATGGCCGCCGACCCTAGCGAACGGAGCTGACAGCGCAGCCGATTGGTGCACTGCTCGACGAACCGACCGACAAAGCCCCAAGATCCGCCGGACACCCCAGGGGTAAGCCTCGCCTGACGTCGGCGAGAGGATGCGGCCTCCTGATCCGTAGCTCTAGCCGGATCGGTCAGCGGCGGTCATTGATAGGTGGCGGAGTCCAATCCAGCCTCCCCTTCTCCAGAGTGGCCAAGATCCATTCGCGTCCTGCTGGTCCTGCCACGTTCCACGTCCAGTACATCGGACGCTTGTGTTCGCGCCAAGGTGGCCACCGCCTCGTGGGTCTCACACCACCCGCGAGGTTGTGCACGAGATCGGAAAGCCAGGCGATGCAGGCGACGTAATCGTCGTCAGGCCAGGTCTTCAGTGCTTTGCGGCGCCTGGCCATGCTGCGGATTTCGAGGACGGCCATATAGGTCAGATAGGCGGCCGCCGTCTGATCGTCGACCTGTCGCCTTTTGGTCACTTATGCTCCCTGTCCTCGCGCGCATGCACGCGGAACAGTAGTGAGTCGACCGGCCCCGGCCCACCACTCACCCCAACTCCCATCCCGTCTCGTAAGGGCGGGCGTCGACGCATCGCGCGGGCCGCAGGCAGGGCGTCGCGCGGAGCGGAGTCGAAGCCCGCCCGGCGGAGCGGAACGCAGCCGGGTGCTCGATGAAGGAGAGAAAGTCTTACCGCACCGCCCTCAGAGGGCGATCGGCTTGTAGGCCAGTGCCCTGTCGACGACCTTCTCGGCGGTCAGCTCCGGATCGAAGTTCCAGAAGATGTAGTCGCTGATGTGAGGGCACGCCAGGCCGCGCCTTAGGTCGTCCAGGATGTCGTCCCCCTCGGCCTCGGAGGTCTCCCCGTTCATGAGGCGCTGCACGAGGGGAATCGCTTCCTCACGGGACATCCGCGTCGGCTTCATGGTCTCGGCCGCCGCCCCGTCAGTCGGCGGCCGTCGTGGCTCCGCACCCCGGGGCTCCCGCACTCCGAATCGCACTGGACCCGCTGGTCACGCACCACGGTCACGTCCTTCGCATCTCGAACTCGGTCGGTTGTCGCACCACTCGGGCCTCCCGGTCTCGGTCCTCACCGACGCCCTGTCGTCACCGACGACTCGATGGACGCGCCAAGGGCTACGGCAGGCGCAACATACTCCCAACGGCCCCGCTCCCGCCCCACCCCGACCTCCCCACCCTCACCCACCCGTGGCACCGCCCGTGGCGGCTTCGTCCCCCTCCTCAACTGACCCACCAGCACCAAAGCCCCCGCTCCCGTCCGGGCTGCCACCCGCGTTCACTGGTGCCGTGGTCTTCCGACCCCAGCGCCCCGAAATCTGAGGCGTTTAGGGTCTATGCCGTGATGAGTTCAGGTGACGACCGGGCAGCCCGTATGCGACAAGAGCTGGCTGGCTACGCCGCGCGTAGTGACGAAGGGTTGGACAACTTCCTCGGACACATCAGGCACCGCATGGAGACAGCTCGGCAGACGGGAGTGAACGTGCCGGAGAACCTATACGAGCGGGTGGAACGGCTGTCCGACCGGCGTGGATGGCCCTCCATGCGCTGATCCAAGCCCCGCTGCTGCCCCGCGTCCGTGGACGTCCCCGGTAAAACACGATGTGGGGGCCATGACCCTAAGACTCGCCCGGTGCAGCCGGCCGCCCTACGCTGCCGTACAACCCGAAGGCCAAGGCGCGCCGCGTCCGCGTCCACACCTGCGCGTCACTCCTGCTCGCTCAGGGGGTGCACGCCCAGGTCATCGTGGAGGCGCTCGGGCACAGCCCGCTCACGATGACGCTCGACACCCACGCCCACGTCATGCAGACGACGCTGCGGGCCGCAGCGGGTCGGATGGATGAGGCACTCGGGCCTGACACCAACGACGGGGTCTTGTAGTCGGACGCTCTGATGGCGTCGTCTGCGCGCCCGATCTAGGCGTTGATGTCATCCGCTGCTGTCAAAGGCCCCGCCGGGCGAACCGGCGGGGCCTTTGACCTATGTGCACTCGGCAGGATTCGAACCTGCAACCTTCTGATCCGTAGTCAGATGCTCTATCCGTTAAGCTACGAGTGCTTGTTTTTAGTTCTTGCCTCCGCTCCCCGGCCTTTCGGCCCGCTCGCGGCGACAGGAAGAACATTACATGACTGCCGCCGCCATGTGAAATCCATTAGCCACACCCCTTGTGACCTGCGAAAACGCCCTCCGCGATCAAGACCGGCGGCCCGGTGGCGGACGGCGTACGGGTGGGTCGGCGTGGCCGGAATCAGGGAAAAGAGACCGGGGTCACACCCCAGGGCGGGGTCGCCTGCGCAGCTCGCGCGGACCCTCCCGCGGGACCGCCCGCGAAGCTCGCGCGCACCCACCCCGGAGCACCCTCGCGAAGCTCGCGCACGCCCTCCCCGGAACGCAGCGAAGCCCCAGTCGGCGGGACCGGGGCTTCGTGGTGGCGGAGGCGGAGGGATTTGAACCCTCGATGGGCTTTAAGACCCAAACCGCATTAGCAGTGCGGCGCCATAGACCGGACTAGGCGACGCCTCCATGCACCCCGCGCGTACGCGAGTGGTGCGTGCAGATGATGACACAGACGAGCCGGGTGTCACCAATCGGTTTCACCGTACTCGCCCCCGGGGGCCGAGGGCAAAGCCCTCGCGCGGCGCATCCCGGGTGCGCAACGGAGCGCCGACCGGAGCGTTAGGGAGGGAAGAACGACCGACCGCCGCCCCAGGAGTCCCCATGCTGCGTCCCCTCCTCCTCGCGACCTTCGCGACCGTCGCCACCACCACCGGCGGCCTCGGCCCGCTCCCCCCGCTGCCGCTGCTCTCCTCGCCCGACACGCTCACCGTGAGCATCGAGCGGAGCGGCCACCCCGACGCCGACGGCACCTTCCGGCTGGAGTGCGGCGGCGGCACGCCCGGCGGCACCCACCCCGCCGCCGAGAACGCCTGCAAGCGGCTCGACCAGTTCGCCGAGGCCGGCGGCAACCCGTTCGCCCCCGTGCCGGAGGACCGGATGTGTACGCAGATGTACGGAGGTCCGGCCACCGCCCACATCACCGGCAGCTGGCAGGGCCGGAGCATCGACGCCCGCTTCTCCCGGGCCGACGGCTGCGAGATCGAGCGCTGGGAGAACCTCCGGCCGGTCCTCCCCCGTGTCAAGGCCTGAGCACACAACCCCCACCCCATGTCCAGAGGCGGAGGCCCTCCCTCCCTTAGACTCCCTCCGTGACAGGCCACGGCCCGAGGGGCAAGATGGGGCCGGCCGGCCACCAGGCAAGGGCTGCAGGCACATGCAGTAGTTCAGGGCAGTGGGTTCAGGGAGGAAGCGTCTCGTGAGCAGCAGGCCATCCCGAGGCGCTGCTCGCCTCGCAGCCATACTCGACGCGCTCCCCGACGGTCTCGTGCTCGTCAACTGCAACGGCACCGTCGTCAACGCCAACACCATCGCCCTCGGCATGTTCGAGACGCCCGGCACCGCCCTCGTCGGCCGCGGGCTGCTCGACCTGCTGCCGGACTTCGACTCGCGCCTGATCCCCGGCTCGATGCGCCGCCCCGAGGCGGCCGACGACCGGGGACGCACCCGGCCGACCCGGATGATGGCCCGCCGCACGGACGGCAGCGAGTTCCCCGTCGAGGTGACCAGCGCCAGCCTGGAGGACGGGCGCGAGGCCTACGACTCGTACAGCGGCTACACCGGCGACGAGCTGCTCATGCTGGTCGTACGAGACCTCACCGGCACCCTCGACACCGAGGCGGAACTCGCCCGCTCCCAGCGCCAGACCGAGATGATCCTGCGCGCCGCGTCCGAGGGCGTCGTCGGCACCGACACCGACGGCCGGGTCGTCCTCGTGAACCCCGCCTTCGCGCAGATCCTCGGCTACCGGGCCACCGAGCTCGGCGGCGCCGAGCTGCACCCCTTGATCCTCCCCAAGCGCGCCGACGGCGAGCCCTTCCCGTACGAGGAGTCGGCGCTCGCCGACACCCTCAAGTCCGGCCGCAAGCACCGCGTCCGCGGGCAGGTGCTGTGGGCGAAGAACGGTGCCCGGGTCCCGGTCGACCTCACCACCGCGCCGGTACGCGACGGGGACCAGCTCGTCGGCGCCGTCATGACCTTCACCGACCGCAGGCCGTACGAGCAGCTCGCCGAGAAGCACGCCGCCGAGCTCGCCGACCTGGCCGAGCGCCACGCGGCGGAGCTGGAGCAGCGGGCGGCGGAGCTGGCACGGGAGAAGAAGCGGTACGAGGCGCTCGCCGCCCGGCACGAGCAGCTGACGGCCGTCCTCGGCGAGTCGCTGCGCGGGCCCCTGGAGGAGCTGCGCACCGAGCTCGCCACCCTCGCCGCCGACGACGCCGGGCAGCTGTGGCCCGAGGCGAACCAGTTGCTGCACCACCTGGCCGCCGGCTACGCCCGGATGACCACCCTCGTCGACAACGTCCTCGGCTACCAGCGGCTCGACGCGGGCAAGGAGTCCCTCGACAAGGCGGTGACGCTGCTCGACGGGGTCGTGACGGCGGGCATCGACGGTGCCGTGGAGCTGATCGGGCCGGGCCGGGCGCAGTTCGCCGTGCACGCGCCGCCGGTCGAGGCCGAGGTGGACGCGGCGCGCCTGACGACCGCGCTCGCGCACCTCGTGGCCGACGTGGCCGGAGTCGACGCGACCGGCAAGAGCAGCAGGGCCGCGCAGGCCGGCGGCGTGGGCGGGGCCGGTGACACGACGATCGTCGTCGCGGCCGCGCAGCGCGGTGAGGTCGTACGGATCGAGGTCCGCGGCCCGTACGCGGGCGGCGACCCGGTCCACCAGCCGATCGTGCGCGGGATCGTCGCCGCGCACGGCGGCGTCGTGCAGACGCACGAGGTGCCGGGCACGACCGGCAGCGCGTACGTGGTGGAGGTGCCGC
Source organism: Streptomyces sp. NPDC126499 (assembly GCF_040302485.1). Classification (NCBI taxonomy): domain Bacteria; kingdom Bacillati; phylum Actinomycetota; class Actinomycetes; order Kitasatosporales; family Streptomycetaceae; genus Streptomyces; species Streptomyces sp. NPDC126499. The sequence goes on along the minus strand of NZ_JBEOUO010000006.1, from coordinate 206,911 downwards.
TCGGCGCCGGCCGCGGCACCGTCGCCGCGCCCGAGCAGCCGCAGCGGCCCGAGCCGGGCCCGGGCGCGCCCGCCCGTCCCGCGCTTCCGGCGCAGGCCTCGCCCTCCGACTCCGAGGTGCCCCGGGGGCTCGATGGTGCCGCCGCGCAGGAGCGCGCCGGTGGTGACCAGGCCGACGGCGGCGGCCCCGTGGGCGGCGAGGAGGCTGTCGGCGGTGGCGGCCGACGGCGTGCCCGTCGGGGCTCCACGGACGCGTTCCTGCAGAGCCCGATGGTCCCCGAGGGCGGTCCGCTGCCCGAACCGACCGGCCGCCGCCGCGGCCGTACGGACGAGACACCCGCCGCCGGTACGCCGGGGACATCGGGGATGCCGGGCCCAGCGGGGACACCGGGGATGCCGGGGGTGCCGGGGACGGCGCCCGCTCAGGGTGCGGCCCAGGCCCCGCAGGGCGTGGCCGGGACTCCGGCCGACCTGATCCCGGCCCAGAACGTACGAGGGACCGAGTCCTCCGGCACCGGCCGCCGTCGTGGCCGGCCCGCCGAGGGCTCCGTGATGACCGCCGCCGAGAGCGCGCAGGGCCGGCCGGCGCTCGGCGACACCGTTCCGCCGCAGGGCGTGCCCGTCGAGGCCGCCCCCGCGGCGGCGCTCGCGCTGCCCGCCGTCGCCTCACCGGATCAGTCGCAGCAACCCCAGCAGCCTCCGCAGCCCACCGGGCGTCGGCGGCGTGCGCTGGCCGCCGCGCAGGAGCGGGCCGCGGCCGCCGAGGCGGGCCCGCGGACGCCGTTCGCGCTGCCGCCGGCCGACGCCGACCGCCCCCACGACGCGGTCGACCCCGCCGGCCACGCCGGCCCCGCCGGCCACGAGGCCGTACGGGCGCTGCCGGAGGACGAGCACACGCCGCCGCAGCCGCACCCGCTGCCCGGCGCGCGGCCCGCGCCCGGAGCTCCGGCACCCACGTCCGATCCCGCCCCCGCGCCCGCCGGCACCACCCGCACCACCAGTGGGACCGGCACCGGCTCCGTACCGCTTCCGCCGGAGATGCCCGTGTCCGGCCCGGTACACAGGCCGGCGAACGGCCCTGCGAACGGCCCTGCGAGCGGTTCCGTGCACGGCCCCGTGACCGGCGCCGCGCCTGGCTCAGCGCCTGGCCCCGCCGCCGGCCCCGCGCCGAAGGACTCGACGCAGGGACGGGCCTTCAGCGTCCGTACGCTCGGCCAGGGCGTGCCCTTCGTGCAGCCGACGACCCCGGCGGCGGCTCCGGCGGGCCGGCCCGCGGCGCCCGGCCCCGCGCCCACCCCCGCCCCCGCCGCTCCCTCCGGGCGCCGGCGCAAGCTCGGCAATCCCGCCGAGGAGAGCCGCCCGGCGCCGTCGGACACCACGGCCACGGGCAGGACCCACCCGGCGGCGGAAGCCACGGCCCCCGCTCCGGCGCCCGGTTCCACGCCCCCGCCGGTCCCCGCCGCGCCCAAGCTCGGCCCGACACCCGCGCCCGAGGGGCGTGCCTACGCCATAGGGGCGCCCGCCGAGGGCTCGGCGGAAGGGCCGGAGCCGCTGGACGGCCCCGGTGGCGCCGTGGAGGTGTCGAACCAGCCGCTGCCGCAGCCCGTCGACGACGAACTGCCGCCGGAGCCCCTGGACAACCCGCGTCGGCTGCTCGTCTGGCCCGCGCCCGACGTGGCCACGCAGCAGGCGCTGAGCGACCGCGGCTACCGACCGGTGATCGTGCACTCCCGCGAGGAGGTCGACGCGCAGATCGCCGCCTTCCCGGCCGCGCTCTTCGTCGACCCGCTGACCGGGCCGATCACCCGTACCGCGCTCCAGTCGCTGCGCCAGGCGGCCGTCGCCGCCGAGGTGCCGGTGCTGCTCGCGGCCGGGCTCGGGCAGGCGACACGGGAGGCGGCGTACGGCGCCGATCCCGCCGTCCTGCTCAAGGCGCTGGCACCGCGCGACAGCGAGCAGCACCCGTCCCGCGTGCTGCTGATCGAGGAGAGCGAGGAGATCGCGCAGGCGCTCGCGGCGACCCTGGAGCGGCGCGGCATGCAGGTGGCGCGGGCGGCGGCCGACACGGAGGCGGTGACGCTGGCCGCGCAGATGCGGCCGAACCTGGTGGTGATGGACCTGATGCAGGTGCGCCGCCGCCGGGCCGGGATCATCGACTGGCTGCGCGCCAACGGCCAGTTGAACCGCACCCCGCTCGTCGTCTACACCTCCGCCGACCTCGACGAGGCCGAACTGCCCAGGCTCGCCTCGGGCGAGACGGTGCTCTTCCTGGCCGAACGGTCGACGAGCACCGAGGTGCAGGCCCGGATCGTCGACCTGCTCGCGAAGATCGGCACCAACTAGGCACGAGGCCGACGGCAGACGGGCGTACGAGCGTACGGGTACGGGCCTACGGGTACGGGCCTATGGGTACGGGCCTACGGGTACGGGCCTACGGGTACGGGTGTACGAGGGAGGTCGGAGCCCCCCTCGTACACCCGTCCCGTCCCGTCCCGTCTACGGCCCCGTACCGACGGCTACAGCCGCGTCACGTCCAGCTCGCCGTCCGCGTACTGCTTGCGGATCACCTTCTTGTCGAACTTGCCGACGCTCGTCTTCGGAACCGCCGGCACGATCGCCCAGCGCTCCGGGAGCTGCCACTTGGCGATGCCGCCCTCGGTGGCGAGGAAGGCGCGCAGCTCCTCGTAGTCCGCGCTCGCGCCCTCCTTGAGGACGACGGTCGCCAGCGGGCGCTCGCCCCACTTCTCGTCCGGGACGGCGACGACGGCGGCCTCGGCGACGGCCGGGTGGCCCATGAGCGCGTTCTCCAGCTCGACGGAGGAGATCCACTCGCCGCCGGACTTGATGACGTCCTTGGCGCGGTCGGTGAGGGTGAGGTAGCCGTCGGGGCTGATGACGCCGACGTCGCCGGTCTTGAGCCAGCCGTCGGCGCTGAACTTGTCGTCGGGCCGGAAGGCCTCGCCCGCGGCGCCGCCGTAGTACGCGCCGGCGATCCAGTTGCCGCGGACCTCCAGCTCGCCCGCGGACTCGCCGTCCCAGGGCAGGATCTCGCCGCCGGGGCCGACCAGGCGGCCCTCGACTCCGGCCGGGAAGCGGCCCTGGGTGATCCGGTAGGGCCACTCCTCCTCGGCGGTCAGACCGGCCGGCGGGTGGGCCATGGTGCCGAGCGGAGAGGTCTCCGTCATGCCCCAGGCGTGGCAGAGGCGGACGCCCAGCTTGTCGTACGCCTCCATGAGGGAGGGCGGACAGGCGGCGCCGCCGATGGTGACCTGGGCCATGGAGGTCAGGTCGCGGGGCCGGGCGGTGACCTCGGCGAGCAGGCCCTGCCAGATGGTGGGGACGGCGGCGGCGTGGGTCGGCTTCTCGCGCTCGATCATCTCGGCGAGCGGGGCCGGCTGCAGGAACCGGTCCGGCATCAGCATGTTGATGCCCGTCATGAAGGTCGCGTGCGGCAGCCCCCACGCCAGCACGTGGAACTGCGGCACGACCACCAGGGTCGTGTCCTCGTCGGTCAGGCCCATCGACTCGGCCATGCTGACCTGCATGGAGTGCAGGTAGATGGAGCGGTGGGAGTAGACGACGCCCTTGGGGTCGCCGGTGGTGCCGGAGGTGTAGCACATGGCGGCGGCCGTGCGCTCGTCCAGCTCGGGCCAGTCGTACGTGGTGGGGCGGCCGGCGATCAGCTCCTCGTAGTCGTGCACGCGGGGAGCGGCACCGTCCAGGACGGAACGGTCGCCGGGGCCGGTCACGACGACGTGCTCCACGGTCGGCAGGTGCGGCAGCAGCGGGGCGAGGAGGGGCAGCAACGAACCGTTGACGATGACCACCCGGTCGGCGGCGTGGTTGACGATCCAGGCCAGCTGCTCGGGGGGCAGACGGAGGTTGAGGGTGTGGAGGACCGCGCCCATGGCGGGGATCGCGAAGTACGCCTCGACGTGCTCGGCGTTGTTCCACATGAGGGTGGCGACCCGCTCGTCGGCGGTGACCCCGAGTTCGTCGCGCAGGGCGTTGGCCAGCTGTCCGGCGCGGGCGCCCGTCTCCGCGAAGGTGCGGCGCTGCGGCTCGGCCTCTCCGGTCCAGGTGGTGATGGTGGACTTGCCGTGGATCCGCATCCCGTGCTCGAGAATGCGGGTGACGGTCAGTGGTACGTCCTGCATGGTGCTCAGCACGGCGTCCTCCCGGTGGGCGCTACGCGGCAGTAGGTGAAGTGGGGGTGTGGCGATTCTGCGCACATACCACGCGGTATGTCACTACCCGGGAGTACGGAAATTGCCAGCGATTACTGGCGTAACTGAGGGTAACCCGCCAGGAGCTGGGGCTCCTACCGAACGGGGGACAGCTCCGGGTCCTCGCGGAGCTTGCCCAGGGCCCGGGAGACGGCGCTCTTCACCGTGCCGACCGACACGCCGAGCACCTCGGCGGTCTGCGCCTCGCTCAGGTCCTCGTAGTACCTGAGGACGACCATCGCCCGCTGGCGGTCGGGCAGCTTCATCACCGCCCGCCACATCGCGTCGTGCAGCGCCTGGCGCTCCGCCGGGTCCGGCTCCGGCAGTCCGGCGGGCTCCGGCAGCTCCTCGCAGGCGAACTCGTCGACCTTGCGCTTGCGCCACTGCGACGTCCGGGTGTTGAGCAGCGCCCGGCGCACGTAACCGTCCAGGGCGCGGTGGTCCTCGATGCGCTCCCAGGCGACGAAGGTCTTGGCGAGCGCCGTCTGGAGCAGGTCCTCGGCATCCGACGGGTTCGCCGTCAGCGAGCGCGCGGTGCGCAGGAGGACGGGGCCGCGGGCCCGCACGTACGAGGTGAAGGAGGGGTACGCGGCGTGCGGCGCCGGGCGGCCGGCGGCGGTCGAGGCGCCGGTGCAGACGGGGCCAGGGGGTGGCGGAGTCATGGCTCCACGCTATGAGCGGCCCCCCACCTCGGGGATCGGCCCCAGGTCCCGAACCGCACTCCCTCTCAGGTTGTAGGGGTGGGGTCGTCTGCACCTCCTGTAGGTGGAGCCGCGGCCACCCGGCATCAGGGTCCGCCGGGGGGAGGGGGCGCGGGGGTACGGGGGTCGAGGGTGCGCGGGTGCGGGGTGCGGGTGCGGGGGTGCGCGGGTGCGGGGGTGCGGGTGCGGGGGTGCGGGAACGGGGCGGCGTCAGGGCTGTGCCTGTACGTGCCGGGGGCGGCGTCAGGTGTCCGTGCCCAGGATCAGCCCGGACGTGGGGACCCCGGTGCCGGCCGTGACCAAGGTCCGGGCCGCCCCGGGTATCTGGTTCACCGACGTGCCGCGCACTTGCCGGACCGCCTCCGCGATTCCGTTCATCCCGTGCAGATACGCCTCCCCCAACTGACCCCCGTGGGTGTTCAGCGGCAGCGCGTCCGCCGCCACGAAGTCGGCCGCCTCGCCCGGCCCGCAGAAGCCGAACTCCTCCAGCTGCATCAGCACGAACGGCGTGAAGTGGTCGTAGAGGATGGCCACGTCGATGTCCCCGGGGGCGAGCCCCGAGCTCCGCCACAGCTGGCGGGCCACCACGCCCGTCTCCGGCAGCCCCGTCAGCCCGTCCCGGTAGAAGCTGGTCATCGCCTCCTGGTTCCGCCCGGCGCCCTGGGCCGCGGCCAGGATCACTGCGGGCGGGCGCCGCAGATCGCGGGCGCGTTCGGTGGAGGTGACGACCAGGGCCTGGCCGCCGTCGGTCTCCTGGCAGCAGTCGAGCAGCCGCAGCGGCTCGGCTATCCAGCGGGAGGCGGCGTGGTCGGCGAGCGTGATCGGCTTGCCGTGGAAGTACGCGGCCGGGTTGGTGGCCGCGTGGCGGCGGTCGGTGACGGCGACATGAGCGAAGGCGTCCGGCGTGAGCCCGTAGGTGTGGAGATAGCGCTGGGCGATCATGGCGACCCAGGAAGCCGGGGTGAGCAGCCCGAAGGGCAGCTGCCAGCCGAGCGCCGCACCCTCCGCTGACGGCTCCCGGTGCTGGACGCCGGAACCGAAGCGGCGGCCCGAGCGCTCGTTGAACGCCCGGTAACAGACGACGACTTCGGCGATCCCGGTGGCGACGGCGAGGGCGGCCTGCTGGACGGTGGCGCAGGCGGCGCCGCCGCCGTAGTGGACGCGGGAGAAGAAGGACAACTCACCGATGCCGGCCGCCTGGGCGACGGTGATCTCGGGGCTGGTGTCCATGGTGAAGGTGACCAGGCCGTCGACGTCACCGGGCACCAGTCCGGCGTCGTCGAGCGCCGCCTGCACGGCCTCCACGGCGAGGGTGAGCTCGCTGCGGCCCGAGTCCTTGGAGAACTCGGTGGCGCCGATCCCCGCGATGGCGGCGAGGCCGCCCAGCGCATCGCGGGTGCGGACGCTCATCGCTGGCCCTCCTCGGGGTGGGCCGACTCTGCCACTACGGGGGGAGCGGACGGGGTCGGGGGCGGGGACCCGGGCTCGGGCGGGGGCGAGACCGCGGACCCGGACTCGGGCGGGTGCAGGACCGCGGACCGGGACTCGGGCGGGACCGTGGCCGTGACGGTGCCGGTCACGTGGTGACCGATGCCGTTGGCGCCGGTCACCCTCACCCGGACCGTCTCGCCGTCCACCTCCGTGACCGTGCCGGTCAAGGTCATCGTGTCTCCTGGGTAGTTGGGGGCGCCGAGCCGGATGGCGACCTTGCGCAGGACGGCGGTCGGGCCGAGGCGGTCGGTGATGTAGCGGCCGACGAGTCCGTTGGTGGTGAGGATGTTCATGAAGATGTCCGGGGAGCCCTTGGCCCGGGCGAGCTCCGCGTCGTGGTGGACGTCCTGGTAGTCACGGGAGGCGACCGCCCCGGCGACGATCAGGGTGCGGGTGATCGGGATCGTGAGCGGCGCCAGCTCGTCGCCTGGCTTCATGCGGGCTCTCCTTTCGCGAGCAGATCGCCCAGCTCGGCGAGGAGTTCGGTGCCGCAGCCCAGATACGCGTCGAGCTGCCGCCCCCAGAGGAAGTGCCGGTGGACGGGGTGGTCGAGGTCGGCGCCCAGGCCGCCGTGCAGGTGCTGGCCGGTGTGCACCACCCGCTTGCCCGCCTCGGAGGCCCACCAGGCCGCCGTCAGGGCGTGCTCGGCGGCGGGCAGCGCCTGGTCGTAGCGCCAGGCCGCCTCGTAGGCGGTGACCCGGATCGCCTCCGTGTCCATGTGGGCGTCGGCGGCCCTCAACTGCACCGCCTGGTTCGAGGAGAGCGGCCGCCCGAACTGCTCCCGCGTCGAGGTGTACGCGATCGCGCGGGCCAGCGAACCGGCGCAGACCCCCGCCTGGAGCCCGGCGAACGCGATCCGGGCGGCGGCGAGCACGTCCTCGTACGCCTCGGGCCCCGGGCCGCCGACAGGCTCCGCCGGTGTCCCGTCGAGGACGAGCCGCCCGGCGGACCAGGGGGCGGTGAGCTCGACCTCCTCGACCGGACCGGCGAGGTCCGCCGTGCGCACCAGCCAGAGAGCACGGTCACCGTCCGGGACGAGGACGTGGGTGGCGTCCCGCAGCCAGGGCACCCACCCGACGGTGCCGGTGAGCCGGCCACCACGGGCCCCGCCCGCCCGTACCCCTTCCCCGCCCGGCCCCGGCCCTGATCCCGGTCCCGGCCCACCCCGCCTCACTCCCGGGAGGGCGGGGAAGGCGCCCGTGACCACCGTCGTGCCGTCCCTGAGCCCCGGCAGCAGCCGGACGCGCTGCTCCTCCGTACCGTGCCGGGCGACGGCCAGCAGCCCGTACACGCCGCTCGCCGTGAACGGGACCTGCGCCGTCGTGCGCCCCTGCTCCTCGGCGAGCAGGACGAGCCCGAGCAGCCCGGTCTCCTCGACGGCCTCCATCAGGCCCACCGCGCACAGGGCCTTCCACAGCTCGGCGTCCGTACCCGTACCGGCGGCGGCGAGCCGCTCGTGCGTGGCGAGGTCGCCGAAGATCCGGGCGGCCAGGTCCCGGGCGGCCCGCTGCTCCTCCGTGGGCGTGAAGTCCATGTCAGTCCTCCCCGCCCGCCCGGAAGACGGGGAGCTCCAGCTCGTCGTCCACCCGCAGGAAGTCCAGCCGGACCGGCATCCCGATCCGCACCTTGTCGTACGGCACGCCGACGACGTTGCTGACCATCCGCACGCCCTCGGCCAGTTCGATCAGGCCCACCGCGTAGGGAGGATCGAAGGCGGGGAAGGGCGGGTGGTGCATCACCACGTACGAGTAGACGGTCCCCTCGCCGCTCGCCTCGACGATGTCCCACTCCCGCGCGCCGCAGGCGTTGCACCCAGGCAGCCAGGGGAAACGGAGGGTCTCGCAGTCGTGGCACCGCTGGATCAGCAGCCGGTGCTCGGCCACGCCCTCCCAGAAGCCCGCGTTGTCGCGGTTGACGACGGGCCGGGGCCGCCTGGGCCGGGCGGACGTCGGCTCGGTGGGCGGGAGCCCGGCGGATGCACGCTCGGCGGACGTCGGCTCGGCGAGCGCGAGCCCGGCGGACGCCGGCTCAGCGGATGTCGACTCAGCGGGCGGGAGCTCGGCGGACGCCGGCTCAGCGGATGTCAGCCCAGCAGGCACCGGCTTCCCGGGACGGGTGGCCGGCGCGTACTTCAGGATGCGGAAGCGGTGCGTGCCGGCGAGCTCGCCGCCGGCCCGGACGTCCATGCGCGTCGTGATGAAGTGGCCGGTGCCGAGCCTGGTGGTCTTGCGCGGCGAGACGGACTCGATGACGGCGTCGAAGGTGATCGCGTCCCCCGGCCGGAGGGGTCGCAGATACTCCTGCTCGCAGTCGGTGGCGACGACCGACGTGTACCCGGCGCCGTCGAGGAGGGCGGACAGCTCCTCGTACGCCCCCGAGCGGTCCGTGTGGCCGGACAGGCCGCCCATCGTCCACGCCTGGAGCATGGTCGGCGGCGCGACCGCCCCCGGCCCCCGGTAGGCGGGGTGGGTGTCGCCCATCGCCTCGCACCAGTGCCTGATCATGGGCTCGTTGACGAGGTCCTTGCCGACCCCGGCGGTGGCGGCGGCCTTCCCCTCGTACGCCTTCAGCCGCGCGTGGAAAAGGTCCGTGGGGCTCATCGGCGCCCCCTCCCCTTCATGCCGAGCCGCATCCTCGCGACGATCTCGCGCTGCACCTCGCTCACCCCTCCCCCGAAGGTGTTGATCTGGGCGGCCCGGTTCATCCGCTCGAGCGCGCCGCCGTCGAAAGCTCCCGGCGACCCCGCTCGGACCAGTCCGGCCCCGCCCGCGATCTCCTGACACATTCGGTACACCTCGACCGCCGATTCGGTTCCCACGAACTTCACTCCGCTCGCGTCCCCGGGGGCCGGTCCGCCCGCCTCCACATCCCCCACCAAACGCCAGCTGAGCAGGCGCGTTGCCGCCAGCCGGGCATGCGCCTCGGCCGCCCGGATCCGGATCCACGGCTCGTCAATCCGGCGCCTCCCCGTCACCGGATCGGGTGTACGGGCGTGCCGGAGCGCCGCCGCGAAGAAGTCCTCGGCCTGCATCCCGATCGCGGCGAGCGCGACCCGCTCGTGGTTGAGCTGCTTGGTGATGAGCCCCCAGCCGCCGTTCTCCTCGCCGACCAGGTTCCCGGCCGGGACGCGGATGCCGTCGTAATAGGTCGCGGTCGTGGTGAGGCCGCCGACGGTCTCGATCGGGGTCCAGGAGAATCCCGGGGCGTCGGTGGGCACGAGGACGATGGAGATGCCCCGGTGCGGGGGCGCGGCGGGGTCGGTGCGACAGGCCAGCCAGATCCAGTCGGCGTTCTGCGCTTTGGAGGTGAAGACCTTCTGCCCGTCGACGATCCAGGAGTCGGCGTCGCGCACCGCCCGGGTGCGGAGCGAGGCCAGGTCCGTACCGGCCTCGGGCTCGCTGTAGCCGATGGCGAAGACGGTCTCGCCGCGGAGGATGCGGGGCAGGAAGTACGCCTTCTGCTCGTCGGTGCCGTAGGTCATCAGGGTCGGGCCGACGGTGTTGAGGGTGACCATGGAGACGGGCGCGCCCGCCCGGTAGGCCTCGTCGAAGAAGACGAACTGCTCGTCGGCGCCGCGGCCCTGGCCGCCGTACTCCTCGGGCCAGCCGAGCCCCAGCACCCCGTCGTCGCCGATCCGGCGGAGCAGCGCCCGCTGCGCGGCGAGGTCGGTGGCGGGCGGCGGTCCGTCGGGCATCACGTCGCGGAAGTACGCGCGGAGCTCGGCGCGCAGCCGCAGGTGCCGTTCGGTCGGAGCGAGGTGCACGGCGAGGCCTCCCGTCGGGGCTCCCATCGAGATTTTCTGACTGTCCGTCAGTTATGGGATCCCTGTCAAGGTGAACGCCGCACGGACGAGACCGCGCCCCCTGACCTCCAGATCACGAAGCCGGCGCGCCCTTTCCACCCTCACCCTCTTCCCTGAATCGAACTTGCGTACGAAAATGAACCATGGCCGCTTCTGCCCGGCAGACCGCCGCCCTGAACCACGCCCTTGCCCTCGCCCACGCCCTGACCGCGGCGGAGCGCGGGCTCCCCGTCATCCCCCTGTCCCGCACCAAGCTCCCGGCCCTGCGCTCGCCCCACCGGGGCGAACACCGTCCGGCGCCCTGCCGCGGCGACTGCGGACTGCCCGGCCATGGCGTCCACGACGCGACGACCGACCCGGCCGCCGTACGGGCCCTCTTCGCGGCGGCCCCATGGGCCACGGGGTACGGGATCGCCTGCGGGCGCCCGCCGCACCGGCTGATCGGGGTGGACCTCGACGTACGCGAGGCGGTGGCGGCACAAGGGGCGGACGAGGGGGAGCGGGACGGCGGTACAGACGGGGTGGCCGCGCTCGAGGACCTGGCCCGGCGGCACGGGTTCACCGTCCCGCCGACGGTCACGGTCCTCACCCCGGGCGGCGGTCGGCACCTGTGGCTGACCGGCCCGCCCGACGTCCTGGTCCCCAACTCGGCGGGCCGCCTCGCTCCCGGCGTCGACATCCGGGGCTCGGGCGGCTACCTGGTCGGCCCCGGTTCGATCACGTCCCGCGGCACGTACCGTCTCGCTCCCGGAACGGCCGACCTCGCCCCCGCGCCCTGCCCGCCCGCGCTGCTCACCCTGATCGCCCCACCCGCCCCACCGGCCCCTCCGGACCACCCCGTCCCACCCTCACCGGCCGCCGCCGAGGCCCTGATCCGCTTCGTCCTCACCTCCCCGCGCGGCCAGCGCAACACCCGCCTCTTCTGGGCCGCCTGCCGCGCCTACGAGCACGGCGCGCCGGCCCCGCTCCTGGCCGCCCTCACCACGGCGGCCCTCACCACGGGCCTCCCGGAACCGGAGGTGCACGCGACCCTGGCCTCGGCGGCCACGATCACGAGCCGTACGCGGTGAGGGGAGCGGGCCGGGCAGAGCGCCGGGCAGGCGGGCATCCAGCGGCTCCGGCCGGGGCCCCGGCTCCGGGCTCCTGCTCCTGCTCCTGCTCCTGCTCCTGCTCCTGCTCCTGCTCCTGCTCCTGCTCCTACAGCTTCGCGTTGAGCGTCATGAACGAGCGACGCTCGATGAAGTGCTCGAACACCGGATAGGGCCGGCCGCCCGACAGGTCCACCCCGCACATGTAGAGCTCCGGGCGGCTCGACAACAGCTCGAAGTCGCGAACCGCATCCTCGAACGAACAGATCACGCCCGGCTCGGACGCAGAGTCGATCACCAGGACGTGATCGTGGCTCCCCATGGGAGTGTCTGCGGCCCACTGCACCGCCTCGTCGTCCGAGACACCGTCCAGCCTGAGGGTCCGGACGGGCACGCCCCGCCAGTCGATGCCCTGACCCGCCCACGGAAGCGTGCACAAGTAGGCATCGAACGCCGCCGCGAGACCAACGGTGCTGATCAGAGCACCATGATCGACGACCCACCGGGAGATCTCTTCAGCACGCACACGCGCAGGTTAGCCAGTCGGCGCCGGCCCCTGACCGCCGTGGGACAAGGCACGAAAACGGCCCCGGACCATCGTCATGGTCAGGGGCCGCTTCAACTGGCGGTGGGTGTGGGATTTGAACCCACGGAGACATCGCTGCCTCGACGGTTTTCAAGACCGCTCACCTCGGCTACGCCGCCAAGCCAGCATTCCCCGTCCCACCTGCGGTGGAGCCGTTGACGCCTTCTGGTCGCGACCGGCTGGCGGCCCGGGCCGATTACGCCGTTGATCTACGCCGAGCCGGCGAATGGCATCACCGACTCCCAGCATCACGTCTTCCGGGCCGACGGGGCGACGTACGAGGGCCCGCCGACCGAGAAGAACGAGTCGGACCGGGTCGAGTGGATTCCGCTGGCCGACGTACGAGGCATGATCGACCGTCGTGAGATCGTCAGCAGTGGCTCTCTGGTCGGGTTGCTCTACGTGCTCATGGACGAGGCGATCCGCTGACCTGACGGGGCAGCACTTCCCGGAGCCGGGACTCGAACGCCACCCCGGGGCACCCGCCCCCCCGGGTCCTCCGCGCCGCGCTCTACTCCTGGGCCTTCCGCCTTGTCCTGGACCAGTACGGCGATCTCGTGGCCCGCGTCGACGCCGAGGCAGCACCGGAACCCATCGTGGCGGCCCTCGACTGGATCGGACGCAAGTCCGTGGACATCTCGGCCTTGAACACACCGGCCGTCGTCCGGTCCGCCCTGGATGCACTGGCCCGCAAGATGGACGGCACCGCTGCGGCGGATAACACGGTGAACCGCAAGGTGCCCGTGTTCAGTAACTGCCTCCGGTACGCGGTCGAGTTGGAACGCCTGCCGTCGCTGCCCCTGGCCAAGGGGGACCGGACGCCGCCCGAGACGGACGACGAGATCGACTTCCGATACGTGCCCGGCCCGGCTCTCGCCAGGAAGCTGATCAATGCCGTAGGAGCACAAGGTGATCGTGGACGGCACCTCAAGGCGTTCTTCGGGTGCATCTACTACGCGGCAACCCGCCCTGGCGAAGCCGTGACCCTCCGGGCCTCAGACTTCACCCTGCCCAAGGAGGGGTGGGGCCAGGTCGTGTTGTCGTCCAGCTCGGCGCGTGTCGGCTCCGGCTGGACCGACTCTGGCGAGTCGTACGACTCCTGTGGCCTCAAGAAGCGGGCCCGGCGAGCTACCCGCGAAGTGCCCATTCCTCCGGTGCTCGTCCGCCTCGTCGGTGACCACATCAAGGAGTTCGGCTCGGCCGAAGACGGACGGCTCAGGGCTGTCCGTAGCGGCGGCCTGCTCAGCAAGGAGTACGGGGACATCTGGAAGGCTGCTCGCCTCTCCGCCCTCGCGGAGCAGGAAGCCAAGACGCCTCGCCGAGGTCCCGTACGGACTCCGCCGCCTGCGTCTCCCTCTGGCTGAAGTCCGGCGTCTCCCCGGCCGAGGTCGCCCGCCGCGCCGGCCACAGCATCGCCGTGCTGTTCCGCTGCTACGCGAAGGCCATCCGCCGCAATCAGCACCACGCGAACCAACAGATCGAACGGGCCCTGGCCGAGGCCAACGACCAGTAGCCCAACCAAGCCACAAGGGGCGTCCCATCACGGGGCGCCCCTTTCGCATGCGACGGCCTGTCTCTCAGCAGAGCTCCAGTGCACCAGGTGCGGTCTCCTCGAAGATCTCGACAAGCCAGTCGAACACCGTCGGGCGTCTACCCCCCAGCGCGGCGTTCAGGTCCTCGGTAACCCATCCTCGGTTCGTGGGGTGGCATCGCTTCAGCCGTATCTCCAGCTGCCGGACCGTCTCCGGGTAGCCGAGGTCCCGCTTCGAGCACGTGTGCTGCCGCCACTGAACCTTGAACTCGCCGTCATCCGGCGTGCCGAAACCTCCCCAGAGGCAGTCCCGGAAGGCATCGAGGTTCTTGCCGAAGTATCCGCCCGGGCCGTTCACCGCCTCGCCCATCACCCTCCAGAAGTCCTCAAGGGTGTGGATCCGCTGCCCGTCAAGCACGTAGGTCGTCGTCACCCCGGGATGGTACGGCGGCACGCTGACGGCGACACTCGGATATCTGCGCACTGCACGACCGTCCCGTAGTCGCTGGTCAGCGGCCTGCGGGCTAGTGGACCGTGGTCCACGCCTGGTCCACAAACAATGATCCAAAGCGGCACAGGGGCGAATCAAGGTGAGACAGGGCCCATGACGAAGGGGCGCCCCGTTCTCGGGACACCCCTTCTGATCAGCACCTTCTCTGACCTGCTGCGGTGGGTGTGGGATTTGAACCCACGGTGGCTCGCGCCACGACGGTTTTCAAGACCGTTCCCTTAGGCCGCTCGGGCAACCCACCCGCGCCCCGCCTCACCGGGCGCGGAGCGGCTACAGCCTACCCGTTGGGCGGCTCGGCCAGGGAAGTCTGGCCACAGGTTGACCACGGGTGGAAGTGACCGCACCGCTCGCCGACATCAGTCGTCGGTCCTCGCCGAGGCGAGGAACGGCGGGTCAGTTGTCGCCCGTGCGTTCGCCGAGGGTGAGGGTGACGGTGGCGGGCTTGCCGTCGCGTTCGTAGGTGATCTTGACGGTGTCGCCGGGCTTGTGGGTCCAGATCTCGCTGATCAGGGTCGGGCCGCTGTCGATCTGGCGGTCGTCGAAGCCCGTGATGACGTCGCCCGGCTTCAGGCCGGCCTTGGCCGCCGGGCCGTCCGGGGCGACGGCGGGGGTGCCGCCGGCGCCCTGGTCGGCGATGACGGCGCCCTCGCCCTTGTCCTGCATGTTCACCGTGGCGCCGATGACCGGGTAGACCGGCTTGCCCGTCTTGATCAGCTGCTCGGCGACGTTCTTGGCCTGGTTGACCGGGATGGCGAAGCCGAGGCCGATCGAGCCCGCCTGGGACTGGCCGAAGCCGCTGCCCGCCGACTGGATCGCGGAGTTGATGCCGATCACCGCGCCGCTCGCGTCGAGCAGCGGGCCGCCGGAATTGCCCGGGTTGATCGAGGCGTCGGTCTGCAGAGCGCTCATGTACGAGTTCTTGCCGCCGGAACCGTCACCGGAGGCCACCGGACGGTTCTTGGCGCTGATGATGCCGGTGGTGACCGTGTTCGACAGGCCGAAGGGCGCGCCGATCGCGATGGTCGAGTCGCCGACGGCGACCTTGTCGGAGTCGCCCAGCGGCAGCGGGGCGAGGCTCGACGGGGCGTTCTTCAGCTTCAGTACGGCCACGTCGTAGCCCTCGGCGCGGCCGACGACCTCCGCGTCGTACGACGTGCCGTCGGAGAAGGTCGCGGAGAGCGTGCCGCCCTCCGCCGCGGAGGCCACCACGTGGTTGTTGGTGACGATGTGGCCTTCCTTGTCGTAGACGAAGCCGGTGCCCGTGCCGCCCTCGCCCTCCACTCCGCCCGACTTGGCCTGGATGGTCACGACGCTCGGCAGCGCCTTGGCGGCGACCGCGGCGACCGTGCCGGGTTCGCGCTTGAAGGAGGCGGGGGAGTCGCTCGAGGAGACCGTGGTCGAGGTGGTGGTGCCGGCGTCCCGCTCGGACGCCGCCCAGTAGCCGATGCCACCGCCGATGCCGCCGGCGACCAGGGCCGCGGCGAGAACGGCCGCCACCAGGCCGCCGCCGCGCTTGCGCGGGGCCTCGGGCGCGGGCGGCAGGGGCGAGGCCCAGGCCGGGGTCACGGGAGGCGCCGGAGGCCAGCCGGCACCCGCGGCGGCGGGCGCCGGGGCCGGGGCAGGAGCGGCGGAGGGAGCGTGCACCGGTTCCTGGACCGCCGTCACCGGCTCGGTCGGCGGCTCCGGCGCCGGAGGGGTGTGAGACGTCTGAGGCGTCGGAGGGGTCGGAGACGTCTGCGGCTCGGCGGCCGGTCCCGCCGCCGGTTCGGCGGCCTGCGCGGCCGGAGGTGCGGGGGGTGCGGGAGGCGTGGGAGGGGTGGACGGGGCGCTCCGGTCAGCCGGAACCGCCGCGCCCTCTTTCTCGGTGCTCACAGCTCTCTCCTCGCTCACTGTCCACGTCCACTCATTGCACGGTCGCTGCGGTCAGCTTTTCCCACAGCGCGTCAGGCCACTGTAAGCCGGAGCTGTGCGTCCGCACCCGATTGTTTACATCGGGCATAACGGGCGCCCTTACCATGACGCGGTGACCCACGCACCGCAGCAACCGAACCGCCTCCCGATCCAGGTGGTCGCCCACCGCGGAGCCTCCGAGGACGCCCCCGAACACACGCTGGCCGCCTACGTGAAGGCCATCGAGGACGGCGCCGACGCCCTGGAGTGCGACGTCCGGCTCACCGCCGACGGCCACCTCGTCTGCGTCCACGACCGCCGTGTCAACCGCACGTCCAACGGCCGCGGCGCCGTCTCCGCCCTCGAACTCGCCGACCTCGCGGCCCTCGACTTCGGCACCTGGAAGGGGCGCGACGAGGCCGGCGAGAGTCCCGACCGGGGCGACCCGCAAGCCACCGCCGTCCTGACCCTCGAACGCCTCCTGGAACTCGTCTCCGACGCCGGCCGCCGCATCGAGCTGGCCATCGAGACCAAACACCCCACCCGCTGGGCCGGACAGGTCGAGGAGAAACTGCTCCAGCTGCTCGGCCGCTTCGGCCTCGCCGCACCGCCCTCGCCCGAGGACTCCCCCGTACGCGTCATGAGCTTCTCCGCTCGTTCGCTCCACCGGATCGCACTGGCCTCCCCGACCATGCCCACGGTCGCCCTCTCCCAGTTCGTCACCCCGCGCCTGCGCGACGGGCGGCTGCCGGCCGGCGCGCGGATCGCGGGCCCGTCGATCCGGATCGTGCGCCACAACCCGGCCGTGATCCTGCGCCTGCAGAAGGCCGGCCACCCGGTGCACGTGTGGACCGTGGACGAGGAGGAGGACGTGGAGCTGTGCGAACGGCTCGGCGTGGACGCGATCATCACCAACCGGCCGAAGCAGGTGCTGTCCCAACTGGGGCGGCTGGGACGCCGTTAGCCGACGCCGCCGCGCCACCGCGTCTCGTCCCCCTGTGCCCCTTCCGCACCACCTGTCACACGAGTGAGGGGAGTGCACCGGCGCGTTCAGGACGTACGCGATCGTCACGAGTGCGTCACCGGAGGCGGACTGGCCGGTTTCCGGTCCAGGCCATTGGGGCATTCACCACGTGGCGTGGGGCAAAGGAGGTCTCGGGGGTGGCGTTGGTGGTGGCACAGGAGGTGCCCACGTCGTCGAGCATGGCCGTACCCCATGGCCCTGCGGGCGTGGGTGAGGCGCGACACCGGATGCGGGAGCAGTTGAGCCGCAGCGGGATGTCCGAATCGGTCGTCGACGACGCGGTACTGATCCTTTCGGAACTGCTCAGCAACGCCTGTCGGCACGGGAGACCGCTGGGCCGCGACGCGAACGTGGGCGAGGGCGATGTCCGGGCTGCCTGGAGCATCGACAAGGCGGGCGGACTGAGGGTCGAGGTGACGGACGGCGGTGGACCCACCCGCCCCGTCCCCGCCACACCGTCGGTGACCGCGCGCGGCGGCCGCGGGCTGAACATCATCAGCGCGCTCGCGCAGGACTGGGGTGTACGGGACAGCGCGACGGGCGAGGTGACCGTCTGGGTCCTGGTCACCGAGGGCCATCGCCGCGAGGACTTCGCGGCGCGGGTCGGCGGCGGCTCCGGACTCGACTTCCTGGAGGCGTACGACGATCTGGAGTGACGCCCGGGTGTCCGAGGGGGCCTGATCCGCGACCCTGCCGGGCGCGGTCCGGAAGGTGCGGCCCGCGCCGGGTCCCGTACTGGTACCCCGCCGTGCCGCGGTCCCGGCGTGGAGGACCGCGGGCGGCTAGGCTCGCGCCCGACACAGCACCGCCGCGATCGGGAGAAAGCCACACCATGGCCAAGAAGCGCCCCCAGACGAAGCCCGGCAAGGCCGGCACGACCGGCCAGGCACAGGTCACGAACGGGGAGATCCCGGTCGTCGGCGCGCGCGAGCCCTGCCCCTGCGGTTCGGGCCGCCGTTACAAGGCGTGCCACGGGCGGGCCGCCGCGCACGCCGTGACCGAGCTCGTCCAGCGCCCCTTCGAGGGGCTGCCCGGCGAGTGTGACTGGGTCGCGCTGCGCGAGCTGGTCCCCGCCGCGACCGCGCCGCTCACCCTCAAGGGCGGGCTGCCCGAGGGCGTGCCGTCCGTGACGCTGGCGACCGTGCTGCCGATGGCCTGGCCGGCGCTGCGCCGCGACGACGGCTCCGTGCTGATCGCGCTGCAGAACGACACCTCGTCCGGCGACCTGTCCCGCGACCTCGCCGACACCCTGGAGCGCGCCCTGGTGGCCGAGCCGGGCACGCCGGTCGCCGCCCGTCGCGTACCGGCGGAGGGCCCCCGGCTCCAGGATCTGCTCGACCTGGACAGCGATTTTGCGCCGGTCGTGCACTCCGGTTTCGAATTCTGGATTCCGGAGTCGGCGGACAATTCCAACCCGGAGGTCGCCGCCTCCCTGGAGCGCGCCAACGCCGCCGCGATCCCCACGGTGAAGCTGGCCGGCGTCGACTCCGCGTACTGGTGCGAGACCCCGGAGAAGAACCATCTGCGCTGGGTCATGCCGCACGCGGAGGAGAAACTGCTCGACGCGCTGGCCCGTCTGCAGGCCGCCGGCACCTCCTCGCTCGGCCCGGACACCCGCCTCGTGGGCTCGTTCCGGGCCCACGGGCTCATGGTCCCGGTGTGGGACCTGCCGACCTCGATGACGGCGGAGGACTGCGAGAAGCCCGCCGCCGAGTTCGCCGAGCGGCTCGCCGCGGCGCTCGCCTCGGACGCCCCGCTGAGCACCGAGGAGCGCAGGGCGCGCGGCGGCCTCACCAACCGTCAGGTCACGCTCAGCTGATACCCCAGGTGGTATCGGTGACTGACAGACCGACCAGTCGGTGACGTCCGCCACAACCCCTCGTCCAAGGGGCTAAATCCCTGTCCGAATAACCGAGATCGAATTTGCGAACGGCAGATCTCTTGTTACCGTTCTTGAAGCCCGGTCGCTGGTGCATCCCCCGTCGCCAGCGACCGGGTCTTCTCATGCCCCGGGGACGCCCCCGGAAGGCCGCGGCGCGCAGCGCGCGGCTCAACTCCCGTCGGACTCCGGCGCGTTGCTCCCCGAACGCAGCAGCAGCGGCGCACCGCCGTCCTCTCCCGCACCGGCGAATTCCGACACGGCCGAATATGCCTCGGCGGCTCCCCGACTGCGTTCCCTCGGCGTCTCGCACGTCCCCGGTTCATCCCGCGCCTCGACCGCGCACCGCACCTGTACGGTCCGCCCGCCGGGCGCCATCAGAGTGAGTACGGCGTCGAGCCGCTGGCCCGTGGTGTTGCGGTAGTACGTACGCGCCCAGGCGTCGGCGCCCTCGGTCACCACGCAGGTCTGTGCCTCCACGCCGTCGGGCGAGGCGAGTTCCGGCCCACACCGCGTCGCGAAGGGGAGGGCGGCAGGGGAAGGAACGGACGACGAGGGGTCCTGAGCGGCCGACGAGGACGAGGAGGCCGAGGAGCCGCCCGGGCGGGAGGGGTCGAGCCCCAGATCCGGGAGCACTCCCTTCGGCTTCGCGTCACCGGAACCACCCGAGGAACCGCCGGCCGAACCGCCCGGTGCACCGCCGGCTCGGTCACCCGCCCGTTCGCCGGCCGGGCCGGCCGTCGCGGCGATCGGCACCAGTACGGCGATCACCACGGCGGCGCCGAGCCCCAGACCACGGAGTCTCGCCGGACTCATGCGCCCCATGCGTCGGTCCCCATACGTCGGCCCACCCGCTTCTCCGGAACGGATCCTGGATCCCGGACCCTCGGAACGGATCCTTCCGGCGAAGATATCGGCGGCCGGCGGGCTCCCGGCCGGCCGCGCGCCCGTTTCCCCTGGATGTCGGGGTCTTCCACACCCGTTCGGGTGAAGGTGCCCGGGCGGGGCGGGCGGGCCGGGCGGGCAGGCCGGGCGGCTGAGCGGACGGGCAGCCCAGGCGGAGCGGGCACGCCAGGCAGACCGGGCAGCCCGGGCAGCCCGGACGGGCCCGTTAGTACGCGAGTCTGCTGCCGCCGCCCGGCATGCTCGTGCTCGCCTCGACCAGCGCGTCCACGACGGCCTCCACGTCCGGCAGCCACGGACGCGCCGAACCCTCCAGCGGCGCCCGTTCCCAGCGGACCTGGCCGGTCCCGGTGGTCGAGGGCGGCAGCGGCAGATACCCGCCGTCGCCGTGGAAGCGCAGTGAGCTGGGCACGCTGTCCTTCGCGTAGAGGAGCTCGCCGAGCCGTTCGAGGTCGTACGGGGCGACCAGGATCGCCCAGCGGGTGGGCGAGGCCACGACCGGGCCGAGCCGCATGCCCTGCGCGTCGAGCGCGGCGAGCGCCCGGGCACCGGCGACGGCCGGCAGGCTCACCGCACAGGGGGCGCGGCCACCGGTGGCGAGCAGGACCGGCGCCTCGGGGCGGCGGCTGCTCCACCACCAGCGGATCATGCGGGCGTCGGTGGTGGCCGCGAGGAGGCCCGGGTCGAAGGGGTGTGCTCCGGGCACGACGCACTCGGGGTCGGGGCAGGCGCAGCTCACCGCCGCGGCCGTACGCGAGGCGCCCGTGACGCCGGGGACCTCGTCCCCGAAGGCCCCGTCCCCGGAGACCCGGTCCCCGAGGGTCGCGGTCCCGGCACCCGTACCTCCGAGCGCCAGCGCGCCCGCCCGCAGCCATCCGGCCGCCCACGATCCGGCACTCCGCGTCACGGCCGCCCGCAGCCGGAACATCCGCGAACCGAACCCCCCGGCTGCATGGGCCCCGCCGGCCACACCGGCCCCGCCGGCGACAGTAGCCAGTCCGGCCCCACCGGCCACACCCGCTCCACCAGCCCCACCGGCCGAATGGCCCGCGCCCGAGCCGGCGGCCGGGCTCTCGCTCTCCGGCCCCGACGTCACCGATCCGGTCGACCGCAACCCCACGCCGGGCAGCACCGGCCAGTCCCAGGCGGTGGCGTAGAGGAGCGCGGCCTCGGCAGGGCCGGGAGTGGCCCTGGCCCCACGGTCCGCGCGCCGCGTTCTCCCGGCGCCCGTCAGTCCGGGCAGCTTCTGCCTGCCCTCCGCGCCCTGCGTGTGCTCCGCGCTCTCCATGCCCTCCGTGCCCGCCTCGCGCTTGCCGCGCCCGAACCGGAGCCTGCGTCGCCTTCCGAGGATCTCGCGCATGAGCGCTCGTTCCTTTCCGTTGAACGCCGAATCCACATCACACCACGTGCACGACGTTTCGATCACGTCGCGTGCACATCTCTTCACCGTGCGTATCTCTGTGCGTCAGCGCGTACGAGTTGCGCCCGAGCCGGACTGCGCTCCCGGCGTCTTTCCGGGCGGTCTTTCCAGGCGGTCGTTCCAGCGGTCGGTCCTGCCGGAACACGTTCCCCGCCACTCGGGGTAAGGGGTGCGGCCTGCGGTGATGACGACGCTCGGGTTCCGCGTCCGTATTCAGGGGCGCGTCCAACTGCCCCTGCCCGTCACCGATTACGTACCCGTCACGCTCAAAATGACGCGCTTTCAAACGACGCCAGTCGACCGCAAATGGTGCACACCGGGGGCAATTTTCGGCCAACTTCCCCTAGTCTTCAACCCTCTCGCCAGATCTCACGGACACCAGAAGTCTCATGGTGACAATGCTGGACATCACTCGACATGTGCGTGTAGATGTGGATCGATGGATAGCGGCGCAGAATGACTTGGGGGTTTGCGATGCTATTGCATGAAACGCGCAGGTCGGAAAGCCGAGTGCCATGACTACACCTCGCGCGCCGAAAGTGGCCGGAATCGATTCCACTGTTCCTTCTCCCCCGCACACTGCGGCACCCGCCGCTCCCCTCCCGCCGCTGTCCTGCGGAGACCTGGGCCCCGGAGACCTGGGTCCCCGAGACCCGAGCCCCGGCGGTCTGCTCCAGGACCGCCTCGCCGGCTGGGTCTCCGACCTCACCCTCCTCCAGGAACACACCGAGTCCCTGATCAGGACCGCGTCCCTCGACGACGCCCTGCACGAGGTGCTGCGCGCCGGCGCCTCCCTCGTCGGGGCCCGCCGGGGCATGGCGGTCCTCGAACCCGCCGACGGCCTCGGCCCGTCCACCACGGTCGGCCTCGGCCTCGCGCACGCCGATCTCGGCACCATCGAGACCGTGCCCCGCAGCGTCACCTCGTACGGCCGGATCCTCGACGGACTCGACCCGCTGCCGGACGGCGGCCTGCCGCGCCCCATCGCCATCCCCGACCTGCGCGGCCAGCAGGACCTCGACCCGCGCCACCGTGAGGTCGCCGCCCGGCTCGGCTACGCCGCCAGCTACGCCCTGCCGCTCGCCACCGAGAAGGCCGGGAGGCTCGGCGCCCTCGTCTGGCTCTACGACGAGCCCGCCGTGCCCGCCGAACGCCAGCGCCACCTCGTCGGCCTCTACGGCAGGTTCGCCACCGAGCATCTGGCCCGCCTCCTGGAGGTCGAGCGCGCCCGCGTCCAGGTCGCCACCCTCGCCGAGGAGCTGCTGCCCCGCCGGCTGCCCCGGATCGGCGGCGTACAGCTCGCCGCCCGGCACCGCACCGGCCCGCGGGGCGGCGGCGACTGGTACGACGCCCTGCCGCTGCCCGAAGGCGCCCTCGGACTGGCCGTCGGCTCGGTCACCGGCAGCGGGCCGGGCGCCCTGGCCGCCATGGGCCGACTGCGGGCGTCCCTGCGCGCGTACGCCGTGATGGAGGGCGAGGACCCGGTCGCCGTCCTCTCCGACCTGGAACTCCTGCTCCGCCTCACCGAACCGGCCCGCTCGGCGACCGCGCTCTTCGCGTACTGCGAGCCGCAGGCGCGCCGGATCGTGCTGGCCGGGGCCGGACACACCCCGCCGCTGGTCGTCGGCGAGCACCGCACCGAGTACGTGGAGACCTCGCTCTCCGCCCCGCTGGGCATGCTGGCCTGCTGGGAGGCGCCCAGCGTGGAGCTGTCGCCCGCGCCCGGAGAAACGGTGCTGCTGTACACCGACGGGCTGCTGCGGCGGACGGGCGATCCCATGGACCGGGCCTTCGCGCGGCTGCACGCCGCCGCGGCGAGCGTGCCGAGGGCGGACCGGGCCGATCCGGGCGCCGTCGCCGACCACGTCCTGCGGACCGTGCTGCCCGAGGGCCTCGACGCCCCCGGCGCCGACGGCGAGGACGTCGTCCTGCTCGCGGCCCGCTTCGACTGACGCCCACACGGGCCGCCGCCCCGCTTCGACTGACGGCCGAACGCGAAACCCCACCGGGTGACCCGCCGGTCATGGGTCTTCCGCCTCTGGGACGCCTTCCGCACGACCGTACGATGGTGAAGGTTCAGTGTCGTACCACTGTCGTACCCACAAGGAGGCAGACCCGTGGCCGAGGAGCTCACGCCGGAGAACCCGGAGACCCCGGAGGAATCCGAAGAGCAGCCGATCAAGCAGCGCAAGAACGGCCTGTACCAGGGCGTCTCCGACGAGCTCGCCGAGAACATGAAGTCCGGCTGGGCCGACACCGAGCTGCACGGCCTGGAGCCGATCCCCCAGGCCGCCCACACCGCCGCCCGCCGTGCCGCGCTCTCCGCACGCTTCCCGGGCGAGCGCCTGGTGATCCCGGCCGGCAACCTGAAGACCCGGTCGAACGACACCGAGTACAGCTTCCGCGCCTCCACCGAGTACGCGTACCTCACCGGCGACCAGACGCACGACGGCGTGCTCGTCATGGAGCCGGTCGAGGGCGGCCACGAGGCCACGGTCTACCTGCTGCCGCGCTCGAACCGCGAGAACGGCGAGTTCTGGCTCGACGGCCAGGGCGAGCTGTGGGTCGGCCGCCGTCACTCCCTCGCCGAGGCCGAGCAGCTGCTCGGCATCCCGGCGAAGGACGTCCGCGAGCTGCCCGAGTGGCTCAAGGAGGCCACCGGCCCGGTCCGCAACGTCCGCGGCCACGACGCCGGCATCGAGGCCGCGCTCGTCGACAAGGTCACCGCCGAGCGCGACGAGGAGCTGCGCGTCTTCCTCTCCGAGGCCCGCCTCGTCAAGGACGCGTTCGAGATCGCCGAGCTGCAGAAGGCCTGCGACTCCACCGCCCGCGGCTTCGAGGACGTCGTCAAGGTCCTCGACAAGGCCGAGGCGACCAGCGAGCGCTACATCGAGGGCACCTTCTTCCTGCGCGCCCGCGTCGAGGGCAACGACGTCGGCTACGGCACCATCGCCGCCGCCGGCCCGCACGCCTGCACCCTCCACTGGGTGCGCAACGACGGCCCGGTCCGCTCCGGCGACCTGCTGCTGCTCGACGCCGGCGTGGAGACCACCGAGCTCTACACCGCCGACGTCACCCGCACCCTGCCGATCAACGGCCGCTTCACGGACGTCCAGCGCAAGATCTACGACGCCGTGTACGAGGCGCAGGAGGCCGGCATCGCCGCGGTGAAGCCCGGCGCCGCCTACCGTGACTTCCACGACGCCGCCCAGCGCGTGCTCGCCGAGAAGCTCGTCGAGTGGGGCCTCGTCGAGGGCCCGGTCGACCGGGTCCTGGAGCTCGGCCTGCAGCGCCGCTGGACCCTGCACGGCACCGGCCACATGCTCGGCATGGACGTCCACGACTGCGCCGCCGCGCGCACCGAGGCGTACGTCGACACGACGCTGGAGCCGGGCATGTGCCTGACCGTGGAGCCGGGGCTCTACTTCCAGGCCGACGACCTGACCGTGCCGGAGGAGTACCGGGGCATCGGTGTCCGCATCGAGGACGACATCCTCGTCACGGAGGACGGCAACCGGAACCTGTCGGAGGCGCTGCCGCGCCGCTCCGACGAGGTCGAGGCGTGGATGGCCGGCCTGAAGGGCTGACCCTCCTCTCCCGTACGAGCGCCGTACGAACGCCGTACGAACGCCGTACGACTCCCGCACGAGAGCCGTACGAGGGCCCTCGCCGACCGACCGTCGGCGGGGGCCCTCGCGCGTCAGGTCAGGGCCAGCGGGGCGTCCGCCCGCCACTTGATGATCTTGTCGAAGCTGACCAGCGCCCCGCCCCGGCCCGTACGGCCGAAGTGGACGTGGTCGGCGAGCTCCTCGATCAGCCGCAGGCCCCTGCCGTGCTCGGCGTCGTCGGCCGCGGCCGTGCGGTGCTCCACCAGCGTGCCGGAGAAACCCGGGCCCGAGTCGGCCACCTCGATGCGGCAGGTCTCGCCGTCGAGGTAGGCGGTCACCCGGTACGCCTCCGATGCCGCGCCCCGGCCGACGGCGCCGCGGCCGCCGTGCTCGACGGCGTTGGCGCAGGCCTCGGTCAGGGCCACGGAGAGCTCGTAGGACACGTCCGGATCGACACCGGCGGTCTCCATCGTGCCGAGCAGCAGTCGTCGGGCGAGCGGGACGCTCGCGGCCTCGCGCCGCAGATGCAGGGACCACCAGATGCTCATGCTTCAGCCTCCTGGCTGCGGCTCGACATGCTGCGGCACGACATACCGATACGTATTGCCGTGCGGGGTGGTCCATAAGCCCCGGAGGGCGGCAAGAGCGCCCGTTCGGCGGATGCACTCGCCCGGTGGGCGGTGTATGTCGACATCCCTGACCGGTGGATGGCGCGCCCCGGCCGGTGCCTGCTGCGGTGTCTGCCGGTGCCTGCCGGTGCCTGCCGGTGCCTGTCGGTGGGCCGTCGGGAAGCGGATGTCGGTCCGAAGCGGTATGTCGACCCGAAGACGGTATGTCGACCCGAAGGCGCCCAAGCGGGACCTTACGGACCTGCCGTATGGGAGGGAGGTGCCTGGTGCGATGATGGGCCCGCCATGTCTGCCCCCGCGCTCGCGCCACGCATGCTGAGGGCCGCGGTGTTCACCGCGGTCTGTGTCGTGCTGTCCGCGCTCGGCCACGCGCTGGCCGCCTGCGCGGGGATCGCCCTGTGGTCGCTGGCCGCCGGATTCCTGGGCGTCTTCGGGTTCACGGTGCTGTTGGCCGGGCGGGAGCGTTCGCTGCCCGCCATCGTCGGCGCGCTGGCGGCCGGTCAGCTCGCCCTGCACGCTCTGTTCGGGCTCGGCCAGCGCCGGCTCGGCGTCGGCCCGCAGGCCGACGAGACCCTGGTCCGGCTCGCCGCCAAGCTGGTGTGCGGACGCGGCGCCACGGCGCTGAGCCCCGCCGACGCGGCCAGGATCGTCAGCGACGCGGGCCTCGCTCCCTCCGCCTCCGCGGCGGCCGGGGCCGGGGCCGGTGTCCACGACCACATGGCCGGGATCAGCGGCATGGCCGGGATGACCGGCGCGGCGGAGGCGAGCGCGCGGACCGTCGAACTGGTGCCCAGCCTCCCGATGCTGCTCGGCCACCTCCTGGCCGCGCTCGCCACCGGCTGGCTGCTGCGGCGCGGCGACCTCGCCCTCGGCCGGCTCGTCGCGCTGTCCGCGCAGGGCGCCGCCGAGTTCGCCGAGTGCGCGCTCGTACGGTCGCTGCGCGCCGCGCTCCACCTCGTACGGGCGCTGCTCGCCGGCCTGCCGGGCGTCCCGGCCACCGGGCCGGGCGGGCCCGCCCGTACCGCCTCGGACTCCTCGCCGCCACCGGTGGCGGAGGTGCTCGAGGACACGGTGATCAGGCGCGGCCCGCCGGCCGCCGCCTCCTGCGTCCTCGCAGCCTGACGCGGACCGCTCCAGCGGGGTGGGTCCGCGGTCGTCCGCGCCCGCGCGCGGAACGCACACCTGCCTTTCGACGTCTTCCGGACGCCCGTCCACGGATCTCTGTCCGGCCGATGTCTTCCGCACCTCTCCTTCGAGCTGGAGTGTCTTCGCCATGAGCGTTTTCCGTACGCAGCCGTCCTTCCGTACGCAGCCGACTTCCCGTACGCAGCCGACTTCCCGTACGCAGCCCTCCCGTACGTTCCTCGCCCGCGCCGCCGTCGCCGGTGGCGTGGTCGCCTCGTCGGTGCTGCTGCTGTCCGGCACCGCCTTCGCGCACGTGAGCGTGCAGCCGCAGGGCGAGGCCGCCAAGGGCGGCTACGCGACCGTCAACGTGAAGGTGCCGAACGAGCGCGACAACGCCTCCACCGTCAAGGTCGAGCTCAACTTCCCGACCGACCACCCGCTGGCCTCCGTGATGCCGCAGCCGGTCCCCGGCTGGAAGGTCGAGGTCACCCGGGCGAAGCTCGCCAAGCCGCTGGAGCTGCACGGCAAGAAGATCAACGAGGCCGTCGCCAAGGTCACCTGGACCGCGGACGGTTCGAAGATCGGCCCCGGCCAGTTCCAGCAGTTCCCGCTGTCCCTCGGCCGGCTGCCGGAGGACACCGACCGGCTCGTCCTCAAGGCGATCCAGACCTACGACAACAACGAGATCGTCCGCTGGATCGAGGAGCCCAAGGAGGGCGCCGCCGAGCCCGAGAGCCCGGCTCCGGTCCTGAAGCTGTCCGACGCGGCCGACGACCACCACGGCGGCGCCGCCAAGCCCGCCGACGACGACAAGAGCGACGCGAGCGAGAAGGAAGGAAAGGGCGACGGGCACGAGAAGGCCGCGGACGCCGGCTCGACCGACACCGCCGCCCGGGTCCTCGGGGTCGTCGGCATCCTCGTGGGCCTCGCCGGCATCGCCTTCGGCGTCCTCGCCGGTCGCCGCCGCTCGGCCTGACGGCCTCCCCTCCTCTCACCCGAAAGAAACACCATGTCCGACACCACGAAAGACGGCGGCCGCCCCGGCCGCCGTGCTCCGCTGATCGTCGCCGCCGTGGCGATCGTCGCGGCGATCGGCATCACGTCGACCGTCGTGCTCGGCGGCGGTGACGACCGGGCCTCCGGCACCGGCAACGCGCCGGTCGCCGAGGTCTCCGGCGGCACCGACCCCGCCAAGGCCGCCACCGTCCTCGACCGGCCCTTCACCAAGCCCGACCTCGTCCTCACCGACACCAAGGGCCAGAAGTACGACCTGCGCGAGCGCACCAAGGGCAAGCCGACGCTGATCTACTTCGGCTACACGCACTGCCCGGACGTCTGCCCGCTGACCATGAGCAACATCGCCATCGCGCGCAAGCAGCTCCCCAAGGCGGACCAGGACAAGCTCCAGGTCGTCTTCGTCACCACCGACCCCGAGCGGGACACCGCCGCCGAGCTCGGCAAGTGGCTGCCGGCCGCCGGCGACCCGTCGTTCGTCGGGCTCACCGGCGACTTCGCGGCGATCCAGGCCGGCGCCCGGTCGATCGGCATCGGCATCGACCCGCCGAAGAAGGAGAAGGACGGCAGCGTCGTCTCCATGCACGGCGCCCAGGTGATCGCCTTCTCGCCCACGACCGACCAGGGCTACGTCCTGTACGGCGAGGACACCACCGCCGACCAGTACGCCAAGGACCTGCCGAAGCTCATCAAGGGGGAGAACCCGTGACCCGCCGCACCACCGCCCTGTCCGCCGCCGTCGCACTGGCCGCCGCGCTCGCGCTGACCGGCTGCTCGTCCGAGGACGGCGGACCCGA
Source organism: Streptomyces sp. NPDC126499 (assembly GCF_040302485.1). Lineage (NCBI taxonomy): Bacteria > Bacillati > Actinomycetota > Actinomycetes > Kitasatosporales > Streptomycetaceae > Streptomyces > Streptomyces sp. NPDC126499. Next base: position 178,687 of record NZ_JBEOUO010000006.1, on the reverse strand, counting down.
ACTGAAGGTGACCGGCGCGTTCATGCCCCAGCCCGTGATGGACATGGCGGGCGGCTTCCTCACCATCACCAACAGCGGCGACACCGCCGACAAGCTCACCTCCGTCACCAGCGGCATCTCGGACGACGTCCAGATCCACGAGACGAAGAACCAGAAGATGCGGAAGGTCGAGTCCTTCGACATCCCGGCGAACGGCGAGCTCAAGCTCGAACGCGGCGGCAACCACATCATGTTCATGGAGCTGAAGCAGAAGCCGAAGCAGGGCGAGAAGGTCTCCATCGAGCTGCACTTCGAGAAGTCCGACCCGATCAAGGTCGAGCTTCCCGTCGAGGCGCCCAACCACAACCCGAAGCAGCACTGAGCTCGCCCAAGGACGTGACACACCCATGACGACCATCGCCCCGCGCCTCGGGCCGGCCCTCGCCCGGCTGCTGCTCGTCGCCGCCGCGCTCCTGGGCACGCTGCTCGCCACCGCGGGCCCCGCGTCCGCGCACGCGGCGCTGACCGGCAGCGACCCGCAGGACGGGGCGGTGGTCGCCACCGCCCCCAAGGAGGTCAACCTCACCTTCTCCGAGCAGGTCGCCATGAGCGACGACTCCATCCGGGTCCTCGACCCGTCGGGGAAGCGCGTCGACACCGGCGAGATGCGCGACCTGTGCAGCGGCTCGATCGTCCGCTACGGGGTCGCCCTGCGGCCCGGCCTGCCCGACGGCACCTACACCGTGGCCTGGCAGACCGTCTCCGCCGACAGCCACCCGATCGCCGGGGCCTTCACCTTCTCCATCGGCGCGCCCTCGAAGACCTCCGTCGCCCTGCCGGACACGGCCGTGGGCGGCGGCCTGGTCGGCGCGCTGTACGGGATCGCGCGCTACCTCTCGTACGCCGCCTTCGTCGTCCTCGTCGGCGGCGGCGCCTTCGTCCTGGTCTGCTGGCCGCGCGGGGCCGCCGTGCGCCCGGTGCAGCGGCTCGTGGTGCGGGGCTGGCTGACGCTGACCGCCGCCACCCTCGCCCTGCTGCTGCTCCGCCACCCGTACACCCGGACCGGCCGGCTCGGTGACGTCTTCGACCTGGGCGGGCTGCGGGCCGTCCTGGAGACCAAGACCGGCGCCGCGCTCTCCTCGCGGCTGCTGCTGCTCGGCGCGGCGGCGCTGTTCGTGGCCGTGCTGTTCGGCGCGTACGCCCGGCGGACGGACGAGAAGGAGCACCGGGACCTCACCTTCGGGCTCGCCATCGGCGGCTCGGTCGTCGCGGCCGGCATCGCCGGTACGTGGGCGCTCGCCGAGCACGCCTCGACCGGGATCCAGACCGGCATCGCCATGCCGGTCGACATCCTGCACCTCCTGGCGGTCGCGGCCTGGCTCGGCGGTCTGACCGCCCTGCTCGTCGCCCTCCAGTGGGGCCCGCCGGTGGAACGGTCGGCGGTCGAGCGCTACTCGACGATGGCGTTCGGCTCGGTGGTCGTCCTCGCCGTCACCGGCGTCTACCAGTCCTGGCGGCAGGTCGGCACCTGGTCGGCGCTGACCGACACCCGGTACGGGCAGCTGCTCCTGGTGAAGATCGGCCTGGTCGCCGTGCTCGTGGGCATCGGCTGGGTCTCGCGCCGCTGGGTGCGGCGGCTCGGAGAGCCGGCGGAGGGGACGACGGGGACGACGGAGATCGCCGAGGCGGACGACACCGGGGCCGAGACACCCGCGGACGACGCCGAGGCCCAGGCACCTGTGGACGACACCGGGGCTCCGGAAGCCGAGGCCCAGGCACCTGCGGACGACACCGGGGCTCCGGACGCCGAGGCCCAGGCACCCGCGGACGACACCGGGGCTCCGGACGCTGAAGCCCCCGCCCCCGCCGGGATCGACGCCGAGCGGGCCGCGCAGCTCGCGCGGCAGCGGGCCGCCGTCGCCGTCGCCCGGCGGAAGAAGGAGCGGGACGCCGACCCGGAGCGGGCCGGGCTGCGCCGTTCCGTGCTCACGGAGGCCGCCGTCGCCGTCGTGCTGCTCGCGGTGACGACCGTACTGACCTCCACGGAGCCCGCCCGTACCGAGGAGGAGGCGGGCAGGGGCGGCTCCTCGGCCACCGCCGCCGTGCCCGACCGCCCGGTCGACGTCCGGCTGCCCTTCGACACCGGCGGTGTCGACGGCAAGGGCACCGTCCAGATCACCCTCGCGCCGGGCCGGACGGGCGCCAACGCGCTGCACCTCTATGTGCTGCGGCCCAACGGCCGGGCGCTCGACGTCCCCGAGGTGAAGCTGGCCTTCACCCTCGAGGAGAAGAACGTCGGCCCGCTGCCGGTCCTGCCCGACCGGATCCAGACCGGACACTGGACGGCGAGCGGCGTCCAGCTCCCGATGCCGGGCGAGTGGCGGATGCAGGTGACGATCCGCACCTCCGACATCGACCAGACCACCATCGAGAAGAACGTGAAGATCGGCTGACCCCGTGAGCAAGGCTGACCCCGTGAGCGACCAGAGCCCCGTGAGCAACGAGAGTACGGAGATGTCCCGGCGGCGCGTGCTCGGCACCGTCGGCGCGGCCGGCGCGGCCGGGCTGGTGATCGGTGCGGCCGGAGGGGCCGGGATCTCCGCGTCGTTGTCCGACGGCGGATCCGCGCCCGGAGGGGCGGTCCCGCTCACGACGGTCGGTGCGACCGAGGTGATGTTTCACGGGAAACATCAAGCGGGGATCACCACTCCGCTTCAGGCCCGCGGGCATCTGGTCGCCTTCGACCTCGTCCCCGGCGCGGGCCGCAAGGAGGCCGCAGCCCTGCTGCGCCGCTGGTCGGCCACGGCGAAGGCGCTGATGGCGGGCAAGCCCTCGACCGATGACACGGGCATCGCGCTGGACGCCGGGCCGTCGTCCCTGACGGTCACCTTCGGCTTCGGCCGCACCTTCTTCGACCGCACCGGGCTGGCCGCCCGCCGCCCGACGCAGCTCGACCCGCTGCCCGCCTTCTCCTCCGACGCCCTCGACCCGAAGCGCTCGGAGGGTGATCTGTGGGTGCAGATCGGCGCGGATGACGCGCTCGTCGCCTTCCACGCGCTGCGCGCGCTCCAGAAGGACGCGGCCGGGGCGGCCCGGGTGCGCTGGCAGATGAACGGCTTCAACCGCTCGGCCGGTGCCACCGCCCGGCCGATGACGGCGCGGAACCTGATGGGCCAGGTCGACGGCACCGGCAACCCCAAGCCGACCGACCCCGACTTCGACCGCCGGATCTTCGTGCCGCAGGGCGCGACCGGCGCGCAGGACTGGATGGCGGGCGGCTCGTACGCGGTCGTCCGGCGGATCCGGATGCTGCTCGACGACTGGGAGAAGCTGCCGCTGGAGAAGCAGGAGAAGGTGATCGGCCGGCGGAAGGCGGACGGAGCGCCGCTGACCGGCGGGACGGAGACCACCGAGCTGGATCTGGACCGGATCGGCCCGGACGGCAAGACGGTCATCCCCGACAACGCCCACTCCCGGATCTCCGCCCCCGAACAGAACGGCGGGGCGGCGATGCTGCGCCGGCCGTTCTCCTTCCACGACGGCATCGGGCCGGACGGGACGCCGGACGCCGGGCTGCTCTTCGTCTGCTGGCAGGCGGACCCGCTGCGGGGCTTCGTCCCGGTGCAGCGCAAGCTCGACCGGGGCGACGCCCTGTCCCCGTTCATCCGGCACGAGGCGAGCGGTCTGTTCGCGGTGCCGGGCGGGGCGGCGGAGGGCGAGTACGTGGGGCAGCGGCTGCTCGAGTCCTGAGCGGGAGGCCGCCCGGGACCGGCTGCCATTAGGGTGACCGTATGTCAGCCACCCGGTATACGTATCTCGGTCCCGAAGGCACGTTCACGGAGGCCGCGCTGCGGACGCTGCCCGAGGCCGCGACGCGGGAGCTGGTGCCGATGGTCTCGGTGCCGGCCGCGCTGGACGCGGTGCGCAACGGCGAGGCGGCCGCGGCGCTCGTGCCGATCGAGAACTCGGTCGAGGGCGGTGTGACCGCGACCCTCGACGAGCTGGCCTCGGGCGAGCCGCTGATGATCTACCGCGAGGTGGTCCTGCCGATCGCCTTCGCGCTGCTCGTACGGCCCGGGACCACGCTGTCGGAGATCAAGACGGTCACGGGCCACCCGGTGGCCCAGCCGCAGGTGCGGAACTGGCTGCGGGCCCATCTGCCGGAAGCGGTGTGGGAGTCGGCGGCCTCCAACGCGGACGGGGCGCGGCTGGTCCAGGAGGGCCGGTTCGACGCGGCCTTCGCGGGCGAGTTCGCGGCGGCGACCTACGGTCTGGAGGCCCTGGTCACCGAGATCCACGACGCCGAGAACGCGGAGACCCGGTTCGTGCTCGTGGGCCGGCCGGCCCGGCCGGCGGCGCCGACGGGGGCGGACAAGACGTCGGTGGTGCTGTGGCTGGGTGACGACCATCCGGGCGCCCTGCTGGAACTCCTCCAGGAATTCGCCGTGCGCGGGGTGAATCTGATGCTGATCCAGTCGCGGCCGACGGGTGCCGGAATCGGGAACTACTGCTTCGCCGTCGACGCGGAGGGCCATATCGCGGACCGGCGGGTCGGCGAGGCGCTGATGGGGTTGAAGCGGATCTGTCCGAAGGTGCGGTTCCTCGGTTCGTATCCGAGGGCGGGCGTCTCGCCCGAGGACGTACGGGCGCTGCGGCGCGGCACCTCGGACGCGGAGTTCACGGCGGCGTCCGACTGGCTGGCGCGGGTGCAGGACGGCCGGGCCTGATCCACAGAGTTATCCACAGGGACCCTGCTCGACCTGGGGACAAGTCGACATGCCGGTGGGGTGAGCGTGGCCCCGGGTCGACAAATCGCTGTCACCCCTGGTCCGGGACCCCACCCCTGGGGAGAACAATTCCCACTCGAAGGGGTGGGAAAATGACATCGAAGATCGACGATCATCTTCGTCCACAGAACTTCCGCACAGCCTGTGGATAACCTTTCGCCTTATCCCCGCCTTCCTCCGGAGCGAAATCCTTAAAAAGCAAAGCAATTCGGGCAAAGCGACACGCATCGCGATATCGGGTAGGGGCGGTACCAGCCGCACCGGTAGCCTGGTGGGGTGATTGACCTTCGCCTGCTCCGTGAGGACCCCGACCGTGTTCGCGCCTCCCAGCGCGCCCGTGGAGAGGACGTCGCGCTCGTCGACGCCCTGCTCTCCGCCGATGAGCGGCGCAGGTCGTCCGGCGTCCGCTTCGACGAGCTCCGTTCCGAGCAGAAGGCGCTCGGCAAGCTGATCCCCAAGGCCTCCCCCGAGGAGCGCGCCGCGCTCCTGCAGAAGGCCGAGCAGCTCAAGACCGACGTCAAGGCCGCCGAGGCCGAGCAGAACGAGGCCGACGAGACGGCCCGCGCCCTGCTGCTCCAGCTCGGCAACATCGTCCACCCCGACGTGCCCGTCGGCGGCGAGGAGGACTTCGTCGTCCTCGAGACGCACGGCACCATCCGCGACTTCGCGGCCGAGGGCTTCGAGCCCAAGGACCACCTCGAGCTCGGCGAGGCGCTCGGCGCCATCGACGTCGAGCGCGGCGCCAAGGTCTCCGGCTCGCGCTTCTACTACCTGACCGGCGTCGGCGCGCTCCTGGAGCTCGCCCTGGTCAACGCGGCGATCGCCCAGGCCACCGAGGCCGGCTTCATCCCGATGCTCACCCCGGCGCTGGTCCGCCCGCGCGCCATGGAGGGCACCGGCTTCCTCGGCCAGGCCGCGGAGAACGTGTACCACCTGGAGAAGGACGACTACTACCTGGTCGGCACCTCCGAGGTCCCGCTCGCCGCGTACCACATGGACGAGATCATCGACGCCGACAAGCTGCCCCTGCGGTACGCCGGCTTCTCGCCGTGCTTCCGCCGCGAGGCCGGCACCTACGGCAAGGACACCCGCGGCATCTTCCGCGTCCACCAGTTCGACAAGGTCGAGATGTTCTCGTACGTCGCGCCGGAGGACGCCGAGGCCGAGCACAAGCGGCTCCTGGACTGGGAGAAGCAGTGGCTGACCTCCCTGGAGCTGCCGTTCCAGGTGATCGACGTCGCCACGGGCGACCTGGGCGCCTCCGCCTCCCGCAAGTTCGACTGCGAGGCGTGGATCCCGACCCAGGGCAAGTACCGCGAGCTCACCTCCGCCTCCAACTGCGACGGCTTCCAGGCCCGCCGCCTCGCCGTCCGCATGCGCGACGACAAGGACGGCAAGAAGGTCGTCCAGCCGCTGGCCACCCTGAACGGCACGCTGTGCGCCGTCCCGCGCACCATCGTGGCGATCCTGGAGAACCACCAGCTGGCCGACGGCTCGGTGCGCGTGCCCGAGGTGCTGCGCCCCTACCTCGGCGGCCGTGAGGTCCTGGAGCCGATCTCCAAGTGAGCCCCTTCCCCTACCGCCTGGTCGCGACGGACCTCGACGGCACGCTGCTGCGCGCCGACGAGTCCGTCTCGGACCGTACGCGGGACGCCCTCGCCGCCGCGACGGCGGCGGGCGCCGCGCACATCGTCGTGACCGGCCGGGCGGTGCCCTGGACCCGGCACATCCTCGACGACCTCGGCTACGAGGGCCTCGCGGTGTGCGGTCAGGGGGCGCAGGTCTACCACGCGGGCGAGCACCGGCTGCTGACCTCGCTGACCCTCGACCGGCAGCTCGCCGGGCTCGCCCTCTCCAAGATCGAGGCGGAGGTCGGGCCGCTGGCCGTGGCCGCCAGCCGCGACGGCCTGGAGGGCGAGGTCCTGATCGGCCCCGGCTACCGGACCCAGGGCGGGCCGCTGCCGTACGTGCCGTACGAGGACCCCGCGGAGCTCTGGTCGGCCCCGCTCACCAAGCTCTACGTCCAGCACCCGACGCTCGGCGACGACGAGCTGGTCCGGGCCGCCCGCGCGACCGTCGGCTCGCTCGTGGACATCGTCATGGCGGGCGCGGGCATCGTGGAGATCCTCCCGCTCGGTCTCAGCAAGGCCACCGGTCTGTCGCTCGCCGCCCGCCGGCTCGGGGTGAAGGCCGCGGAGACGATCGCCTTCGGCGACATGCCCAACGACATACCGATGTTCGGCTGGGCGGCCCACGGCGTGGCCATGGCCAATGCCCACGAGGAGCTGAAGGCGGTGGCCGACGAGGTGACCGCCTCGAACGAGGAGGACGGCATCGCCGTCGTCCTGGAGCGGCTGCTCCAGCCGTAGGGCCCATCTCCCGGACGCGCGTCGGCGTACGGCGTCGGCGTACGTGGAGCGGGGCGGCCCGCGCGGTTCGCCTCCGCGCGCTCGAAGCGGCCGCCCCGTTCCCGTACCCCCTCAGTGTGCGCCCGCCCGCCCCGCCCCCACCAACGGTTTATCCCGCGATACCCGAGATACCCGCGATGACGAGGGCGGGCCCCACCGGCGTACCGGTGGGGGCGGCGGGGCCGACGGGGCCGACGGCGAACCTCAGAAGTTGATCATGTGTCCGGCGATGCCGTGGATCGCTTCCTTCACGGCCTCGCCCAGCGTCGGGTGGGCGTGGACGTTGCGGGCGACCTCGTGGACGGTGAGGTCCCACTGCTGCGCCAGGGTGAGCTCGGGCAGCAGCTCGGTGACGTCCGGGCCGATCAGGTGGGCGCCGACGATCTCGCCGTACTTCGCGTCGGCGACGATCTTCACGAAGCCGGTCGAGTCGCCGAGGCCGTGCGCCTTGCCGTTCGCCATGAACGGGAACTTGGCGACCTTGACGTCGTACCCCTTCTCGCGCGCCTGCGCCTCCGTGTAGCCGAAGCTGGCGATCTGCGGCTGGCAGTAGGTGGCGCGCGGGATCATCGCGTAGTCGAGCTCCATCGTCTCCGCGTCCGCGATGGTCTCGGCGGCGATGACACCCATGGCCTCGGCGGTGTGCGCGAGCATCAGCTTCGCGGTGACGTCACCGATGGCGTAGATGTGCGGCACGGAGGTGCGGCAGCGGCCGTCGACGTCGATCGCGCCGCGCTCGGTGAGGGAGACACCGGTGTTCTCCAGGCCGTAGCCGGAGACGTTCGGCGCGAAGCCGATGGCCTGCAGGACCTTGTCGGCCTCCAGCACCTTGCTCGCGCCGTCCTTGCCGGTGACGGTGACGCGGACCTGCGGACCGGACTCGTCGATCGCCTCGACGCGGGTGGAGGTGAGGACGTCGATGCCGAGCTTGCGGTACTGCTTCGCGAGCTCCTTGGACACCTCCTCGTCCTCCAGCGGGGCCATCCGGTCGAGGAACTCGACGATGGTGACCTTGGTGCCGTAGTTGTTCAGCACGTACGCGAACTCGATGCCGATCGCGCCGGCGCCGGCGATGACGATCGACTTCGGGGCGTCCTCGGCGAGGATCTGCTGCTCGTACGACACCACGCGGTCGCTCAGCGAGGTGCCGGGCAGCAGACGCGGGGAGGCGCCGGTGGCGATGATGCAGTGGTCGAAGGAGATCGTCTGCGTGGTGCCGTCGGACTTCGCCACCTGGAGGGTGTTCGCGTCGAGGAAGGTGCCCCGGCCGTCGAACTCGGTGATCCCGTTCTTCTTCATGAGGAAGTGGACGCCCTTGACGCGGCCGTCCGCGACCGTGCGGCTGCGGCGGAACGCCTCGCCGTAGTCGAAGGAGACGGTGCCGTCGACCTTGATGCCGAAGGTCTTGGCCTCGTGGTGGAAGATGTGGGCGAGTTCGGCGTTGCGCAGCAGCGCCTTGGTGGGGATGCAGCCGACGTTCAGGCAGACACCGCCCCAGTACTTCTCCTCGACGACCGCGACCCGCTTGCCCAGCTGGGCGGCGCGGATGGCGGCGACGTAGCCGCCGGGGCCAGCTCCGAGTACGACGACGTCGAAGCGGTCTGACATGACTGACTCCCGAGGGTGGTGAGGGTGTTCGGTCGCGTACGAGTCCACGTACGAGCCCACAGTAGTCCCGGAGCGCCGGAGCGTCAGTTGTAGGATGACTGGGCAAGCGGATGAGTGAGAGCGGTGGTACGAGTGGGGCGGTCATGGCACTGAGGGCGGCGGGACGGACCTCGCTGGTGGACTCCGTCGTGGAGCAGCTGCGGGCCCAGCTCGCGGAGGGCGAGTGGGCGGTCGGCGACCGCATCCCCACCGAGCACGAACTGGCCCAGACGCTGGGCGTGGGCCGCAACACCGTCCGCGAGGCGGTGCGGGTCCTGGTCCACTCGGGGCTTCTGGAGTCCCGCCAGGGCAACGGCACCTTCGTCAGGTCGACCGCGGACCCGGCGGCCGTGCTGCGCGGTGTACGGCACGCCGGCGCCCGGGACGTCCTGGAGCTGCGCACCGCCCTGGAGGCGGAAGCGGCCCGGCTCGCGGCGGCCCGGCGGGACACCCACGACCTGCTGCGGCTGCGGGCGGCGCTGGCCACCCTGCGCGAGGAGGGCGACCGTGACGCGGACGCCGACCTCGCCTTCCACCTCGCGGTCGTCGAGGCCACCCACAACGCGGCCTTCCGCGAGGTCTACCGCTTCTTCTCCGCCCAGGTGCACGAGGTCCTGGTGCACGCGCTCGGCGACCGCGCGATGCCCCCGGTCGACATGGACGCCCACGAGGCCCTCGTCGCGGCGATCGAGGCGGGGGACGCGGACGCGGCGGAGGCCGGGGCGCGCGAACTGCTGCGGGTGCCGCTGGAGACGGTGGCCAGGCTGGCCGACTCGGCTGAGGGCGGGGCGGCGCCGGTGACGGAGACCTCGCGGTGACGCCCTCGGACACGGAACTGCTGGTCGATGCCGGGGCGGGGACGGAGGCCGGGGCGGGTGCGGGGGCCCGGGTCGGGCCGGGAGCGGGTGCAGGGGCCGGGGCCGCGGTGCGGGCTTCGGCCGCCCGGGCGGAGGGCGGGGCCGGGGGCCGGTCCTCCGCCGCCGGGACGGGCGCGGGGGCCCGGTTCGGGGCGGGGCCCCGGGGCGCGCTGCTCGCGCGCCCCGTGGTGCTCCTCGTCGGCATCGTGCTCGCCTCGCTCAACATGCGGGCCGCGCTGGCGAGTGTGTCGCCTCTGGTCGGGGAGATGGCGGAGGCGTACGGGCTGTCCTCGGCCGCCAGTTCCCTGGTCACCTCGGTTCCGGTGCTCTTCCTGGGCCTGGGCGCGCTGGTGGCGCCCTGGCTCGGCCGGCGGTTCGGCGCCGAACGGATCCTGTTCGCCGCCCTGTTGCTGCTCGGCGCGGGCATCCTGGCGCGGGTGCTGCCGTCGGCGGCCGCCCTTTACTGCGGCGGCGTCCTGGTCGGCACGGCCATCGCCCTGCTGAACGTGCTGATGCCCGGTCTGATCAAGCGGGACTTCCCGGACCGGGCCGCGTCGATGACCTCCGTCTACACGGGCGCGATGATCGCGGGCGCCACGCTCGTCGCGGCCTCCTCGGTGCCACTGGAGCGGGCGCTCGGCGGCTGGCGGGCCTCGCTCGCCTTCTGGTCGCTGCTCGCGGTGGTGGCGGCCGTCGCCTGGCTGCCGCAGGTCGTGCTCGCCCGGGGCGCGGGCCCTACGGGGCACGGCGCGGGGGCAGGCGCGGACCCCGCCACCGGGCCGGTCCGGTCGGTGTGGCGTTCGGCGCTCGCCTGGCAGGTGACCCTGTTCATGGGCCTTCAGTCGCTGTGGTCGTACGTCCTGATCGCCTGGATGCCGACGATCTTCACGGACCACGGCATGAGCCGCTCCGCGGCCGGTGTGGTCTTCGCCTTCAACAACCTGATCCAGGTCGCCGGCGCCTTCGCCGTCCCGCTGCTCGCCGGCCGGATGCGCAGCCAGCGGCCCCTGGTCGTCCTGGTGACGACGCTGGTGGCCGCCGGCTACGCGGGGCTGATGGTCGCGCCGGTGGAGGGGGCCTGGCTCTGGGCGGCGGTCCTCGGGGTGGGCCAGGGCGGGGCGGTGGGCCTCGCGCTCACCCTGATCGTGCTGCGCTCGGGCGACGCGGTGACGGCCGCCCGGCTCTCCGGGATGGCCCAGACCGTCGGCTACCTCCTCGCGGCGGCCGGCCCCCTGGCCGCCGGCGCCCTCCACCAGGCCACCGGCTCCTGGACGCCGCCGATCACCGCCGTGCTCGGCGTGTGCGCCGCGGCGCTCGCGATGGGCCTGCTGGCGGCCCGGAACCGTACGGTCTGAGTCCGCGAGGTCCGGGCCGCGGCGACGGGAGACCGCTACTCCTCCCCGGCGAGCGTCAGCGTGCGGAGCTTGTGGCCCGCGAACCAGGTGGCCGCGACCGTCACACCCGCCAGCAGGGCGATGGCCGTGGGCAGGCCGACCTCGGAGGAGACCAGGCCGTCGCCGGTGACCTTCTCCGCGAGGGCCAGCGCCCACTGCTGCACGCTCAGCGTCTTGGCGCCCGAGATGAGGGAGCCGAACAACGCCTCCCAGACCAGGGCGTAGACCAGGCCGATGACCACGGCGTGCCGGCTGACCGTGCCGAGGAGGAGGAAGAGGGCGCTGTACGCGATGGAGGCCACGAGCGCCGCGACGGTATAGGCGACCGCCACCTGCTGACCGTTGCCGTTGAGGATGAACCCGGCGAGGAGGGTGGGCAGGGCGGAGAAGACCATGGTGACCGCGACGGCGACGATCAGCTTGGTGAAAATGATCGTCGGCCGCTTCACCGGCTTGGCGAGGAGATAGACGATGGAGCCGTCGTCGATCTCCGGCCCGATGGCGCCCGTGCCGGCGATCACGCCGATCAGCGGCACCATCGTGGCGAGCGCGAACCCGCCGAGGACATCGGCGGCGACCTGGTCGTCGGCGCCGTTGAAGGCGCGGATCGCCGCCGCGATCACGAGCAGGAGTGCGGGCAGCACGAAGAGGATCAGTGCCCGGCGGCGGCCGAGCAGGGCCCGGTAGGTGAGCCGTGCGACGGTGGGGTTGTACATCGGTCGGGCTCCTTTCAGGCCGTGACGAGATACGAGAAGACGGATTCGAGGGACTCGTCCGAGGGCGAGACCGTCAGGAGCCGGATGCCACGCTCCTGGGCGACCCTCGGCAGCAGTTCGGTGAACCGGCCGAAGTCCACGGCCTGCACGCGCAGGCCGCCGTCGACGTGGTCGACCTCGATGCCGGCCGTCGACGGGTCCGCGATCAGCGCCGCCGCCAGGGCCCGGTCGTCGTCGGAGCGGACGAGATAGCGGTGCGGCCGGTCGGTCATCAGCCGCCGGATGCGGCGGAAGTCGCCGGAGGCCGCGTGCCGTCCGGCCACGATCACCTCGATGTGCGAGGCGAGCTGCTCGACCTCCTCCAGGATGTGCGAGGAGAACAGCACCGTGCGGCCCTCCGCGCCCATCCGGCGCAGCAGGTCCATCAACTGCATGCGCTGGCGCGGATCCATGCCGTTGAAGGGCTCGTCGAGCAGCAGCACGGACGGCTCGTGGACGAGGGCCGAGGCCATCTTCACGCGCTGCCGCATGCCCTTGCTGTACGTGGCGATCTTGCGGTCCTGGGCGTACTCCATCTCCACCGTGGCGAGGGCCCGCTGGGCCTCGGCGTCGCCCAGGCCCTGCAACTCGGCGTTGGCGACGACGAATTCGCGGCCGGTGAGGAAGTCGTACATCGCCTCGCGCTCGGGGACGACGCCGATCTCCTTGTAGACCGCCTCGTTGCGCCAGATCGTCGTCCCGTCGAGGGTGACGGTGCCGGTGGAGGGAGCGAGGAAGCCGCCCATCATGTTGATGAGGGTGGACTTTCCGGCGCCGTTGGGGCCGAGGAGTCCGGTGACGCCGGGGCCGATGGTCATGGTGACGTCGTTGACGGCCACGACGTTGCCGAACCAGCGTGAGACGTGATCGATGTGGAGCGTTGTCACAGCCCGACCTTTCGGTAGCGGCGCATCAGGACGCCGTACGAGCCGGCGATCAGGGCGAGGACGGCCAGCAGATAGACCACGCCGGCTCCGCCGCCAGGCGCCGCGTCCGTCCCTCCGGGGAAGGAGGAGGGCGCGCCGAGGAAGGCGGTCTGCACGCCGTCGATGAGGGTGACCGGCGAGAAGAGTCCGATCCACTGGATGGCGTCGAGGTTGTCCGTGCCGTAGGCGATGCCCTGGAGGGTGGAGACCGCTCCGTAGGAGATCACGAGCACGGCGATGACGGCGGCGACGCCGAAGCCGCGCCGCGGGGTGAGGGCCGCCATGACCAGGCCGATGCCGCCGAAGAGCAGCGAGAGCAGCACCACGGAGGCCAGGCCCTGCCCGAACAGCTTGGTCTGCTCGGCGAAGTCCATCTTGGCGAGCAGCGCGCCGATCCAGAGGATCAGGAGCGGGGCGGCGGTCAGGACGAACAGGGCCGAGGCCATCGCGCCGTACTTCGCGAGGACGTAGTCCAGGCGCTCGATCGGGCGGGAGAAGTACAGCGGCACCGTGCGGAAGCGGAGGTCGCGCGAGACGGACTGCGGTGCCTGCGCGGCCACGAAGATGGCGATCACCAGCTGGAGGTAGATCGCGTACTGGGTGTACTCGATGGACAGCTTGCTCTGCTTTCCGACGACCGCGACCGCGACGATGATCAGCGCGGGCACGCACATCACCGCGAAGAGGATCATCGGCAGCACCTTGGACTTGGCGCTGCGGCCTAGTCCGTAGGCGCCGCGCAGCGACTGCGAGAAGAGCGAGCGGCGCGCGTAGTCACGGCCGAGGCGCGGCCCGTCGTACGCGCGGTAGCCGATGTTGTGGATCCGCGTGGTCTCGGGGGTCCGGGAGCTCATCGCGTCGGCACCTCCTCCTGTTCCGTCGCCTTGAAGACCTCGGCGATGTGGTGACGGCGCTGCTCCATGCGCACCAGGCCGAGCCCGAGGCCGGCGACGGTGTCGCGGACGAGGTCGTAGGTCTCCTCGCCAACGGCCTCCAGGAGCAGGACGTGGCCGGCGCCGGGCAGGCCGTCCTCCACGCCCGCGTGGAGGGTGACACCGGCGGCGGCGAGGGCGGCGCGGAGCGCCTCGGTGCCGTCGGGGTGGGTGTCGGAGTCGGTGACCTCGACCGCGAGGGTCGTGGTGGACCGGGTGAAGTCGCTGGTGGAGCTGGAGCGCAGGAGCCGTCCGCCGTCGATGACGACGACGTGGTCGCAGGTGCGCTCCAGCTCGCCGAGCAGGTGGGAGGTGACCAGGACCGAGATGCCGAAGTCCGTCCACACCCGCCGGATCAGGCCGAGCATGTCGTCACGGCCGACCGGGTCGAGGCCGTTGGTCGGCTCGTCCAGGAGCACCAGCTGGGGGTCGTGGACGAGGGCCTGGGCGAGCTTCACCCGCTGCTTCATGCCGGTCGAGTAGCCGCCCATCGGGCGGTAGCGCTCCTCGTAGAGACCGACGTGGCGCAGGGTGTCGGCGGTGCGCTCGCGGGCTGCGGTCGGCGGCAGCCCGGACATGCGGGCCATGTGGACGACGAACTCGGTCGCCGAGACGTCGGGCGGCAGGCAGTCGTGCTCCGGCATGTAGCCGACGCGCTCGCGGATCTGCGCGCCGGAGGTCGCGACGTCGAGGCCGAGGACCTCGGCGCGGCCGTCCGTGGCGGGCGACAGACCGAGCAGGATCTTGATCATCGTGGACTTGCCGGCTCCGTTGGCACCCACCAGTCCGGTCACACCGGGCCCGATGTCCAGGGAGAGCCGGTCGAGAGCGGTCACCCGGGGGAACCGCTTGCTGAGGCTTTCGGTAGCGATCACAGTCACGCTTCGACGGTAGTGGCGTGGGTCACGGCGGTCGTCAGCCCAACGGCTCGATCCATGTCCGACCTCAGACGTACAAGCCCGTAGGGGAGTCGATACCTCAGTCGTTTTCCACAGGCTCGTGCACGCCCCTTGACGCCGCCGCCGGGCATTGTCACATTCATCAGTGGCAGGTTACGGACACGTAGCGCTACGGGTGCTCACACGGACGGACGGGTGGCATGACCCCAGCAGTGACAGGCGTACCGACCGCGGAGCTGCGGGGCTTCAGAGAAGTCCAGCGCCTCGCCTACGAGTGCGCGGAGGCCGTCGCGGCGCAGCTCAAGCCGGGCGTGACCGAGCGCGAGGCGGCGCGCATGCAGCGCGAGTGGCTGTCCGCGCGAGGGGTGAGGGACTGGTTCCACCGGCCGTTCGCCTGGTTCGGGGACCGCACCGCCTTCGTCGACTTCAAGATCCCGCTCCAGTTCTTCCCGACCAACCGTCGCCTGGAGCCCGGGATGCCGTTCATCCTGGACATGGCCCCCGTGTACAAGGGCTACACCGCGGACATCGGCTATTCCGGCTGCCTGGGCCTCGACCCGCTCCACGACAAGCTCCTGGCGGACCTGCGGGAGCACCGCGAGCTGATCCTGCGCGAGGTGCGCGAGCGCCGCACCCTGCGGGAGATCTACGAGGACGTGGACCGCCTCATGGTCCGCCAGGGGTACGCGAACCGGCACCGGGCGTATCCCTTCGGCGTCATCGCCCACAAGATCGACCGGGTGAAGGAGCGCCGCTGGTCGCCGACCCTGTTCGGCTTCGGCACCCAGTCCCTCAAGGGCCTGGCGAGCGACGCCCTGCACGGCCACCGGGACGGCTGGTCGCCGCTGTGGTCGCCGTACAGGTTCTCCGACCACCCGCCCAGGCCCGGCCTGTGGGCGGTCGAGCCGCACCTCGGATTCCGGGGGACGGGCGCGAAGTTCGAGGAGATCCTGGTCGTCACCGACTCCCGGGACCCCGAGCAGAGCGCGTTCTGGCTGGACGACGACCTGCCGCACGTGCGGCGCTGGAACGAGGAGAGGGCAGCGTGAGCGTGAGTCTCGACGGGGCGCGGGAGCGCCGGATCCGCACGGGCGGGATAGAGCTGTGCGTGGCCGAGCTGGGCGAGGCGAGCCGGCCGACGGTGCTGCTCGTCCACGGTTATCCGGACTCCAAGGAGGTCTGGTCCGAGGTCGCGGCCCGGCTCGCGGAGCGGTTCCACGTGGTGCTGTACGACGTGCGGGGCCACGGCCGGTCGACGGCGCCGGTCCCGCTGCGCGGCGGGTTCACGCTGGAGAAGCTGACGGACGACTTCCTGGCCGTCGCGGACGCGGTCAGCCCGGACCGGCCGGTCCATCTCGTGGGCCACGACTGGGGATCGGTGCAGTCCTGGGAGTTCGTGACCGTCCCGCGCACCGAGGGCCGGATCGCCTCCTTCACCTCCCTGTCCGGGCCGTCGCTCGACCACTTCGGGCACTGGATCAAGAGCAGGATGACCCGGCCCACCCCCCGCCGGGTCGGGCAGCTCCTCGGCCAGGGCGCCAAGTCCTGGTACGTGTACCTGCTGCACACGCCGGTGCTTCCGGAGCTGGCCTGGCGCGGGCCGCTCGGCAAGCGCTGGCCGCGGATCCTGGAGCGGTTCGAGCGGGTGCCGGCCGGGGACTACCCGACGTCCTCGCTGCCGAGCGACGCGGCGCACGGCGCCTGGCTCTACCGGGACAACGTGCGGGCGCGGCTCTCGCGCCCGCGGGCCGACGCGTACGCGCACGCGCCCGTGCAGCTGATCACGCCGACCGGTGACGCCTTCCTCTCCGAGCGGCTCTACGACGACCTGGCGGCCTGGGTGCCGGACCTGACCCGGCGCACCCTGCCCGCCAAGCACTGGGTGCCGCGCACCCGGCCCGACCAACTGGCGGCGTGGATCGCCGAGTTCGTCGAGGCGAACGAGGACCCGGCGACGAAGGCGCCGAGGACGGCCCCGAAGAGCGGCGTCCGGCCCGAGTACGCGGAGCGCTTCGGCGGCCAGCTGGTCCTGGTGACCGGCGCGGCCAGCGGCATCGGCCGCGCCACCGCCTTCGCGTTCGCCGAGGCCGGCGCCCGGGTCGTGGCGGTGGACCGGGACGGCGAGGGCGCGTCCCGTACGGCGGAGTTGGCCCGGCTCATCGGCGCTCCGGCGGCCTGGGGCGAGACCGTCGACGTCGCCGACGAGCAGGCGATGGAGAAGCTTGCCGCGAAGGTGGCGGGCGAGTACGGCGTGGTCGACGTGCTGGTCAACAACGCGGGGATCGGGCTGAGCGGTTCGTTCTTCGACACCACGAGCGAGGAGTGGAAGCGGGTCCTCGACGTCAACCTGTGGGGCGTCATCCACGGCTGCCGGGTCTTCGGCGCGCAGATGGCCGAGCGCGGCCAGGGCGGCCACATCGTCAACACGGCCTCGGCCGCCGCCTTCCAGCCCTCCCGGGCCCTTTCCGCGTACGGCACCTCCAAGGCGGCGGTGCTGATGCTCAGCGAGTGCCTGCGGGCCGAGCTCGCCGGCCAGGGCATCGGAGTCTCGGCGATCTGCCCCGGCATCGTCAACACCGGCATCACGGCGACCGCGCGGTTCGCGGGAGTGACGGACGAGGCCGAGGAGAAGCGGCGCCAGAAGAAGGCCTCGCGGCTGTACGGGCTGCGCAACTATCCGCCGGAGAAGGTCGCCGACGCGATCCTGCGCGCGGTCCTGCGCAACCAGGCCGTCGTCCCGGTGACCCCGGAGGCCCGCGGCGCCCACCTGCTGTCCCGGCTGTCGCCGGGCGTGCTGCGGTCGCTGGCCCGCTGGCAGCCGCCGGCATAGCGAAGAGCGGGGCGGTCGTACGATCCCTCGACGGGTGAAGGGAGCGGTCGGTGGGAGCGGGTTTGTCCGAGCAGTCAGCACAGCCGGAGTACCGGATCGAGGATCTGGCCCACCACAGCGGGGCCACCGTCCGGACGATCCGCGCCTACCAGGACCGCGGCCTGCTGCCCCGCCCGGAGCGGCGGGGCAGGTCGAACGTGTACGGGGACACGCATCTGGCCCGGCTCCGGCAGATCGCGGACCTGCTGGACCGCGGCTACACCCTGGCCTCCATCAAGGAACTCCTGGAGGCCTGGGACGCCGGGCGCGGGCTCGGTGGGGTGCTCGGCCTGGTCGCCGAGGTGGACAGGCCGTGGACGGACGAGGAGGCCGCCCGGATCTCGCGCGCCGAGCTCGACGCGCGCTTCGGCGGCACGCCCGACGAGGAGGCGGTGCGGGAGGCGATCGAGCTCGGCGTGCTGGAGCGCATTCCCGGCCGCGAGACGGAGGAGTACCTCGTTCCCAGCCCGCAAGAGCTGGCGGTGGCGGCCGAGTTGTACGCGGCGGGCGTCCCGCTGTCGGCGATCACCGGTCATCTGCGGGAACTTCGCGGCCAGGTCGAGCAGATCGCCTCCCGTTTCCTGGAGTTCACGACCGAGCACGTCTTCGCCCGCTATCTGGAGCACCGGCCTCCGACGGACGCGGACGCGGCGGAGGCGGCGACGATGGTGCGGCGGCTGCGGCCGCTCGCGCAGCAGACCGTCGACGCCGAACTGGCGCGGGCCATGCGGCTCTTCGCGACCCGCCATCTGCAGTTCCACCTGTCTCCGGACGGTCCCCCTCCGGAGGACCGGGAGCCCCGTTCCGTAGCGCTTCCGCCGGCCACGATCCGGGCCGTGGAGCGGCTTGTTGGCGCCGAGAACGTGGCCGCGTTCATCGCGGCGGCGGCCGAACGGGAGGTACAAACACGGACATTGGATACCCTTGCCTCAAATGCCGCACCCACCAACAAAGTCGAACAAGTGACGTAAAGGCCCGGGCTGTTGTCCACAGAAACGCCAACTCGCCTGTGGATAAATACAGTTGGCTGTGGAACAAACCTGCGGCTTCAATGAATTCATGAATGACGAGAAACGCACCGTGAAGGTGTCGAAATACCTCTCGAAACACCTGCGCCACCAGCCCGAACGCATCGGGCTCGTGCTCGACCCGCACGGTTGGACCGAGATCGACGCGCTCCTGCGGGCCGCCGCCGAGCACGGCTTCCCGATCACCCGCGACGAGCTCGACCACGTCGTCGCCGCCAACGACAAGAAGCGCTTCGCGATCGAGGGCACCCGCATCCGGGCCAGCCAGGGCCACACCGTGCCGGTCGACCTCGGCCTGCCGGCCGCCGAACCGCCCGCGTACCTCTACCACGGTACGGTCGCCGCCCGGCTCCCCGCCATCCGCACCGAGGGCCTGCGGCCCATGGCCCGCCACCACGTGCACCTCTCGCCCGACCGGGAGACCGCCACCCGTGTCGGCGCCCGCCGCGGCCGGCCCGTGGTGCTCAGCGTCGACGCCGGCGCCATGCACCGGGCCGGGCACGTCTTCCACGTGAGCGCCAACGGCGTCTGGCTCACCGACGCCGTACCGCCGCAGTACATCCGCTTTGCCTGAGGCAGGACTCCCCGGTCGCCCTGAGGCATGATCGTCCCCATGGGAGCCCCGTACCCGCACCTGCCGACCACCGAGTCCGCCGTCGCCGCCATCCGCGAGATCGCCCGGGAGCACGGCCTGGAGCTGCTCGTGACCGACGACATCGGGGCGGACCAGACCTCCCGCCGCACCTCCGCGGGCGCCTTCGCCGTCCTCGACCCCGACGGCTCCCTCCCCCACGAGGCCTTCGTCGAGCTCGGCGGCACTCCGTCGCTGTCCGTCCGCCTCTATCCCGAGGACGACGCCAGGATCACGGTCGAGGGCGTCGACTTCCACGACGTCCCCCGCGACACGGTGCCGGCCTTCCTGCGCGCCGTCCTCGACGGCCTCGCCCACGTGAGGAGCCGGCTCTTCCCGCCCGGCTGGTGGCTGATCGTCCCGCTCCCCGGCGACGAGACCTACAAGGAGCTCGTCACCCCCGCCATGGTCACCCCGTGGCTGTCCCGGAACGTCCGCTGACCTCCGCGTACGCTCGTCGTATGACCCTGCGCCTGAGCACCGTGATCCTCCCCGTCGACCGCTGGCACGCGGGAGGCCGTGCCGCATGGCAGCGGGCCGAGGAGCTCGGATTCCACGCCGGATACACCTATGACCACCTGTCCTGGCGCTCCTTCCGGGACCACACCTGGTTCGGCGCGCTGCCCACGCTCACCGCCGCCGCCACGGCCACCGAGCGGCTGCGGCTCGGCACCCTCGTGACCTCGCCGAACTTCCGGCACCCCGTCACCCTCGCCAAGGAGCTCATGTCGCTCGACGACATCTCCGGCGGCCGGATCACCCTCGGCATCGGCGCGGGCGGCGACGGCTTCGACGCCACCGTCCTCGGCCAGGAGCGCTGGACCCCGCGCGAGCGCGCCGACCGGTTCGCCGAATTCGTACCCCTGCTCGACCGGCTGCTCACCGAGGACGCCGTCACCCACCACGGCACCTTCTACTCGGCCGACGAGGCCCGCAACATCCCCGGCTGCGTGCAGCGCCCCCGGCTGCCCTTCGCGGTCGCGGCGACCGGCCCGCGCGGCCTGCGGCTCGCGGCGCGCCACGGCCAGGCCTGGGTGACGACCGGCGACCCCAAGCTGTACGCGGACGGGACCCCGGAGCAGTCCCTCGCGGCCCTCGGCGGCCAGATCGACAAGCTCGGCAAGGCCTGCGCGGACATCGGCCGGGACATGACGGAGCTGGACAAGATCCTCCTCACCGGCTTCACCCCCGAGCAGAACACGGTGCTGCGCTCCCTGGACGCCTTCGTCGACTTCGCCGGCCGCCACCAGGAGCTCGGCTTCACCGAGATCGTGATCCACTGGCCGATCCCCGACTCCGACTTCGCCGCCGACGAGGCCGTCTTCGAGAAGATCGCCACCGAGGCGGTCGCCCAGCTCGGCTGACCCCCGCGCACCGGGCGGGCGAGGGCAGCGACAGGCCGCACCAGGCCACTCAGATGTGCGCACCCTCGCACGCCCGTGCACTTCGTACGGAACAATGGATCGGTGACCTCAACCCGAACCGCGCGCACGCGCCTGATCGCCACCGACCTCGACGGCACCCTGCTGCGGGACGACAAATCCGTCTCGGAGCGCACGGTCGCCGCCCTCGCCGCCGCCGAGCGGGCCGGCATCGAGGTCTTCTTCGTCACCGGTCGCCCGGCCCGCTGGATGGACGTCGTCAGCGACCACGTCCACGGCCACGGCCTCGCGATCTGCGCCAACGGCGCCGCGGTCGTCGACCTCCACTCGGGAGGGACGTTCATGGAGGTCCGCCCGCTGCGCCGGCCCGTCGCCCTGGACGTCGTCCGCGCCCTGCGCGCCGCCGCCCCCGGCACCAGCTTCGCCGTCGAGCTCACCACCGGCATCCACTACGAGCCGCAGTACCCGCCGTTCTACCTCGACCCCGGCGCCACCGTCGCCACCGCCGAGAAGCTCCTCTACGAGGAGACCCCCGGAGCCGCCGCGCCCGTGCTCAAGCTGCTCGCCCAGCACCCGGAGCTCGACCCGGACGTCTTCCTCGCCACCGCCCGCGCGGCCGCCGGCCACCTGGCCTCCCTCACCCGCTCCAGCCCCACCGCCCTCCTGGAGATCAGCGGCCTCGGCGTCTCCAAGGCCTCCACCCTGGCCCACTGCTGCGCCGAGCGCGGTATCAGCCCCGACCAGGTCGTGGCCTTCGGCGACATGCCCAACGACATCGAGATGCTGAGCTGGGCAGGCCGCTCGTACGCCATGGGGAACGCCCACCCGGACGTCATCGCCGCCGCCTCCGGCCGCACGGTCGGCAACAACGAGGACGGCGTGGCGGTCGTCATCGAGCAGCTGGTCGCCGAAGCGGTGGGGGACCTGCGGCTGTAGGACCCGCCGGCCCGATCGCCACGACGTCCCCGGACGACCCGGCACGTCCCCGAACATCCAGGCACGTCGCGGCACGTCCCCGGACGACCCACCTAGAGCGGGGCCTCCCAGACCACCGTCGTACCACCGCCGTGGTCGCCGATCCCCGGGCCGCACCAGCTGGCGCCGCCCAGGGACTCGGCCCGGCGGGCCAGGTTGCGCAGGCCGCTGCGGCGGCCGCCCTCCGGGAGGCCGATGCCGTCGTCCGCGACCGTGAGCCGCACGCCCTGCGTGCCGTCCGGGAGGGTGACGGTCGCGTCCACGGCCACCTCGATCCGGGTGGCCTCCGCGTGGCGGAAGGCGTTGGAGAGCGCCTCGCGCAGGGCGGCGATCAGGTTCTTGCCGGTGAGGTCGCCGACCGTCGTGTCGATCGCGCCGGTGAAACGGTGGGCCGGCTTGAAACCCAGCGGCACCGCCGCCATGTTGATCTCCCGCAGGACCCGGGTGCGCAGCCCCGACGGCGCCTCGGCCGGTCCCTGCTGGAGGGCGAAGATCGCGGTGCGGATCTCCTGGATCGTGACGTCCAGCTCGTCCACGGCCTTCTCCACACCCTCCTGCACGGCCGGCACGACGGACCTGCGCTGGGCGCTCTCCAGCATCATCCCGGTCGCGAAAAGCCGCTGGATGACGAGGTCGTGCAGATCGCGGGCGATCCGGTCGCGGTCCTCGTAGACGGCGAGCCGCTCCCGGTCCCGTTGCGCCTCGGCCATCATCAGGGCCAGCGCCGCCTGGGAGGCGAACTGGGTGGCCAGGGTCCGCTCGGTCTCCGTGAACGGCCGCGCCCCACGCGCCCGCGGGGTGGCGAGCGCGCCCAGCACCCGGCCGCCGCTCTGCAGCGGCAGCAGCATCGCCGGCCCGTACTGCGCGGACAGCCGGTGGGCGATCCCCGGTTCACGGGCGGCGTCGGCGATGAACACCGCCTCGCCCTCCATCAGCCGCTCCACCACGGCGCTCTCGGGCCCGAGCACCACGCCGAGCGTCCGCGAGGCGCGCGGGGAGGACACCGCGACGACCTCCAGACCGCCGTCCTCGGCCGGCAGCAGCACGATGCCCGCCGCGGCGTCGGCGAGCCGGCGGGCCTGCTCGGCGACGACCGTGAGCGCGTCGTCGGCGTCGCCGCCGGAGAGCAGCGCGGTGGTGACGGCGACGGAGCCGTCGATCCACCGCTCGCGCTGCCGGGCGGCCTCGTACAGGCGGGCGTTGCCGATGGCGATCCCCGCCTCGGTGGCGAGCACCCGGACCA
Source organism: Streptomyces sp. NPDC126499 (assembly GCF_040302485.1). Taxonomy (NCBI): domain Bacteria; kingdom Bacillati; phylum Actinomycetota; class Actinomycetes; order Kitasatosporales; family Streptomycetaceae; genus Streptomyces; species Streptomyces sp. NPDC126499. Next base: position 155,975 of record NZ_JBEOUO010000006.1, on the reverse strand, counting down.
TGTGGACGTCGTAGTCGTTGAACGCGCCGCCGCCGTTCTTCTCGGCGAGATAGAGGTTGCCGAAGATCTCGCCCTGGACCCGGATCGGGACCCCGAGGAAGGTCCGCATCGGGGGATGTCCGGGCGGGAATCCGGCCGCACGCGGGTCCGCCGTCAGGTCGGCGAGCCGGATCGTCTCCGGCTCGCGGATGAGCGCGCCGAGCAGTCCCGCGTGCCCGTCGGGCCGGTTACCGATGCGGCGGACGACGTCGTCCGGGACGCCGTACGTGACGAAGTCCGACAGGCCCTCGCCCTCGTCGTCGACCACTCCGATGGCGGCGTACCGGGCGTCGGCGAGCTCGGCGGCGGTCTCGCAGATCCGGTCGAGGGTGGAGTGCAGCTCCAGGCCGGTGCCGACGGAACGCATCGCCTCCAGGAGCTGGGGCACCCGGGCGGTGAGCTCCGTGGACAGGCCGTGCAGGCTGCGCGTGGCCTGGGTCGCGGCTTCGAGCGGGTCCGGGGAGGGGAGCGGGTCCGGGACGTCGGGCACGGCGGCGGTCATGACCCCGAGCCTAGTAAGTCCTATTTGGCGAGAAAAGTCGGGGTGTTCACGGTCGTCGGACTCCTGCCGTCAGCAGCAGGTCGCTCGCCCGTTCCCGCTCCAGCATCCGCCGCAGCGGCCCCTCGGCCGCCGAGAGCTCCGCGTAGGTGCCGCGCTGCACGGTACGGCCCCGGTCCAGGACCACGACCTCGTCGACGGCGTCGAGGCCGTGCAGACGGTGGGTGATCAGCAGGGTCGTGCGGCCTTCCGTGGCCCGCAGCAGGTCGTCGGTCAGCGCGTCGGCGGTGGCCAGGTCCAGGTGCTCGGCCGGCTCGTCGAGGACGAGGACGGGGAAGTCGGCCAGGAACGCCCGGGCGAGCGCGAGACGCTGCCGCTGGCCGCCGGAGAGCCGCGAGGCGTGCTCGCCCACGAGGGTGTCGAGCCCGTCCGGCAGCCCCTCCACCCAGTCCAGGAGCCGGGCCCGGCGCAGCGCCTCGCGCAGCTCGTCGTCGCTCGCGTCCGTACGGGCGAGGCGCAGGTTCTCGCGCAGCGTGCTGTCGAAGAGATGGGCGTCCTGCGCGCACAGGCCGACGAGACGGCGCACGTCGTCCCCGTCGAGGTCGGTCGCGAGCTGCCCGCCGAGCCGGTACGTGCCGCGCTCCACGTCCAGGAAGCGCAGCAGCACCTGCGCGAGCGTCGTCTTGCCGGAGCCGGACGCTCCGACCACGGCGACGCGGCGCCCCGCCTCCAGCGTGAGCCCGAAGTCCACGAGCGCCGGCCGCTCCTGCCCGGCGTACCGCGCCGAGAGACCGGCCAGCTCCAGCGGGAAGGGACTCGCCGGGGCGGCGGCGGGCGTCGCCGGCTCGTGTACGGGCACGGGCGCGTCGAGCACGTCGAAGACCCGCTCGGCGCTGCGCCGCACGCGCTGGCGGTACTGGACGGCGAGCGGCAGACCGGTGACGGCCTCGAAGGCGGCGAGCGGGATCAGCACGACGACCGCCAGCGCCACGCCGTCCAGGCGCCCCTCGCGCACCGCCTGCACACCGACGAGCGCGGCCGCGGCGACGGTGAGTCCGCAGACCAGGGCGGAGAGCCCGGCACCGAGCGCGGTGGCGGCCGACTGCCGGGAGGCGATGGCGGTGAGGGTACGGTCGGCCGCGGCCGACCGGGCCACCCGGTCGTTCAGGGCCCCGGCCACGGTGAGTTCGGCGCAGCCGCGCAGCAGGTCGACCACGGTCGTCGTCAGGGCGCCCCGCGCGGGGGCCAGCTGCCGTTCGGCCCGCCGGGCGAGCGCCGCGCCGGTCAGCGGTACGACCACCCCGGCGAGCACCAGGCCGACGGCGAGCACGGCGCCCGCCTCGGGCAGCAGCCAGGCGGTGAAGGCGACCGATCCGGCACCGACGAGGAGCGCGGCGCCCACGGGGAGCAGCCAGCGCAGCCAGTAGTCCTGGAGGGCGTCGACGTCCTGCACCAGCCGGGTGAGCAGATCACCACGCCGGGTCCGGCGCAGCCCGGCCGGGGCGATCCGTTCGAGCCGCCGGTAGACGGCGACCCGCAGATCGGCGAGCATCCGCAGCACGGCGTCGTGCGAGACGAGCCGCTCGGCGTAGCGGAAGACGGCGCGCCCGATGCCGAAGGCGCGGGTGGCGGTGACGGCGACCATCAGATGGAGCACCGGCGGCTGCTCGGACGCCCGGGAGATGAGCCAGCCGGACACGGCCATGAGCCCCACGGCGGACCCGAGCGCCAGGCTGCCGAGCACCAGCGCGAGCCCCATCCGCCCCCGCAGCTCCCCGGCCATGCCCCGCACCCGCGCGAACACGGCCCGCGCACCGACTGCGGCGCCCCCCGCACCGGCGACCCGGGCACGACCACGGCCGCCCGAGCCCGCAGCGCCCGCATCCCGTGCGGGGGCCACACCGTCGCCACCGGGCGAACCGATACCGGCACCCGCCCGACCACGACTCCCCGGGCCCGCGAGGCCCCCGTCCCCCGCGGCGGCCACGCCGTCCGCGCCGGGCGAACCGGCACCCGCGGTCACACCGTCACCACCGGGCAAACCGATACCGGCACCCGCACCGGCGGCCGACGGCTCCCGGCCGCCCTCGGGGTCCACGGGCCCCTGGCCGTACTCGGCCTGCACGACGCTGTCCGCCGAACCGGAGGCGCCCGGGCCGGAGCTGGCCTCCGCGCCGGTGTCTTCGCGGCCCGGCTCGGCGCCGACCGGCTCGCCCGCCGGGGCGCCGAGCGTCGGCGAGACCGGTGAGCCGTCGGGCAGCAGCCCGGCCACCCGCGGGCTCACCGCACCGGACGCACCCGACGCCCCCGTCACACCGGACGCACCGGACACCGCCGGCTCGCCCGCCCGCTCGCCCTCCCCCCGCCGCGTCAGACGCACCACGCGGTCCGCGACCGCGAGCAGGGCCGGGCGGTGGACGACAAGGAGGACGGTGCGGCCGGCGGCGAGGCGGCGGACGGTGGTGACAACGGCCGCCTCGGTGTCGCCGTCGAGCGCGGCCGTCGGCTCGTCCAGGAGGAGCAGCGGGCGGTCCGCCAGGAAGGCCCGGGCCAGGGCGAGGCGCTGGCGCTGACCGGCGGAGAGTCCGGCGCCGTCCTCGCCGAGGACGGTGTCCGCTCCCTCCGGCAGTTCCGTGACGAACCCGTCCGCGCCCGCGTCCCGCAGGGCCTGCCGGACCGCCTCGTCGGAGGCGTCCGGCCGGGCGAGGCGTACGTTCTCGGCGATCGTCCCGGCGAAGAGATAGGGGCGCTGCGGCACCCAGGCGATCCTGGACCGCCACTCCTCCAGGTCCAGCGAGGCGAGGTCGACGCCGCCGACCTTGACGGTTCCGTCCTCGGGCGTCGTGAAGCCGAGCACCACGTCGAGCAGGGTCGACTTGCCGACGCCGCTCGGCCCGACCAGGGCCACCGTCTCGCCGGGCTCCACGGTCAGGGTGGCCGCGTCCAGCGAGGGCTCGCCGCGCCCCGCGTGACGTACGGTCACCCCGTCCAGCTCAAGCCGTACGGACGCGGGCACCGCGCCCGTACCGCCGCCCGGCAGCGGGCTCTCCAGGACCTCGAAGATCTCCTCGGCGGCCGCGAGTCCTTCCGCGGCCGCGTGGTACTGCGTGCCCACCTGCCGCAGCGGCAGATACGCCTCGGGCGCCAGGATCAGGATGACGAGCCCGGTGTAGAGGTCCAGGCCGCCGTGGACCAGCCGCATGCCGATGCCGACCGCGACCAGCGCGACCGACAGGGTCGAGAGGAGTTCCAGGGCGAAGGAGGAGAGGAACGCGATCCGCAGCGTCCTCATGGTCGCCCGCCGGTACTCCGAGGTGATCGACCGGATGTTCTCGGCCTGGGCCTTGGCCCGGCCGAAGACCTTGAGCGTCGGAAGCCCGGCGACCACGTCGAGGAAGTGCCCGGAGAGCCGGGAGAGCAGCTTCCACTGACGGTCCATCCGGGCCTGGGTGTACCAGCCGATCAGGATCATGAAGATCGGGATGAGCGGCAGCGTCACCACGATGACCGCGGCCGAGACCCAGTCCTCGGTGACGATCCGGGCGAGCACCGCCACCGGGACGACGACCGCGAGCCCCAGCTGCGGCAGATAGCGGGCGAAGTAGTCGTCGAGCGCGTCCACGCCCCGGGTCGCGAGCGCGGCCAGCGAACCGGCCTTCTGTCCGCTGAGCCATCCCGGCCCGAGCCGCGCGGCCTGCTGGAGCAGCCGGCCGCGCAGTTCGGACTTGACCGCCGCGCTCGCCCGGTGGGCGGCGAGCTCGGTCAGCCAGGAGACCAGCCCCCGCCCCGCCGCCACTCCGGCGAGCAGCAGCAGGGGCGTGGTGAGCCCGGAAACCGACAGGCCCTTCTGGAAGGCGCCCACCACGACCTCGGCGATGAGCATCGCCTGGGCGACGATCAGCGCGGCCCCGACGAGGCCGAGCACGATCACCGCCCCGAGGAAGAAGCGGGTGGCCCGCGCGTAGCGCAGCAGTCGCGGATCGATCGGTTTCACGTGAAACATGCTCCCCTGAGACGGCCGACCGGGTCGGCTAGTGAGCCTCGGCGATGTGCTGCGTGCCGATCCTCTTGCGGAACACCCAGTAGGTCCAGCCCTGGTAGAGCATCACCAGCGGGGCCGCGATCGCCGCACACCACGTCATGATCCTGAGCGTGTACGGGCTCGACGACGCGTTGGTGACCGTGAGGCTCCAGGCGGGGTCGAGCGAGGACGGCATGACGTTCGGGAAGAGCGTCAGGAACAGCATCGCCACCGCTGCGGCGATCGTGATGCCCGACAGCGCGAACGACCAGCCCTCGCGTCCGATCCTGATCGCGCCGATCGCCCCGACCAGGGACGCCACCGCGATCACCAGCGCGGCCAGGCTTCCGCCGTCCCCCTTGTCCATCTGGGTCCAGAGGAGGAAGACCAGCGCGAGCACCGCCGCGACCAGGCCCAGCCTGAAGGCCAGCGCACGGGCCCGGACCCGGATGTCCCCGACCGTCTTGAGCGCCGCGAACACCGCACCGTGGAAGGTGAAGAGGGTGAGCGTGACCAGTCCGCCGAGGAGGGCGTACGGGTTGAGCAGGTCGAAGAGGGTGCCGACGTACTCCATGTCCCGGTCGATCTTCACCCCGCGCACGATGTTGCCGAACGCCACGCCCCACAGGAAGGCCGGACCGACGGAGGTCCAGAAGATGGCCCGCTCCCAGTTGCGCTGCCACCTCTCCTCGGGCCGCTTCACCCGGTACTCGAAGGCGACACCGCGGATGATCAGGCAGACCAGGATGAGCAGCAGCGGCAGGTAGAAGCCGGAGAAGAGCGTCGCGTACCACTCGGGGAAGGCGGCGAAGGTGGCGCCGCCCGCCGAGAGCAGCCACACCTCGTTGCCGTCCCAGACGGGGCCGATCGTGTTGATCAGCACGCGCTTCTCCGCGCGGTCACGGGCGAGCAGCTTGGTCAGGACGCCGACCCCGAAGTCGAAGCCTTCGAGGAAGAAGTAGCCGATCCAGAGGACGGCGATGAGTACGAACCAGACGTCGTGGAGTTCCATGCCTCGATCTCCTCAGCCTCAGTACGAGAAGGCCATGGGCCGGTCGGGGTCGCGGGCGTCCCCGCCGATCTTGGTGGGCGGGTTGAGGTCGTCCTCGGTGAGCTCGGGCGGGCCGGCCTTCGCGTACTTGACGAGCAGCCTCACCTCGATCACGGCGAGGACGGCGTAGAGCAGGGTGAAGGTGATCATCGAGGTGAGGACCTCGGCCGTGGAGACCCCGGGGGAGACGGCGTCACGGGTGCGCAGCACGCCGTAGACGACCCACGGCTGGCGGCCCATCTCGGTGAAGATCCAGCCCCAGGAGCTGGCGATCAGCGGGAAGCCCATGGTCCACAGGGCGACGATCCAGTACCACCGGCCCAGGCGGGGGCTCAGCGCCTTCCGCTTGAACAGGACCAGATGCGGCACTTCGTCCTCACCGGTCCGCAACCCGGGGGCGAGCATGAACTTCTTGCGGGTCAGCCAGAGGCCGGCGACGCCGATGGCCAGCGAGGCCATGCCGAAGCCGATCATCCAGCGGAAGCCCCAGTAGGCGACGGGGATGTTGGGCCGGTAGTCGCCGGGCCCGAACTTCTCCTGCTCCGCCTTGTTGATGTCGTTGATGCCGGGGACGTACGAGCTGAAGTCGTCGTTCGCGAGGAAGGACAGCAGGCCGGGGATCTCGACGGCGACCTTGTTGTGCCCCTTGTCGACGTCGCCGTAGGCGAAGACGGAGAAGGGCGCGGGCGCCTCGCCGTCCCACAGGGCCTCGGCGGCGGCCATCTTCATCGGCTGCTGCTTGAACATGACCTTGCCGAGCAGGTCACCGCTGACGGCGGTGCCGAGGCCGGCGATGATCAGGGTGATCAGGCCGAGCCGCAGCGAGGTCCGCATGACCGTGACGTGCTTCTTGCGGGCCAGGTGGAAGGCGGAGATGCCGACCATGAAGGCGCCGCCGACCAGGAACGCCGCGGTCATGGTGTGGAAGAACTGGGTGAGTGCGGTGTTCTGGGTCAGCACCAGCCAGAAGTCGGTGAGCTCCGCCCGCATCCGGCCTCCCTTCTCCACCATCCGGTAGCCGACCGGGTGCTGCATCCAGGAGTTGGCCGCGAGGATGAAGTACGCGGACAGGATGGTGCCGAGCGACACCATCCAGATGCAGGCGAGGTGGACCTTCTTCGGCAGCTTGTCCCAGCCGAAGATCCACAGACCGATGAAGGTCGACTCGAAGAAGAAGGCGATCAGCGCCTCGAACGCCAGCGGAGCGCCGAAGACGTCACCGACGAAGCGCGAGTAGTCGGACCAGTTCATGCCGAACTGGAACTCCTGCACGATGCCGGTGACCACACCCATCGCGATGTTGATCAGGAAGAGCTTGCCCCAGAACTTCGTCGCCCTGAGGTACTTCTCCTTCTCCGTGCGCACCCAGGCCGTCTGGAGCCCGGCCGTGAGGGCGGCGAGGGAGATCGTCAGCGGGACGAAGAGGAAGTGGTAGACGGTGGTGATGCCGAACTGCCAGCGCGCCAGAGTCTCTGGCGCAAGAGCGAGGTCCACGGCGTCTTCTCCTTACTTCGCGTGGTCACACGGCCGGCCTGCCCTTCGAATCCCACCCATCTCGGGAGGAAGCAGGCACGCTTGTGAACGCGTTCACATTCACAAGCATTATGGCTTATACGAAATCCGTACGTACAGGCGGGGCCCCTATGCCGAAGGTCACCCCTTCCCAAGACCTTCAACATATTGTTGAATCCGGGCCATGAACCTTCGGATACGCATCTCCTGGCCCGCCGGCCACACCACCGCCACCATCGACGAAACCCCCACGAGCAAGGCGCTCGCGGGGGCTCTCCCGATCTCCTCCACCGCCCGGACCTGGGGCGAGGAGGTCTACTTCGACACTCCGGTCTCCGCCGCCGTCGAGGACGACGCCCGGCAGGTCGTCCCACCGGGCACGGTGGCCTTCTGGACCGAGGGGGACGCACTCGCCCTCCCCTACGGCCCCACTCCCCTCTCCCGCGGTGACGAACCGCGGCTCGCCAGCCCCTGCAACATCCTGGGCAGGCTGGACGGGGACCCGAGGATCCTGGCCACCGTCAGGGACGGCGACCCGATCCGGGTGGAACGCGTCGACTGACGGACGGCGACCCGATCGGGGTGGGACGCGTCGACCGACGGACGGCGACCCGACCCGGCCGGACGCGCCGGGCGAGGGCCGGCGCCCGGCCCCGGCGCCCCGCCCCGGCGCACATGTCGACCGAAGGCCGGCCGCCACCACGCCGACCTGACGGACCGCCCTGCCGACCTGACGGACTACGCCTCCTTGCGGAAGCCCTCCGCCGCCTTCAGGAACAGGTCGTTCGCCTCGCACTCACCGATCGTGACGCGGACGCCCTCACCCGCGAACGGCCGGACCACCACACCGTGCCGCTCGCACTCCGCCGCGAAGTCCATCGTCCGCTCACCCAGCCGCAGCCAGACGAAGTTCGCCTGGGTGTCCGGCACCGTCCAGCCCTGGGCCACGAGCCCCGCATGGACCCGCTCGCGCTCCGCCACCAGCGAGCCGACCCGCCCGAGCAGCTCGTCCTCCGCCCGCAGCGAGGCCACCGCCGCGTCCTGCGCGAGCTGGCTCACCCCGAACGGCACCGCCGTCTTGCGCAGCGCCGCGGCCACCGGCTCGTGGGCCACCGCGAAGCCCACCCGCAGGCCCGCGAGGCCGTACGCCTTGGAGAAGGTCCGCAGCACCGCCACGTTGGGCCGGTCACGGTAGAGCTCGATGCCGTCGGGGATCTCGGTGTCGCGGACGAACTCCCGGTACGCCTCGTCGATCACCACCAGGACGTCGGAGGGCACCCGGTCGAGGAAGCGCTCCAGCTCCGCGCGGCGCACGGCGGTGCCCGTGGGGTTGTTGGGGTTGCAGACGAAGATCAGCCGCGTCCGGTCGGTGATCGCCGCCGCCATCGCGTCCAGGTCGTGCACCTCATCCTCGGTCAACGGCACCTGCACCGAGGTGGCCCCGCTGATCTGCGTGATGATCGGGTACGCCTCGAAGGAGCGCCAGGCGTAGATGACCTCGTCGCCCGGCCCGGAGGTGGACTGGAGCAGGGACTGCGCCACGCCCACCGACCCCGTGCCGGTGGCCAGGTGGGAGACGGGCACGCCGAAGCGGTCGGCGAGCTCCGCCATCAGCCCCGTACAGGCCATGTCCGGGTAGCGGTTGAAGCTCCCGGCGGCGGCCACCACGCCCTCCATCACACCCGGCAGCGGCGGATACGGGTTCTCGTTGGAGGACAGCTTGAAGGCGACCGGACCGCCCGCGGCGGCCGGCTTGCCCGGCTTGTAGGTGGGGATGCCGTCCAGCTCGGCGCGCAGCTTCGGGCCGGCCCCGCTCGTCCCGCTGTTCTCGCTCACAGTGTGTCCTCCTCGACCGTCCGTACCACCAATACTCCTCACCTTATGAGGATTCGCCTCCCCTGCGAATGGCCTGTGGACAACGGAGCGGCAACGGACCGCGAGCTGTGGACAACCCGGGGAGCGCGCGCAGGGGTGGCGCGCGCTGGTGGCGAGCGCCGTGGCGCGCATCCCCCGTAGAGGTGAGTTGAGACCTCTTCGAGACCTCGCCCTCACGCCAGGCACACGGGCATTGACGACCGCAGGTCCCACGTCGGGCGCCCCAACATCCTTGGATTCCAAGGTGGTTGACCATCAATGATCATGCAGAAACGTGCCTGTCAATGCCTGCATATGCGACCGGCCCGACCCACTCCCCTCGCCCTACTATCGGCTCGCCATGACAGCAGCAGGGAAGCACCAGGTGAGCCGGGCACAGACCCGAGGAAGCCGGCAGGGCCGGGCGGGCATCCGGGACGTGGCCGCCGCCGCCGGAGTCTCCATCACGACTGTCTCCGACGCGCTCAACGGCAAGGGCCGGCTCCCGGACGCCACCCGCCGTCACGTCCGCGAGGTCGCAGACCGACTGGGCTACCGTCCTTCCGCGGCGGCCCGCACCCTCCGTACCGGCAAGTCCGGCCTCATCGGCCTGACCGTGACCACGTACGGGGATGAACCTTTCACCTTCACCGAATTCGCGTACTTCGCGGAGATGGCCAGAGCCGCCACCTCGGCCGCGCTCGCCCGGGGTTACGCCCTGGTCATCCTGCCCGCCACCTCCCGTCACGACGTCTGGTCGAACGTCGCCCTCGACGGCACCGTCGTCATCGACCCCTCCGACCACGACCCCGTCGTCACCGAACTCGTCCGCCAGGGGCTTCCCGTCGTCTCCGACGGCCGCCCGGCCGGCACCCTGCCGGTCACCGCGTGGGTCGACAACGACCACGAGGCCGCCGTCCTCAACCTCCTCGACCACCTCGCCGCCGCCGGCGCCCGCCGGATCGGCCTGCTCACCGGCACCACCACCGACACCTACACCCGGCTCTCCACCACCGCGTACCTCAACTGGTGCGAGCGGGTCGGCCAGGACCCCGTCTACGAGGCCTACCCGGCGCACGATCCGTGCGCGGGCGCCGTCGCGGCCGACCGGCTGCTCGCCCGCCCCGACCGCCCCGACGCCGTGTACGGACTCTTCGACCCCAACGGCACCGACCTGCTCGCGGCGGCCCGCCGCTACGGCCTGCGGGTGCCGGACGACCTGCTGCTCGTGTGCTGCAGCGAGTCCACCGTCTACGCCAACACCGAGCCGCCCATCACGACCCTCTCGCTCAAGCCCCGCCGGATCGGCACCGCCGTCGTCCAGCTCCTCATCGACGCCATCGAGGGGATCGAGACGGACGGCCCGGTCGAGCAGGTGATACCGACGGAGCTGATCGTCCGCACCTCCTCCCAGCGGCGCTCGCCGCGGACCACCGTGAGCCCGCCCCGCTCTCCCTCGAAGGACTGATCCCGCGGAGGGGGAGGGATCAAGCAGGGGAGGGGACGGGGGTAAACCTCACGGCTCCCCCGTCCCTTCCCTGGCCTGGACCTTCCCAATTCGGGCGAAACAACCGGTGAACCCGGAGCGGACCCGGATTCACCACCCCTGGTGCGTCACACAGGAGGACCCTCATTCCTATGATGGGCGGACGACACCGCGGACCACCACGACCAGGCCGGTCCGCGATGTGCAGGGCATCGCGACGGTGGTGGAGGGGTCGATGACACAGGGGGACGGGCAGGAGCCCGTGGTGCGCACGGCGACGTTGCGTGACTTCCGTGTACCTCCGTACGCCCGCGTGCCCGTCCAGGGCCACCCGGTCGAGCCGCTCCCCGCGCCCGGGCCCACGGCCGCGCCCGGGCACGCGACCGGGCCCGCCTCCGGGCCCGCCTCCGGACCCGCACCGGCGCCCGTCCCGGCCGACGCCACCCTCCGGCTCGGCGGCCACCCCGAGCCGTACGGCTCCACCGGGCACCCGGGCAACGCCTTCCCCGACGACGAGCCGCCCGAGGGCTACACCCCGACCGAGCGCGACCTCCCGGTCATCAACCGGGGCGACACGGTCCAGGTCCATGTCACGCCCGTGCCCCAGCCGGTCCCCGCCACCACCGACGGCCGCGGCCCGCTCTACGTCGTGGGCGACGTCCACGGCTATCTGGACGAGCTCCTCCAGGCCCTCCACGCCCAGGGCCTGATCGACGAGAACGGCGTCTGGTCCGCCGGCAACGCCCGCCTGTGGTTCCTCGGCGACTTCACCGACCGCGGCCCCGACGGCATCGGCGTGATCGACCTCGTCATGCGCCTGTCCGCGGAGGCCGCCGCCGCCGGCGGCTACTGCAAGGCCCTCATGGGCAACCACGAGCTGCTCCTCATCGGCGCAAAACGGTTCGGCGACACCCCGGTCAGCTCCGGCGCCGGCACCGCCACCTTCCAGGCCGCCTGGCTCCTCAACGGCGGCCAGAAGCAGGACATGGACCGCCTCCAGGACGTCCACCTCCAGTGGATGTCCCGGCTCGACGCCGTGGTGGAGGAGGACGGGCACCTGCTCCTGCACTCGGACACCACCGCGTACCTGGAGTACGGCAGCACCATCGAGGACGTCAACGACACCGTCCACGAGATCCTCACCCGGAACGACGCGGACGAGGTCTGGGACCTGTTCCGCAAGTTCACCAAGCGCTTCGCCTTCCGCGACGAGGCCGCCGGGCCGCAGGCGGTGCAGGAGCTGCTCGGCACCTACGGCGGTCGCCGGATCGTCCACGGCCACAGCCCCATCCCGTACCTTCTCGGCCAGGTCGGCACGGACGACGGCGAGGAGGGCGAACGCCCGGTCGTCGACGGCCCGCACGTCTACGCGGACGGTCTGGCCATCGCGATGGACGGGGGAGTGACCATGGCCGGAAAGCTGCTGGTCGTCCAACTCCCGCTGCCCGCCTGACGCATAACACTCCGCATCCGGGGAAGTCGATTTCCCGAAACACCCTGTCACCACGGGCCGTCAGCGCAATACCATCGGCTCATCCGTAGCAGGCTCTCCTCCGTTTCCGCCCGACCCGCCGTCCGCGACGGCCGGTTCCGGCCCCTACGGAGCATCGGGGGATGCACATGAACGTGGCTCCGCACCTGCTGACCGAGGACCGCGCCGAGTTCGAGCGGATCCTCGACGACGCACTGCGCAACGCGCCGGACCATCCGGATCTGGCCGGGGTCGGCGAGCGGCTCACCACCGCCCAGCTGCGCGCGATGGCGCTGAACGCGACAGCGCTGATCACGACCGCCGCCGCGGTCGAGTACGACCACTTCGTCAAGGTCCGCGAGCGGGTCCGCTCGACGGCTCCCGGTACCGCCGAGATGCTGGGCGAGTCCGCCGGTGCGGGCGCCGTCGCCGTCGTCACCGTCCTCGCCCCGATCCTCGCGGGCACGGCGGCGGTCATCTTCCTGCTGGTCGGCGCGGTCCTGAAGATGCTCGACCCGGCACCCGCGTTCGCCGACACCCTGCTCACCGCCGGCCTCCTCTTCGGCGCCGTGGGCGCGGCGGGCCTGCTCCTCGCCGCCGTCGGCCTGCTCATGGCCGCGTTGCGCAACAGCGCCACCCAGGTCCCCGCCCCGAGCCCCGACGACGAGCTGTCGCGCGCGAAGGACGCCTGGTGCCGGGCGCTCCTGGACCGCGGCATCCTGCCCTTCCTCCGCGAGGCCCTGACCTCGGCGGCCACCGCCCCGCCCCTCCCACGGCAGTCCCCGCCCCCGTCGGGCCGCATACCCAAGGTCGGCTACAGCGGCCCCGACTTCACCAGCCCCGCCGCGGGCACCCCGGCGCCCCGCCCGAGCTACACGAGCCCCGATTTCACCAGCCCGGACTTCGGCCCGTCCGAGACCCGCCCGGAATGACGGCCCCGGGCCGACCGAGACCTCGTTGCCGACCACCGCGACCCCGGCCAACGGTCATGATCTCTCCCTGCCCGTGATGGAAAACCCCCTGGTCACCGGCTATTCGCGCCACTAGCGTCGGCCTCTCGTTCATACCGTCCGCAGGGGGAGTCATGCATGTCCGCACGACACGGCTGGCGACCTCAGCCGTAGCAGCTGTCGTCGGGCTCTCCCTCATGTCAGGGTGTGCCCCGGCGCAGGAGCCGACGACCCCCGCCGGAGCCTCGTCCACCGCCCCTTCGGCCGAGGCCGCCCTCGCACCCCTGACGACGGCCCAGCTCAGGACACTCGCCCTGAGGGACGAGGAAGTCCCGCAAGCCCACCCGCCCGTCGAGGTGCACGAACCGGCGCCGGAGGGCAACGGGCGCGCCTTCCCTCCTGTTTCCGAACCCTCCTGCCGGCCGCTCGTCGACGTACGTACGGGCAAGGGCTCGGTCACTCACGTCTTCCAGACCTTCAACTGGAAGGAGAACGTCATGGGAGGCGGCTCCACACTCGCCTCCTACGAGGACGGCAGAGCCGCACAGCTTTTCGCGGAGCTCAAGCGGGCCCTCGCCACCTGCCGGTCGTACGAGGGCGAGGGCTATACCGGGAAGTTCAAGGCGACGGTGAAGGCGGAAGCAGCACCGCAGGTCGGCGACGAAGCGGTGGCCTTCAGGGAGGTCATCCCGAAGGGACCGGAACAACCCGGAGACCGCAACGAGCAGTTCGTCGTCGTACGCGCGGGGAACACCATCGTCACGTTCTCCGAGCTCAGCGTAGGCGCAGACCTGTCGTTCCCCACCGAGCTGATCAGCCGCCAGGTGGAACGGCTGCGGGACGCTCAGCGAAGGTGAACGACCTGCTGATCCCCGCGCGTGCCCGTCAGGCCGAGGTGTCCCGGCACGTTCGCGGCCGACGGGCCCACGCCGCCGTACGACAGACGGGCCGGCCCGCGACTCCCCCGGGGTCGCGGGCCGGTGCCGGACGGTGCCGGTCCGTGCAGGGCCCTGTCGACCGGTGCAGGACCGTGCCGGCCGGTGACGGGCCGTTGCCGTACGGGCGCGAGCCGGGCGCCGGCGGTCCCCGCCCTACTCCGCCATCGGCAGGTAGACCCGGTTGCCCGACGCCGCGAACTCGGCCGACTTCGCGGCCATGCCCTGCTCGATCTCGTCCGCCTTCAGATCCCCGCCGTGTTCACGGCGGATGTCCTGGGAGATCTTCATCGAGCAGAACTTCGGCCCGCACATCGAGCAGAAGTGCGCCGTCTTCGCGGGCTCCGCCGGCAGCGTCTCGTCGTGGAACTCCCGGGCGGTGTCCGGGTCGAGGGCCAGGTTGAACTGGTCCTCCCAGCGGAACTCGAACCGCGCGTCGGACAGGGCGTCGTCCCACTCCTGCGCGCCCGGGTGGCCCTTGGCCAGGTCCGCCGCGTGCGCCGCGATCTTGTAGGTGATGACGCCCGTCTTCACGTCGTCCTTGTTGGGCAGGCCCAGGTGCTCCTTCGGCGTCACGTAGCAGAGCATCGCCGTGCCCCACCAGGCGATCATCGCCGCGCCGATGCCCGAGGTGATGTGGTCGTACGCCGGGGCGACGTCCGTGGTCAGCGGGCCGAGCGTGTAGAACGGCGCCTCCTCGCAGATCTCCTGCTGGAGGTCGATGTTCTCCTTGATCTTGTGCATCGGGACGTGGCCCGGGCCCTCGATCATCGTCTGCACGTTGTGGCGCTTGGCGATCGTGTTCAGCTCGCCGAGCGTGCGCAGCTCGGCGAACTGCGCCTCGTCGTTGGCGTCCGCGATCGAGCCGGGGCGCAGGCCGTCGCCCAGCGAGTACGTGACGTCGTACGCGGCCAGGATCTCGCAGAGCTCCTCGAAGTGGGTGTAGAGGAAGTTCTCCTTGTGGTGCGCGAGGCACCAGGCGGCCATGATCGAGCCGCCGCGCGAGACGATGCCGGTCTTGCGGCGGGCGGTCAGCGGCACGTACGGCAGCAGCACGCCGGCGTGCACGGTCATGTAGTCGACGCCCTGTTCGGCCTGCTCGATGACCGTGTCCTTGTAAATCTCCCAGGTCAGCTCCTCGGCCTTGCCGTCGACCTTCTCCAGCGCCTGGTAGAGCGGCACGGTGCCGATCGGCACGGGGGAGTTGCGCAGCACCCACTCGCGGGTGGTGTGGATGTTCCGGCCGGTGGAGAGGTCCATGACCGTGTCGGCGCCCCACTTGGTGGCCCAGGTCATCTTCTCCACCTCCTCCTCGATGGAGGAGGTGACCGCGGAGTTGCCGATGTTCGCGTTGACCTTCACCAGGAACCGCTTGCCGATGATCATCGGCTCGATCTCCGGGTGGTTGACGTTCGCCGGCAGCACCGCGCGGCCCGCCGCGATCTCCTCCCGTACGACCTCGGGAGAGACGTTCTCGCGGATGGCGACGTACTCCATCTCCGGGGTGATCTCGCCCCGGCGGGCGTACGCGAGCTGCGTGACGGCCTGGCCGTCGCGGCCCCGGCGGGGCAGCCGGGGGCGCCCGGGGAAGACCGCGTCGAGGTTCCTCAGCCCGCCGCCGCGCGGCGAGGTGTGCTTGATGCCGTCGTCCTCGGGACGGACGGGACGGCCCGGATACTCCTCGGTGTCGCCGCGCGCGATGATCCAGTTCTCGCGCAGCGGCGGCAGCCCGCGCCGTACGTCGGTGTCGATGGTCGGGTCGGTGTACGGCCCTGACGTGTCGTACAGCGTCACGTCCTTGCCGTTGGTGAGGTGCACCTGCCGGACGGGCACCCGGATGTCGGGGCGGGAACCCTCGACGTATCCCTTGTGCCAGCCGGGCGTGCGCTCCGGTCGGCCGCTCTGGTCGTCCTGGCTGGAGGCAGGCGTGCGTGCATCCTGAAGGGTCATGAGACCTATCTCCCTACGCCGGCATTACCCGGTAACAGGTTCGGCGGTCGGCGCAGCCTCTTCCCGTACGTGCGTACGGTGATCAGCGCCCTCTCAGCCCGGTGCTCCGAGCTCCCGCGTGTGCAAAGGTGTCACCACGCTAGCGTCATCCCGGGCGTGCTGAACAGTGGGCCCCCCGACGTTCTTGCGATGATCGGTCGGTGACCTCCTCGCAGCAGACCCCCGAACCGCACGGCCACGAGCACGGCCACGAGCCCGGCCGAGCGCCCGGCCACGGGCACTCCCACGCGCACAGCCACGGCCCCGCCGCGCCGGTCTCCCGGCATCTGCGCAAGGTCATCGCCGCGGTGCTGATCCCCTTCGCGACCGCCGTGGTCGTCGGGCTCCTGGCGCTGTGGCCGGGTGGCGCGCCGGCGCACGAGCGCACCGGCGTCGGCTTCGACCGGCAGACCGAGCAGGGCAAGGTGGTCGCCGTCGAACGGGTCGACTGCAAGGACGTGAACGCCGCCCAGGTCCCGCCGACCGGGGACACCTCCACGCCGGAGGGCCGCGAGGCGGTCCAGGCGCAGCAGGGGCAGTGCGAGAAGGCGACCGTCGAGGTCACCACCGGACCGGACAAGGGCCGGAAGTTCGTGGAGATCGTCCAGCCGGACGCCCCGCGGCAACTCGACGAGGGCCAGGGCGTGGTGGTGGCGTACGCGCCGGACGCGCCGCGCGACCTGCAGTACTCCGTCACGGACGTGAACCGGAAGCTGCCGATCGGCCTGCTCGCCGGCATCTTCGCGCTCGCCGTGGTGGTCGTCGGCCGGATGCGCGGGCTGATGGCGCTGATCGCGCTCGCCGTGAGCTTCCTCGTGCTGACCCTCTTCATCCTCCCGGCGATCCTCCAAGGTTCGAACCCTCTGGTGGTCGCCGTCGTCGGATCGAGCGCGATCATGCTGATCGCCCTCTACATGTGCCACGGCCTCTCGGCCCGCACCTCGGTCGCGGTGCTCGGGACCCTGGTCTCGCTGCTGCTGATCGGGCTGCTCGGCTCGCTGTTCATCGGCTGGGCCTCGCTCAGCGGCAACACGGACGACAACACCGGGCTCATCCACGGGCTGTATCCGGACATCGACATGTCCGGCCTGCTCCTTGCCGGCGTGATCATCGGCTCGCTCGGCGTCCTCGACGACGTGACGGTGACCCAGACCTCGGCGGTGTGGGAGCTGCACCAGGCCGATCCGCGGATGGGGCCGCGGGCGCTGTACCGGGCCGGGATCCGGATCGGGCGCGACCACATCGCCTCGGTGGTCAACACCCTGGTCCTGGCATACGCCGGTGCCGCCCTGCCCCTGCTCCTGCTGTTCTCGATCGCGCAGAGCAGCGTGGGGACGGTGGCCAACAGCGAGCTGGTCGCGGAGGAGATCGTGCGCACGCTGATCGGCTCGATCGGTCTGGTCGCCTCGGTGCCGGTCACCACCGGCCTGGCGGCGCTCGTCGTCTCGGCCGACCGGCCGGGGCCGGCGGGGCCGGGTCCGACGGGGTCGGGGCCGGGCGCCGGAGGACAGCGGCAGGGACGGGGCGGACGGCGTCGCCGGGCCAAGTGACCCGGCGCTCGCCCTGGCATCAGCAGATGCTCTGACTCAGCCGATGCTCCGACCTCGGTCGGCGTTCCGGCTCAACGGGTGCTCTGGTCTCAGCTGCTGCTCTGACCTCGGTCGGCCTTCCGGCTCAACCGGTGCTCTGGTCTCAGCCGGCGTTCTCCTCCGCCAGGATCCGTCCGAGCGCGGCCTCCAGGTTGTCCTCGAAGTCGCCCAGTGTTCGTTCCTGTCCCAGCGGAACGAGCTTGTCCGTACGGTCGAGGAAGGCGACCAGCGGCGGCGCGCTCGCCCGGAACAGGGCGCGGTCGCTGCCGACCTGGAGCCTGATCACCACGTCCGACAGCCCCTCGGGCTCCGTCGGAGCGATGTGCACATCGCCGTCACCGCTGGGCCTGTTGATCCCGTCGACCAGCAGTTCCCTGCCGAACGCCCAGGTGACGGGTGCGTCTCCGGGCAGGTGGAAGGTCATCCGCACCGCATAGGGATCGCGGGTCTCGTATCGCAGTTCCACCGGGATCCTGAAGGAGAGCTCCTCGGAGACGAGGAAGCTCATCAGGACCTCGGCCTGAACCGTCTCTCGCATCTTGTACCCCGCAATGGATGGGCAGTTGTGGAAACGTCGCTGAAAGCTGTGGTCGAAACGGCCAGGAATGATCCCTCATGGCCCTCTTGCGCCATCGTGCTGCACGCGCTAGCAGATCACAAGGAGTGATTTTTCAGATACTGATAGAGAAGGCGAGGGAACTGAAGAGCCTTCCGATCTCGTTCTGTAGCCGCCCGATTGCAGGGAGCAACCGTTCTTCCTGGTGGAGAGGGAGCGAGATCGCCATCGCGGCCGCCGTGGACCCCGCGGTGAGGGGAATGGCGGCGCATACCGTGCCCAGGGCATATTCCTGACGCTCCACCAGGGGTTCCATCCTCCCCATTCCGCCCAAACGGTTCAAAAGGGCGCGGCGATTACGCACCGTATAGGGCGTCAGGGCTTCCACCGGATGCCGGTCGAGGTGGTCTTGACGACTCTTCAGATCCAGTTGGCTCAGCAGACACTGCCCGATGGCGTGCGCGTGGCCGGTCTCACGGAAGTCCGCCCACTCCTCGACGGCGGGGGCCGCGGGGGTGTCGGCCACGGCGACGAGCTCGATCTCGCCGTCGCGGTAGATGGCGAAGTAGACGGGGACGCCGATGGCGTCGCGCCAGTGCGCGAGAGAGTCTTCGATCTTGGTGCGACGATTCTGCAGAACGCCGCCACCGACCAGACGGCCGGCGGCGTCACCGAAGACGAACACCCCCTTCTCGCGGCGCAGATAGCCCTCGTGCGTCAGGGTGCGAAGCAGGTGGTACGCGGTGGGAAGCGGGAGTCCCGCCTCGCGCGCGAGCTGTTTGGCGGGCGCCCCGTCCTCGTGGGAGCCCACGGCTTCCAGCAGTCTCAGGGCCCGCTGGACCGAGCCGATCAGGGTAGGAGCAGCGGGCTGCGAAGCAGTGGCCAAAGGTCACCCCCAGGCGTGTCGACGAGTGCGTCGCACCCGCCCGCGGGGGCCGCCCCCGCGCGCCCACCGCGGCCTGGGACCGGTGGGGTCCGGTGGCGGACCCGTCCGGGGACAGGCACGATCACGCTGGTCGGCACGGAGTCCATGCCTGTGGTTCCCGGGGCGGCAGAGGATTTCCACTCTAATGGCAGGCACTGCGAGGAAAGCCCGTTTCCATCCGGGCGTTCGCTCGGCCGGGCTAACCGCCGGACCGGACTTCATACCAGCGGGTAACCGGGTTACCAGTCCCCGCGCGAGGTGGACGAGGACGTGAACTTCCGGACCACGTAGATCAGACCGCCGACCAGCGCCACGAACACCAGCAGCTTGAAGAGCAGCCCGACCACGAAGGTCAGCACGCTGGTGATCAGTCCGCCGAAGACGACCAGGGCGATGAGGGGTATGGCGACCCACTTCACCCACCACGGCATTCCCGCGAGAATCTCCTTCACCGCCATTGCGCTTACCTCTTCTCCGAAGGGCTCACCGGCACGCCGTGCGCCGACACCCTCGATGCTAGGGGCGAGGACCGGGCGAACGGGGGCCTCGCGGCCCCCGCTCTTCCCTGATCCGCCCCCTAAGGGGTCGGTTCCGAGCCGGGAAGGCCGTCAAGGGGAGAGGTCTCAGGCCTCCGGCGGCGAGAACACCACCATCACCCGCAGGTCCTCGGTGATGTGGTGGAACTTGTGCGGCACCCCGGCCGGCACGTAGACCACGCTGCCCCGCGCCACCTGGGTCGTCTCCGTCCCCACCGTGATCGCGGCCCGGCCGCTGACCACGAAGTACACCTCGTCCTGACCGTGCGGCCGCTGCGGGTCCAACTGGCCCGCGTCGAGCGCGTACAGGCCGACCGACATGTTCCGCTCGCGCAGGAACTGGAGGTAGGCGCCCTCGTTGGCCGCCCGCTCCGCTTCCAGCTCGTCCAGTCGGAATGCCTTCATCGCTCGTTCGCCCCTGCCCTTGGCCAGATCATGTCTGCCACGATCTGACACATGAAGAATTTCGTCGTCAAGACGCTCGCGAACGCGGGCGCCCTGGGTATCGCCATCTGGCTGCTCCAGGACATCACACTGACCGGTGACAGCACCGGCAAGAAGGCCTGGACCCTGATCCTGGTCGCCCTGGTTTTCGGCCTGGTGAACTTCCTGGTGAAGCCGGTCGTGAAGCTGCTCACGTTCCCGCTCTTCGTCCTGACCCTCGGTCTGATCACCCTGGTCGTCAACGCGCTGATGCTGCTGCTGACCTCCTGGCTCGCCGACAAGCTCGACCTCAGCTTCCACGTGGAGGGCTTCTGGACCGCCGTACTCGGCGGCCTGATCATCTCGGTCGTCTCCTGGGCGCTGAACGTCATCCTTCCCGACGGCGACTGAGGGCCGGCCATGACATGCGCCCGCCCTCTCGGCGCCCACGACGAGCCACAGGAGCAGCCGGAATGAGCCACACCATCGGGGAGGGGACGCGGGCGGTGCGGGCCGGTCTGCCCGAGCCCGTGAAGTACGAGCCGACCCTCCCGGGTCCGGTCTTCGCGGCCCACTTCCACCTGCCCGGCGAGCCGACCGGCCCGTACACCTACGGCCGTGACGAGAACCCCACGTGGACCCATCTGGAACGCGCCATCGGCGAACTGGAGGCACCGGGGGAGAGCGGCGCCGCGACGCTGGTCTTCGCCTCCGGCATGGCCGCCATCTCCGCCGTCCTCTTCTCGCAGCTCAGGAGCGGCGACGCCGTCGTCCTGCCCGACGACGGCTACCAGGCGCTGCCGTTGCTGCACGAGCAGCTGCGGGCGTACGGGATCGAGGTGCGCACCGCGCCGACCGGCCAGGACGCCCAGCTGTCCGTCCTCGCCGGGGCGAGGCTGCTGTGGCTGGAGACGCCGTCCAACCCGGGGCTCGACGTGTGCGACGTGCGCCGGATGGTGGCCGCCGCCCACGAGGCCGGAGCCCTCGTCGCCGTCGACAACACCCTGGCCACCCCGCTCGGACAGCGGCCGCTCCAGCTCGGCGCCGACTTCTCCGTGGCAAGCGACACCAAGGGGATGACCGGGCACGGCGACATCCTGCTCGGGCACGTCAGCTGCCGTGACCCGGAGCGGGCCGCCGAGGTACGGCGCTGGCGCAAGATCGTCGGTGCGATTCCGGGCCCCATGGAGGCCTGGCTCGCCCACCGCTCCCTGGCCACCCTCGCGCTGCGGATCGACCGCCAGTGCGCCACCGCCCTCGCCCTCGCCGAGGCGCTCTCCGAACACCGGGACGTCACCGGGCTGCGCTACCCGGGGCTGCCCGGAGACCCCTCGCACGAGGTGGCCGCCCGGCAGATGCGGCGGTTCGGCTCCGTCGTCTCCTTCGTCCTGCCGGACCAGGAGTGGGCCGACCGCTTCCTGGACGCGCTGCGGCTGGTCGACGACGCGACCAGCTTCGGCGGGGTGCGGTCGACGGCCGAGCGGCGCGGACGCTGGGGCGGGGACGCCGTGCCCGAGGGCTTCGTCCGCTTCTCGGTGGGCGCGGAGGACCCGGACGATCTCGTCGCGGACGTCCTCAGGGCCCTCGACGAGGCCGCACGGTGAGGAAGGGGCGTTCCGAACCTCCCCCCTCGTGGCTCGGAACGCCCCGGTGCACCGCGGAATCGACACGCGGAGACCTGTCTGTACAAGGCTAGTTGACTCTGCGTCAGTGTCCAATCACGGTAGCGACAGCGACCTATCGACTTATTTATAGTTGGACGGTCCTGAGGCGCCGTCAGCGGACCGCCTGAGTCGAACGGCCGCACGCGGCCGGGAGGGGGCGGACATGGACCTGACCCTGCTGCGCACGTTCGTCACGGTGCACCGGGCCGGCTCCTTCACCCGCGCCGCCGCGCTGCTCGGCCTCTCCCAGCCGGCCGTCACCAGCCAGATCCGCACCCTGGAACGCGAACTCGGCCGGCCCCTCTTCCTCAGGCGGGCCCGTGGCGTCACCCCCACCACCATCGGCGACGAGCTCGCTCACCGCGCCGCCCCGCACCTGGACGCGCTCGTGGAGATCGCCGAGACCGGCCTGGACGAGCAGAGCGGCGTACGCACCCTGCACGTCGCCGGGCCGCCCGAGTTCGTCTCGGCCCGGGTGCTGCCCGCCCTGACCCCGCTGGTCACCCAGGGGCTCGCGGTCCGCGCGGCCCTCCTGGGCAACGCGGAAGACACCCTCGACGGTCTCGCCGCGGGTCACCACGATCTGGCCGTCGCCACCGCCCGCCCGCGCGGCGGCCTGTTCGCCGCCACCCCGCTCTGCGACGAGGAGCACGTCCTGGTCGCCGCGCCGCGCTGGGCCGCCCGGCTCTCCCCCGGAGTGCTGCTGCGCAAGGGCGCGGTCGTCCTGGAGCAGCTGCCCGTGGTCGAGGTGCACGAGTCGCTGCCCTTCGTCACCCGCTACTGGGCGGCCGTCTTCGAGACCAAACCGGCCGCCGCCGCGACCGTGATCGCTCCCGACCTGCGGGCCGTCCTGGAGTCCGCCGCCTCCGGCGCGGGACTCGCCGTGCTGCCGCGCTATCTGTGCGAGGACGACCTGGCGCGGGGGCGGCTGGTGGCGCTGCTCGACCCTCCGGTGCCGCCGCTGCGCACCTACTTCCTGGTCGTCCGCACCGGCAGCCTCGCCCTGCCGCACATCGCGCGGGCCCACGACCGGCTGCTGCGGGCCGCTGGAGACTGGTGAGATTCCGGACAGCGCGCGTTTCAGGACACCGGGGAGCGGCCATTTTCTTCCCATGACCGAACGACCGGTGGTCAAGCGCACCGCACGCGCCATCCTGCTCGACGGGGACGACCTGATCCTCATCAAGCGCACCAAGCCCGGCATGGATCCCTACTGGCTGACGCCCGGCGGCGGGGTGGAGCCCACGGACGCGACCGTCGTCGAAGCCCTGCACCGCGAGGTCCACGAGGAGCTGGGCGCCAAGATCGTCGACGTGGTGCCCTGCTTCGTCGACACCGTGGAGCACATCGTCGACGGCGGGGTCTCCGGGGTGAAGGTGCAGCACTTCTTCGTCTGCCGCCTGGAGTCGATGGACCCCTCGCAGCGGCACGGCCCCGAGGTCGAGGAGCCGCAGGGCGAGTACGAGATCGTGCGCGTGCCGTTCAGCCGGGTCGGGATCGCCGCCGTCCACCTCGTACCGCTCTCGCTGCGGCACTACCTGGACGCCAACATCGAGGGCGTCCGCGCGATGCACGCCCCCGACCTCGGTTAGGAGGCGACCAGCTCCCCCAGATAGTCGTGGCGGATCCGGTCGGTGGGGATGCCGGCGCCCCTCAGGGCGTCGACCCCGCTGCGGATCATGCCGAGCGGGCCGGAGAGATAGGCGTCGTACTCGGCCCAGGGCCCGTACCGGCGCACGGCGTCCGGGAGCCGTCCCTCCTTCTCGGTGACCGGCCGGACGGCGAGCCACGGGAAGGTCTGCTGGAGCCGCATCATCGTGTCGATGTCGTAGAGGTCATGGCCGCTGCGGGCACCGTAGAACACCTCGACGGGCCGTCGGTCCCCGTGCTCGGCGACGTCCTCGACCAGCGCCTTGATCGGAGCGATGCCGGTCCCGCCGCCCAGACAGAGCAGGCCGTTGTCCGTGGAGTGGTCCACGGTCATGGAACCGGCGGGCGGTCCGAGCCGCAGCACGTCCCCCGGGCGGGCCCGGTGCACCAGGGCGTTGGACACCCAGCCCGCCGGCACCGCCTTCACGTGCAGGGAGAGCAGTCCGTCCGGCCGGGGCGCGGAGGCGAAGGAGTAGTGCCGCCAGATCCGCGGCCACCACGGCGTCTCCAGGGTCGTGTACTGCCCCGCGAGGAACGGATAGGGCTGATCGGGCCGGAGCGTGATCACGGCGACGTCGGGGGTGCGCAGATCGTGGGAGACCACCTCGGCCTGCCACCAAGCGGGTGCGTGCTGCTCGTCCTCGGCCGCGGCGTCGATCATGATCTGCGAGATCGTCGTGTACGTCCGGACCCAGGCCGCCTCCGTGTCCTCGTCCCAGGTGGAGACGGCGTACCGGTCGAGCGCGCCGATCAGGGCCTCGCCCACGGCCGGGTACTGCTCGGGCCGGGTGCCGTACTTGCGGTGTCCGCGCCCGAGGTTCCGGAGGTACTCGGTGAGCACGGCGTCGTCGTCGAGGTGCTCGGCCGCCGTGAGCAGCGCCTTGAGGAGCCGGTCGCGCTGGGTGTCCATGGCGGCGGGGAACATCGCCCGCAGCTCGGGACGGCGGGTGAAGAGCAGCGCGTAGAAGTACGAGGTCACCCGGTCGGCCACCGGGGCGATCTCCGCCAGGGTGCGGCGGACCAGGACCGCGTCCGCCGAGGGCGGGTCCGCCGGGAGCGAGGGCTGGGGTTCCTCCTCCGCGGCCGGCTGTGCGGCCGGTATTCGGGGCAGCGCCTCCGTGGCCGCAGCCGGAGCATCCGTCATGTCCTTGCCTCCCCGCAGTCGGCCTCCGTGTTCGCAGGATGGCAGTCCGATGGCGAGAACGGGCAGAAAGCGGGATTCCCGGTGATTCGCCCTCCCCGGACGACTAGGCTGCGCTCTTTCGGACCAGCGCGTAGGCCTCGCGCAGATCCGCTCCGGAATAGCGGTGCCGTGCCAGGTGGGCGAGGTGGTGGTCCGCGTTCACGGCCACGGTCTCGGGGACGAGGGCGAAGAGCTCCGCGTCGGACATGGAGTCGCCGTAGGCCACGCAGTCGGCGGGCGAAACACCGAAGCGCGCGCAGAGCTCTGTGGCGATCCGTACCTTCGCCGAGGCGTTGAGGATGCCGGGCCGGTGGATCGGCTCGGTGAACGGCACGGCAGGCCAGCGGGACCCGTGGGCCGCGTCGGCGCCCCATTCCAGGAGGCGTTCGACGAAGAAGTCGGGCGAGAGGGAGATGACCGCGCAGCGGCCGCCCTCGGCCTGGATCTCCGCCCACACCTCGCGGATGCCGGCGAGCCACGGAGCTCCCTCGAAGGCCGCCGTGACCTGTGCGTCGGTGAGCTCCGCCCAGAGCTCACGGGCCTGCACCGCGAACTCGTCCGGACTGAGTCCCCGCAGCAGGAAGTCCTGCTCCAGCTTCTCGATCTCCCTGCTCAGTCCCAGCTGCCGGGAGATCTCCACCGCGGCGGCGGAGCCACGGATCAGGGTGCCGTCGAGATCGAAGAGGTGCAGTCTGCGCCTGCCGTCGAGGGTCGTCATGGACGCCGAGGCTAGTACGGCGGGTTGCTCCCCGGTCAGACGCGGGAGCCAGGCTGCGTTCGGCACGGTGTTTCACGTGAAACATCTCCAGCGGCTCGGCCACTTCCCGTAAAGCGGTGGACGTGTCCTCCTCGCGTCGGACAGCCTGATCACCATGCCCCTCTCACATCCTCCGCTCGATCAGCTCCCGATCCGACGCCTCACCTCCGACGACCTCGTGGCGTGCGCCGATCTCTCCGAGAACCGGGGATGGCTCCGCGAGGAGCACAAGTGGGGGCTGCTGCTGACCGCGGGTGTGGGGTACGGCATCGACGACCCCTCGGGCAAGGGTCTGGTCACCGCCTGCGTGGTCACCTCGTACGGCCCCGGCCTCGCCGCGATCGGCATGGTCCTCGTCGCCGAGCAGTACGCCCGCCAGGGCATCGGACGCCGTCTGATGCGGCACGTCCTCGCCGAGGCCGGGGACACTCCCCTCAGTCTGTACGCCACGAGCAACGGGCAGCCGCTCTACGAACAGCTGGGCTTCACCTCCACCGGCCGGGCGGAGATGCTCAAGGGTCGGTTCGTCCCGACCGAGCCGGCACCGGCCCGCACCGTCCGCCCCGCGACCGCGGAGGACCTCCAACACATCCTGCGCCTCGACCACGAGGTCTTCGGAGCCGATCGCACCCACCTCGTCACCCGCCTTCCCGCCTTCGCCGATCACCTGCGGGTCGCCGAGCAGGACGGCGAGATCATCGGTTTCGGCGCCCTGTGGCCGAACATGGACACCCATGTCATCGGACCGCTGATCGCCCGTGACCCGGGTACGGCGCAGGCGCTGGTCGCCTCGCTCGCCGCCGTGACGGACCGGCCGCTGCGCACGGACGTCGACACCCGCCACACCACGCTGGTGACCTGGCTGAAGGCGAACGGCCTCGATCAGATCGCGACGAACGCCATCATGATCCGCTCGCTGCCGGACGTTCCGGGTGACTGGAGCCGCCGTTTCGCCCCCCTGACCGTCGCCGCGGGATAGCGCCCGAAATTTACTTGCGCACGCCGACTTTTGCGCTTCATCGTCTACTCTGGTAGCAAGCCGCTCCGGACCGAGGAGAGACCGAGGAAGCGAGGAAAGACCATGACCGCGACGGACCCCGCCCTGACGGCGCTCTCCCAGAGGTGGTGTGCCCTGTCCCTGCTGCACGGCAGGATCGAGGCACACATCGAGCGCGCCCTGGAGTCCCGGCACGGTCTGAGCGTCCGCGAGTTCTCCCTCCTCGATGTCCTCAGCCGCCAGCACGACGGTCCCGGCGGACACCTCCAGATGAAGCAGGTCGCCGACGCCGTCGTGCTCAGCCAGAGCGCGACCACCCGGCTCGTCACCCGCCTCGAGGACCGCGGTCTGCTCACCCGGTATCTGTGCGCGACGGACCGACGCGGCATCTACACCGATGTCACCGAGGCCGGCCTGAAGCTGCTCGACGAGGCCCGCCCCACCAATGACGCCGCCCTGCGCGAGGCCCTGGACGAGGCGGCCAAGAACCCGGAGCTGGCCCCGCTCGTCCGCGTCGTCGAGGGCCTCGGCGTCCCCGCCTGAGCCGGCCGGGCCCCAGGGCGTAGCCTGCCCACCATGAGCGATCTTGAGATCCGTCCCGCCGAGCGGGGAGACCTCCCCGCGATCGTCGCGATGCTCGCCGACGACCCGCTGGGCGCCCAGCGCGAGTCCCCCGACGACCTCACGCCGTACACCGCCGCCTTCGACCGCCTCGCCCCGGACCCGAACCAGCATCTGGTCGTCGCCGTACGGGCCGGGAAGGTCGTCGGCACGCTTCAGCTCACCGTCATCCCCGGGCTCTCCCGCCGGGGCACCACCCGCTCGATCATCGAGGGGGTCCGCATCCACGCGGAGGGACGCGGCAGCGGCCTCGGCACCCGGCTCATCGAATGGGCCGTGGAGGAGTCCCGGGCCCAGGGCTGCCGGCTCGTGCAGCTGACCTCGGACGTGACCCGCACCGACGCCCACCGGTTCTACGAGCGGCTCGGCTTCGAGCCCTCGCACGTGGGGTTCAAGCTGTCCCTCTGAGCGGTCGGACCCGCCGCATCTCGTGACGGAGGGCGATGTTTCACGTGAAACATCGCCCTCCGTCATCGCCCTCCGTCATCGCGCCCCGTCTGTGAGCCCGCTCAGAGGCCGCGCCAGCCCGCCTCGTCCACGCCACCGGGTACGGCGTCCCCCTGCTCATAGGGCTCCCGGGTGAAGACGAAGGAGCCCAGGTCGAGATGGCTCACCGAGCCGTCCGGACGCCGCACCACCCGGAGCGTCTCCCCCTGGTAGTAGCCGTCGAGACCGATCCAGCCTCCCTCGGGCAACGCCCGGAAGCTCGCCCGCCGCCCGGCGCCCCGCAGCGGCTCCAGGACCAGCCCGCGCCCGGCGCCGATCCTCAGACCGTACGCGTACGTCCCCCAGTACCAGGGGCCGGTGAGCGCCAGGAGCTCCTCGTCCACCTCGGCCTCGGGAAGGGGCCTCCACGGCTCGGGAATCCGCGGCTCGGCCTCCGCCACGATCCGCACGAGATCGGCCGCCACGGCGGCGGTGAGGGGGCCGGAGGTGGCGTTGGCGAGGGCCACCGCGGCCAGGCCGTCCGCCGCGCTCACCCAGAGGCAGGCGACGAAGCCGGGCAGCGAGCCCGTGTGCCCGACGAGGGTCCGATCCCCACCGCGCAGCAGCTGGAGCCCGAGACCGTAGCCGCCCTGACCGTCACCGGCCGCCGGGGGGACCGCCGGCACACGCATCTCCTCGACGGACGCGCGGCACAGCACCCGGTCGTCCCCCTCCGCCAGGAACACGGCGAAACGGCAGAGGTCGCCGACCGTCGACCAGAGCTGCCCGGCCGGTGCCATGAGCCCCAGGTCGTGTGCGGGTTCGGGCATCATCACATCGGCCCATGGGTGCACCGCCCAGCCACCGGCGTGCGGAGCCACCGGCTGGGCCGTCGTCCGGCCCAGACCCAGCGGCTCCAGGACCTCGACGCGCAGTGCCTCCTCCCAGGGCACCCCGCGGACGGCCTCCACGAGCGAACCCAGGAGCGTGTAGCCCGGGTTGGAGTAATGGTGGACCCGCCCGGCCGGGTGCACCATCGGTCGCTCCCCCAGGACGTCGGCCAGCTCGGGCCGCGTCGTGCCCGGCGTGCGCTCCCACCACGGTGACGGTGTCTCGGCGGCCAGGCCGGCGCTGTGTCCGAGGAGTTGAGCGATCGTCACCTCGCCCACTCCGGTGCCCTCCAGATGCTTCTCCAGCGGGTCGTCGAGCGCGATGAGCCCCTCGTCCCGCAGCCGCATCACCAGGACGGCGGTGAACACCTTGGTGATCGAGCCGATCCGGTACTGCGTCTCGGCGTCCGGGGCATGTCCGTCGACACAACTGCGGCCCCCGAACCAGACCATCCGCCCCTCCCGCGCCACGCCCCCGACGAGGGACGGCGCGCGCCCCTCGGACTGGGCGACGGCGATCCGGTGGAACAGGGCGCGTTCGGTGCTGGGCAGCAGGGCTTCGAAGGCTGAGGTCATGCGCTCATCATCGCGGCTCGTTCCGTTCATCCCGCTCAACCCGTTCACCCCAGGGTGAGCGGGGTCTCGGTCCCGACGCGGCCCAGTTTCTCGGGGTTACGGACGTAGTAGAGGCCGGTGATGCGGTCGTCCTCGACCCGGATCGCCATGACGCCGTCGACCTCGCCGTTCATCCGGACGAGCAGCGCCGGGCTGCCGTTGACCACGGTGGGGGTCAGGCCGATCTCGATCATGGTCCGGGTCCTGGCCCTGTGCAGGCCGCCGAGCATGAAGCGGGCCACCTTGTCGGCGCCGGTGACCGGCCGTGGCGACGCCTGCTTGACGCCGCCTCCATCGCTCACCAGGACGACCTGCGGGGCGAGCACGTCAAGGAGCCCTTGCGGGTCGCCGGATTCGATGGCTCGCCGGAAGGACTCCAGAGCCGCGCCGGCCACCCTCGGAGCGACCACCTGGCGGGGACGGCGCGCGTCCACGTGCTTGCGCGCCCGGTGGGCTATCTGCCGGACGGCCGCGGGGCTCTTGTCGACGGCGGCGGCGATGTCGTCGTAGTCGACGTCGAAGACCTCACGCAGCACGAAGACGGCCCGCTCGGTCGGCGACAGCGTTTCGAGGACGAGCATCATCGCCATCGACACGCTCTCGGCGAGCTCGACGTCCTCGGCCACGTCCGGCGCGGTGAGCAGCGGCTCGGGCAGCCACTGGCCGACGTACGCCTCCTTGCGCCGCTTCATCGTGCGCAGCCGGTTGAGAGCCTGCCGGGTCGTGATCCTGACCAGATACGCCCTCTGGTCCTCGACCTCCTCCAGGTCGACCTTGATCCACCGCAGCCAGGTCTCCTGGAGCACGTCCTCCGCGTCCGCCGCGGATCCGAGCATCTCGTAGGCGACCGTGAAGAGCAGATTGCGCTGGGCGACGAACGCCTCGGTCGCCGCGTCAGTGCGGTCGCCTCTGACAGGGCTGCCGTTGTTCATGCCGGGGGACCTCCGGGGCCGCGAAGGGGCCGCCGGATGCGACCCGCGACAAGATCATCACGGCGCCCCGCTCCACCGACAAGACCACTGCCTCAGTGACGGCAGGCCAAAAGCGCCGGACGCGTCAGTCCTCCTCGCCCTGGAAGTCGTAGGGCGGGGGTGTCAGCCCCTTCGATCAGGTCTGCGCCATGTCCACGAAGCGCGAGTAGTGGCCCTGGAAGGCCACGGTGATGGTGGCCGTCGGGCCGTTACGGTGCTTGCCGACGATGATGTCGGCCTCGCCCGCGCGGGGGGACTCCTTCTCGTAGGCGTCCTCGCGGTGCAGCAGGATGACCATGTCCGCGTCCTGCTCGATGGAGCCGGACTCACGGAGGTCGGAGACCATCGGCTTCTTGTCGGTGCGCTGCTCCGGGCCACGGTTCAGCTGGGAGAGGGCGATCACCGGGAGCTCCAGCTCCTTGGCGAGGAGCTTGAGGTTTCGCGACATGTCGGAGACCTCCTGCTGGCGGCTCTCGGCGCGCTTGGAGCCGCCGGACTGCATCAACTGGAGGTAGTCGATGATGACCAGCTTGAGGCCGCTGCGCTGCTTGAGGCGGCGGCACTTGGCGCGGATCTCCATCATCGACAGGTTCGGCGAGTCGTCGATGTAGAGCGGCGCCTGCGAGACGTCCGGCATCCGGCGGGCGAGCCGGGTCCAGTCCTCGTCGGTCATGGTGCCGGAGCGCATGTGGTGCAGCGCGACCCGGGCCTCGGCCGACAGCAGACGCATCGCGATCTCGTTGCGCCCCATTTCGAGGGAGAAGATGACGCTGGGCAGGTTGTGCTTGATGGAGGCGGCCCGGGCGAAGTCCAGCGCGAGCGTGGACTTACCCATGGCGGGTCGCGCCGCGATGATGATCATCTGGCCGGGGTGCAGACCGTTGGTGAGCGCGTCGAGGTCGGTGAAGCCGGTGGGCACACCTGTCATCTCGCCGCTGCGGGAGCCGATCGCCTCGATCTCGTCGAGCGCTCCCTCCATGATGTCGCCGAGCGGCAGATAGTCCTCGGTGGTGCGCTGCTCGGTGACCTGGTAGATCTCGGCCTGGGCGCGGTTGACGATCTCGTCGACGTCGCCGTCGGCCGCGTATCCCATCTGCGTGATCTTGGTGCCGGCCTCCACGAGGCGGCGCAGCACGGCCCGCTCGTGCACGATCTCCGCGTAGTACGAGGCGTTGGCGGCGGTGGGCACCGACTGGACGAGCGTGTGCAGATACGAGGCGCCGCCGACCCGGGTGATCTCGCCGCGCTTGGTGAGCTCGGCACCGACCGTGATGGGGTCGGCCGGCTCGCCCTTCGCGTACAGGTCGAGGATCGCCGCGTAGATGGTCTCGTGGGCCGGCTTGTAGAAGTCGTGGCCCTTGATGATCTCGACGACATCGGCGATGGCGTCCTTGGAGAGCAGCATGCCGCCGAGGACGGACTGCTCGGCGTCCAGGTCCTGCGGGGGGACGCGCTCGAAGCCGGAGAGTCCGGCGTCCCAGCCGCCCTCGCTGCCGCGCTCGTGCTGGTCCTCCCGGCCCCTGCCCCGTCCGCGGGCCTCGCCGCGGGTCCGGGTGGGCAGCCGGTCACTGGGCCCGCTGTCGGCCCAGGGATCGTCCAAGGGCTCGGGAATGCTCACCAAGCCACCTCCTCCCGTCCGCTCCGCGGACCTCACCGTGCCACTTTTTCTTACGCCACGGCTCGGACAAACAAGAGGCGTTGACTCCGCTTCTGGCGCGTCGGGCGCCGGACCACGGTAGGCCCGCGGGCACCGTCAGCCAATCTGGTTATCCACAGGGCCTGTGGGTGAAGACCCAGAAGCTGTGGAGAACTCGCCGGATCCTGTGCACGGACCAGGGGACAGCCGTGTGGACAAACTCATAGCCGACCCCGGGGACGGCCACTGACCTGCGGTTTTTCCATCCACTGGCTGTGGGGGAGAAAAACTTTGGCCACAGGGCCAAGATCAGAACAAACGGCGCACACCCGAAGGCCCTGCCGCAGGTTCAGTAATGGTCACGGAGTCATTGCATCTCTTACCTGTGGAAGATTAGATTGGGCGTGTGCACCAGGCTCCCGCGACCCCCAAGGCCGTTCGACGGCAACACGACCGCGAGATCGTCTCACTCGCCGTCCCGGCCTTCGGCGCTCTCGTCGCCGAGCCCCTCTTCCTCCTGGCCGACAGCGCCATTGTCGGCCACCTCGGCACCCCCCAGCTCGCCGGCCTCGCCATCGCCTCGACGCTTCTGGCCACCGCGGTGAGCGTCTTCGTCTTCCTCGCCTACGCCACCACCGCCGCCGTCGCGCGCCGCGTCGGTGCGGGCGACCTCCCGTCCGCCATCCGCCAGGGCATCGACGGCATCTGGCTCGCCCTCCTGCTGGGCGCCGCCGTGGTCGCCCTCACCCTGCCCACCGCGCCCTGGCTCGTGGACGTCTTCGGCGCCTCCGACACGGCCGCGCCCTACGCCATCACGTATCTGCGGATCTCCAGCCTCGGCATCCCCGCCATGCTCGTGGTCCTGGCGGCCACCGGCGTTCTCCGTGGCCTCCAGGACACCCGGACCCCGCTCTACGTCGCCATCGCCGGTTTCGCGGCCAACGGCGTCCTCAACGTCGTTCTGGTCTACGGCGCCGGGCTCGGTATCGCGGGCTCCGCCTGGGGCACGGTCATCGCCCAGGTCGGCATGGCCGCTGCCTATCTGTTCGTCGTCATCCGGGGCGCCCGACGCCACGGAGCGTCCCTGCGCCCCGACGCCGCCGGCATCAGGGCCAGCGCCCAGGCCGGCGTCCCGCTCCTGGTCCGTACGCTCTCGCTGCGGGCCGTCCTGATGATCGCCACCGCCGTCGCCGCCCGGCTCGGCGATGCCGAGGTCGCCGCCCACCAGATCATCCTGTCGCTGTGGAGTCTCATGGCCTTCGCCCTCGACGCGATCGCCATCGCCGGGCAGGCCATCATCGGCCGCTACCTCGGCGCCGACGACGCGGACGGCGCCCGGCAGGTCTGCCGCCGCATGATCCAGTGGGGTGTGGTCTCCGGCGTGGGCCTCGGACTGCTGCTCGTCCTCACCCGGCCCCTCTTCATCCCGCTCTTCACCAGTGACGCGGCGGTCCAGGACACCCTGCTCCCCGCCCTTCTCGTCGTGGCCCTCTCCCAGCCGGTCTCGGGCGTGGTCTTCGTCCTCGACGGGGTCCTCATGGGCGCGGGCGACGGCCCCTACCTCGCCTGGGCCATGCTGCTGACCCTCGCCGTCTTCGCTCCCGTCGCCCTGCTGGTCCCCACGCTCGGAGGCGGCCTGACGGCGCTCTGGGGCGCGATGACGCTGATGATGACCGTCCGCCTGGCGACCCTCTGGTTCCGCACCCGCTCCGGCCGCTGGATCGTCACCGGCGCCACCCGCTGACCGTGGCGGACCGGGCCGTAGGTCCACTCCGGGATGTTTCACGTGAAACGGCGGAAAGGCCGCACCCCGAGGGGTGCGGCCCTTCCTTCTGCTGAGCGACCGCTGAGCGCGGACTGCCCGGGAGCAGCGTTACGCGGCGACGACCTCGACGCCGAGCTTCGCGGCAACCTCGGGGTGCAGACGCACGGACACCTGGTGCGAGCCCAGGGTCTTGATCGGCGAACCGAGCTCGACGCGACGCTTGTCGACGTCGGGGCCACCCGCGGACTTGATCGCGGCAGCGATGTCGGCCGGGGTCACGGAGCCGAAGAGACGGCCGGCGTCGCCGGAGCGAACGGCCAGGCGCACCTTCGTGCCCTCGAGCTGGGCCTTGATCTCGTTGGCCTGCTCGATGGTCGCGATCTCGTGGATCTTGCGGGCGCGGCGGATCTGCGCCACGTCCTTCTCGCCACCCTTGGTCCAGCGGATCGCGAAACCGCGCGGGACCAGGTAGTTGCGAGCGTAGCCGTCCTTGACGTCCACGACGTCGCCGGCGGCACCGAGGCCGGAGACCTCGTGGGTGAGGATGATCTTCATTGTTCGGTCACCCTTCCCTTATCGCGCGGTGGACGTGTAGGGCAGCAGCGCCATCTCACGGCTGTTCTTGACGGCCGTGGCGACGTCACGCTGGTGCTGCGTGCAGTTGCCGGTCACGCGGCGGGCACGGATCTTGCCGCGGTCGGAAATGAACTTCCGCAGCATGTTCGTGTCCTTGTAGTCGACGTACGCGACCTTGTCCTTGCAGAACGCGCAGACCTTCTTCTTAGGCTTGCGCACAGGCGGCTTCGCCATGGTGTTTCTCCTGTGTGATCAAGAAGTTTGGGTACGAGCTGCTTCCGGGGCGCGTGCCCTAGAAGGGAGGCTCGTCCGAGTAGCCGCCGCCGGAGTTGCCACCCCAGCCGCCACCGCCGCCACCCTGCGGGCCGCCGGACGGGGCGCTGGAGGCCCAGGGGTCGTCGGCGGGAGCTCCGCCGCCCTGCTGGGCGCCGCCGGAGTTGCCACCCCAGCCGCCACCGCCGCCACCCTGCTGACCGCCGCCGAAGCCGCCCTGGCCACCGCGACCGGTGGTGCGGGTGACCTTGGCCGTGGCGTTGCGCAGGCTGGGGCCGACTTCCTCGACGTCCAGCTCGAAGACCGTGCGCTTGACGCCCTCACGGTCGTCGTAGGACCGCTGCTTCAGACGGCCCTGCACGACGACGCGCATGCCCTTCTGAAGCGACTCGGCGACGTTCTCCGCCGCCTGACGCCAGACCGAGCAGGTCAGGAAGAGGCTCTCGCCGTCCTTCCACTCGTTGGTCTGACGGTCGAAGGTGCGGGGAGTGGACGCGACACGGAACTTCGCGACCGCCGCACCGGACGGGGTGAAGCGCAGCTCGGGGTCGTCGACAAGATTGCCGACGACCGTGATGACGGTCTCGCCTGCCATGGGTGAACCTCTCGGCGGGATTGCTTCTGGCTGCTTACTGCTACTCGGACCCGAGTACCTGTGAGCGGAAGGCTCAGTGGGTCTCGGGGCGGAGGACCTTGGTCCGGAGGACCGACTCGTTCAGGTTCATCTGGCGGTCGAGCTCCTTGACGACCGCAGGCTCGGCCTGCAGGTCGATGACCGAGTAGATGCCCTCGGGCTTCTTCTTGATCTCGTAGGCGAGACGACGACGGCCCCAGGTGTCGACCTTCTCGACCTTTCCGTTGCCCTCACGGACGACGGAGAGGAAGTTCTCGATCAGCGGGGAGACAGCGCGCTCCTCGAGATCGGGGTCGAGGATGACCATCACCTCGTAGTGACGCATGTGGAACCCACCTCCTTTGGACTCAGCGGCCACGGTCGTTCCGTGGCAGGAGGGTCGTGATGCGTGAGCAACGGTATCGGCCGCCACTGACAGTCCCCCTCGACTGGCGAGGAGGGTGCTGTCGGGATCCAGGACGGACCTGGGCAGACACCGGTGCAGACCGTACAGACTACCCGTACATCGGTCTGCGGTTGAAATCCGGTGGTGAGGGGCCGCAATCTGGACACATCGGATGTCGGCGGCGTCGCAGGGCGCCGCCGACAGGACGGCACGCCAGGAGGCCCCCCATGGCACAGGCAATGCGACCCGACCCCGGACACTCCCTCTTCGCCACGGACGGCAAGCCCCACCCGCTCCAGGACACCCTCGTCGCCGTGACGCTCGTGCTCGGCGTCCTCTCCTTCGTCACGGCCCAGTTCCACGATCTGCACGTGCTGGCCTCGTGGACCGGCCTGATCGGAATCCTCGCCGGCGGCTACGGCCAGTTCATCTCCGCGACGACCCGGGAGCGCTTCCTGCTGATCATCGGTCTGGGCGCCGCCGGAGTGGGCTTCTACCTCGGCATGGCCCACGGAGGGCTCTTCAGCGGCATCGTGATCAACTAGATCCGCCCCGCGACATGGGCCGGAAGGGTCACCACGGCCATTCGGGGTGCTCCCCGATCGCAGTAGGCTTCGGCGCGAGAGCCGGAGCCCCTGAACCGATGGGGACACACCTGCCGAGGAGCGCCCCGCATGAGCCTGACCCTGAGGACCATCAGCCGAGAGCAGCATCTGGCATTCATCCAGAGCCGGCCCGCGGCGAGTCACTGCCAGGTCCCGGCGTGGGCTGATGTGAAGACCGAGTGGCGCTCGGAGAGCCTCGGCTGGTTCGACAAGACGGGCGAGCTCGTCGGTGCCGGCCTGGTGCTCTACCGCCAGCTGCCGAAGATCAAGCGCTACCTCGCCTATCTGCCCGAGGGCCCCGTCATCAACTGGTACGCCCCGAACCTGGAGGAGTGGCTGCAGCCGATGCTCGCGCATCTGAAGCAGCAGGGCGCCTTCTCCGTGAAGATGGGCCCGCCGGTCGTCATCCGCCGCTGGGACGCCGCCGCCATCAAGGCCGGCATCCAGGACCCGGACGTCAAGCGCCTGCGGGACGTCGAGGCCACCCACATCGAGGCGCGCGCCTTCGAGGTCGCCGACCGGCTGCGCAAGATGGGCTGGCAGCAGGGCGAGGACGGCGGCGCCGGCTTCGGCGACGTCCAGCCCCGCTACGTCTTCCAGGTCCCGCTCGCCGGCCGCTCGCTCGACGACGTCCTCAAGGGCTTCAACCAGCTGTGGCGCCGCAACATCAAGAAGGCCGAGAAGGCCGGCGTCGAGGTCGTCCAGGGCGGCTACGAGGACCTCGCCGAGTGGCAGCGCCTCTACGAGATCACGGCCGTCCGCGACCACTTCCGCCCGCGCCCGCTCTCGTACTTCCAGCGCATGTGGACCGTCCTCAACAACGAGGACCCCAACCGCATGCGGCTGTACTTCGCCCGGCACAACGGGGTGAACCTCTCCGCCGCCACCATGCTCGTCGTCGGCGGCCACGTCTGGTACTCCTACGGCGCCTCCGACAACATCGGCCGCGAGGTCCGGCCCTCGAACGCGATGCAGTGGCGGATGCTGCGCGACGCCTACGCGATGGGCGCGACCGTCTACGACCTGCGGGGCATCTCGGACTCGCTGGACGAGACCGACCACCTCTTCGGTCTGATCCAGTTCAAGGTCGGCACGGGCGGCGAGGCGGTGGAGTACGTCGGCGAGTGGGACTTCCCGCTCAACAAGCTCCTGCACAAGGCCCTGGACATCTACATGTCGCGTCGCTGACGACGCGACCGAGGCTTGCGTAGTCTCGTACACACCTTTGATACACCGCAGCCACCAGAAAGGTTCCGGGCCGGCCATGGCGCTCTCCCTCTACGTCGACACCGCTCGTTGGCGGGCGCACCAGAAGACCGTCATCGACCAGTTCCCCGGCCTCGTCCCGGTCTGCAAGGGCAACGGCTACGGCTTCGGCCACGAGCGGCTCTCCGACGAGGCGGCCCGCTTCGGCGCCGACATGCTCGCGGTGGGCACCACGTACGAGGCCGCCCGGATCAAGGACTGGTTCGGCGGCGACCTGCTGGTCCTCACCCCGTTCCGGCGGGGCGAGGAACCGGTTCCGCTGCCCGACCGGGTGATCCGCTCGGTCTCCTCCGTGGACGGGGTCCACGCGCTGGTGGGCGCCCGGGTCGTCATCGAGTGCATGAGCTCGATGAAGCGCCACGGCATCAAGGAGGAGGAGCTTCCGCAGCTGCACGCCGCCATCGAGGACGTACGGCTCGAGGGCTTCGCCCTGCACCTGCCGCTCGACCGCACGGACGGCACCGACGCCGTCGAGGAGGTCATCGGCTGGATGGACCGGCTGCGGGCCGCCCGGCTGCCGCTGCACACCATGTTCGTCAGCCATCTGCGCGCCGAGGAGCAGGCCCGGCTCCAGCAGCAGTTCCCGCAGACCCGCTTCCGCGCCCGGATCGGCACCCGGCTGTGGCTCGGCGACCACGAGGCGACCGAGTACCGCGGCGCGGTGCTCGACGTCACCCGGGTCGCCAAGGGGGACCGCTTCGGCTACCGCCAGCAGAAGGCCGCCTCCGACGGCTGGCTCGTGGTGGTCGCCGGCGGCACCTCGCACGGGGTGGGCCTGGAGGCCCCCAAGGCGATGCACGGCGTGATGCCGCGGGCCAAGGGCGTGGCCCGCGCCGGTCTCGCGACCGTCAACCGGAACCTTTCCCCGTTCGTCTGGGCCGGCAAGCAGCGCTGGTTCGCCGAGCCGCCGCACATGCAGGTGTCGATCCTGTTCGTGCCGGCCGACGCCCAGGAGCCGAAGGTCGGTGACGAGCTGGTCGCCCATCTGCGCCACACCACGACCCAGTACGACCGGCTCGTCGAGCGCTGAGCCGCCGGAGCGCGACGCCTGGCGCCCGAAGTCCCAAGAGCGGCCCCCGGGAAACCCCGGGGGCCGCTCCTCGTTCAGCGCGCCCCCGGCGAGGGGGCACGGCCCGTCACTCCCGCGAGACGCCCCAGTCCACCCGCGGCCCCTCCACCGCCGGTGCGGCGTGCCGGGCCGGGTGCGCAGCCCTGCCGAGCACGAAGACGTCCTCGGCGCCGTCCAGGACGCCTCCCGAGGGGTCGTCCGAGCCGTCCCGCCGCACCCCGTCCCGGTCGGGCACCAGGATGTCGCGCACGACCACGGCGCACAGGAAGAGCGTCCCCAGCACGTGGAGCACGATCGTGAACTGGTAACCGTCGGTCGGCAGGCCCTGCTTGTTGCCGCTGGTGGTGTAGGCGAGGTAGAGCCAGATGCCCAGGAAGTACATGACCTCGCAGGCCTGCCAGACCAGGAAGTCCCGCCAGCGCGGCCGGGCGAGCGCGGCGAGCGGCACGAGCCACAGGACGTACTGCGGTGAGTAGACCTTGTTGGTGAGGACGAACGCCGCCACGATCAGGAAGGCGAGCTGGACGAGACGGGGCCTGCGGGGCGCGTTGAGCGCCAGATAGGCGAGTCCCGCGACGGCGAGCATCATCAGGAACAGGGCGTAGTAGTTCGCCGTCTCCGGCCGGATGGACTCGCCCGTGGTCTGGCTGATGAGCAGCCAGACGGAGCCGAAGTCGATGTTGCGTTCCGCGCTGAAGACGTAGAACTGCTTCCAGCCCTCGGGCGCGAGCAGCATCACCGGAAGGTTCACCGCCAGCCACGCGCCGGCCGCGCCGAGCACCGCCGTACCGCACGCGCGCCACTTCCCGGCCCGCCAGCACAGCAGGAACACGGGTACGAGCAGCAGGACCGGGTAGAACTTGGCGGCCGTCGCGAGCCCGATCAGGACGCCGAAGCCGAGCGGCCGCCCGCGCGACCACATCAGCAGCGCCGCCGCCGTCAGGGCGACGGCCAGCAGGTC
This sequence comes from Streptomyces sp. NPDC126499, assembly GCF_040302485.1. NCBI lineage: Bacteria > Bacillati > Actinomycetota > Actinomycetes > Kitasatosporales > Streptomycetaceae > Streptomyces > Streptomyces sp. NPDC126499. Next base: position 117,195 of record NZ_JBEOUO010000006.1, on the reverse strand, counting down.
CCAGTTGATGGTGGCGGTGAGCGCGAAGGCGGGTGCGAGGGCCACCAGGAGCCCGTCCCAGGGGCGCCGGCGGTGAGTCCGGGCCACACAGACCGCGAGGACGGCCGCGCACACCATGAGCAGGCCCGCGTTGGCCATCCAGAACGCCTGCTCGCGCTCGGTCATGTCACCGCCGCCGGGCGTCAGCCAGGCGGCGACCTCCATGAACAGACCCGTCAGGACGGGGTACTCCAGGAACGGTATGTCGCCGCCGATCCGGTCGAAGTACGGGACGAGGCCGTCCGCGAAGCCCCGCCCGGAGAAGAGGTGCGGGATGTCGGAGTAGCAGGCGTGGGTGTACTGGGAGGTGGTCCCGCGGAACCAGGCCCAGTTGTAGCAGGGCAGCTTCTGCACCATGCCGAGCGCGAACATCCCGATCGCCACCAGCACGACCACGCGCACCGGGGTGAGCTGACCGGCGCCGAGCAGCGCCCGGCGTCCGATCGGCCCGCCGATCAGCCCGCTGCCCGCGGCGGCCACGTCGTCCTCACGCGTCGGGCAGACCACCGGGTCCTGCGGAGGGCTCGTCTTCTGGAGGCTCGGCATGGGGACATCCTGCCGTACGCCTCCCGGAAAACGACGAGGGCCGCCGCGCCCGGCGCCGTACACGAGGTACGGACCGGGCGCGACGGCCCTGTCAGGAGACGTGCCTGGCGGGTCAGCCGCCCAGGCTTCCCCAGGTCCCTCCGCCGCCGCCGGGCCTTCCGCCGCCGCCGCTGTCGGCGCTCGGAGTGTCGGTCGGTTCCGGTGGCGGTGTCGTGGTGGGCCCGCCGTTGGACCCGCCGTTGTCGTTGCCGTTGGTGGCGCCGCCGTCGGTGTCGCACGGCCAGTCCCAGACGCTGCAGCTCTTGCCCGGGTCGGGCGACTTGGTCGGCTTCTGCGTGGGCGGCGTCGTCGAAGGCGTCGTCGACGGGGTCTGCGACGGGGTCTGCGTGGGCGTCGGGGTCGGGCTGACCATGCCGCCGCCGTAGACGCCCTCGGCGTCCTCCAGCTTCTCGGGCTCCGGGAAGCTCTTCGGGTCGGTGCCCTTGAGCGCCTCGGTCATGTAGTCGTGCCAGATCTGCGAGGGGAACGACGAGCCGTGGATCTTCGGCTGGGCACCGGTGCCGAACATGGACTCGAACTTGCGCTTCGTGTTGGTGGCGTCGTCGTCGAAGCGGTACATGTCGATCGCGGTCGACAGCTGCGGGGTGTACCCGACGAACCAGGCCGAGTTGTTGCCGTCGGTGGTACCCGTCTTGCCGGCCGCCTCGCGGTCGTCGAGCGCGGCCTTCTTGCCGGTGCCGCCGGTGACGACGTCCTTCAGCACGTCGGTGATGTTGCTGGCGACGGCCGTGGAGAACACCCGCTTGGGCTTGGTCTCGTGCTTGTACTTCTCCTGGCCCTGCTTGAGGACCCGCTCCACCGAGTACACGTCGTTGCGCTCGCCGTTGTTGGCGAAGGTGGCGTAGGCACCGGCCATGCGGATCGCGCTCGGGCTGGAGATACCGAGGGAGAAGGAGGGCACGTTGGCCTTGACGAGCGAGCCCTCGCGCAGACCGGCGTCGACGGCCGCCTGGCGGACCTTGTCGATGCCGACGTCCATGCCGAGCTGCACGTACGGCGAGTTGGCGGACTTCATCATCGCCGTGCGGAGGTTGATCCGGTCGTAGCTCGCGTCGTCGTCGTTGACCTGGAGCCACTCCTTGCCGTTCTCGTCGCGCCAGATCGTGCCGTCGTAGTTCTTGATCTTCAGCTTGTTCTGGCCGTTGTAGTAGCTCTTGTCGGGGTCGACGAGCGTACGGGTGGCGGGACCCTGGACGACATCTCCACGCGGGTCACGGACACCGTCGCGCATCGCGGCCGCCAGCACGAAGGGCTTGAACGTCGAACCGACCTGGGCACCGGTCTCGTCCGCGTTGTTGGTGAAGTGCTTCGTGGCGTCGGTGCCGCCGTAGATCGCCACGATCGCACCCGTCTCGGGGTTGACCGAGGCGCCGCCGAACTGGACGTGGGTGTCCGTCTTGGGGCGCTTCTCCGGGTCGATGTGCTCTTCGTAGATCTTCTTGATCGAGCTCTCGAGCGCCTGGACCTTCTTCTTGTCGAAGGTCGTGTAGATCTCGTAGCCGCCGCGGGCCAGGTCCTGCTCGCTGATGCCCAGCTCGTCCTTGTTCAGGATGCTCGACTGGGCGGTCCGCACCAGGTAGCCGATCTGGCCGCCGAGCTGGGGCCCCGTCGTGCGCGCCTTCACCTTGGGGAAGGTGTACGTCGCACGGTCCGTGGCCGACAGGTGCCCGTCCTTGACCATCTCGTCGAGGATCCACGCCCAGCGCTTGTGCACGCGCTCGGTGTTCGCCTCCTGGGTGGCGTCCGGGTCGATGTCGGGGTTTCCGGCCGGGTCGTAGTACGTCGCGCCCTTGAGCAGGGAGGCGAGGAAGGCGGACTCGCTGGCGTCGAGCTCGTGGGCGTTCTTGCCGAAGTACGTGCGGGCCGCGGCCTGGATGCCGTACGCACCGCGCCCGTAGTACGCGGTGTTGAGGTAGCCCGCCATGATCTCGGGCTTCTCCATCTCGTTGCCCACGCGCATGGAGATGAAGAGTTCCTTCACCTTGCGGGTCAGCGTCTGCGACTGGTCGTCCAGGCGGTTGTTCTTGACGTACTGCTGGGTGATCGTCGAGCCGCCCTGGGTCTCGCCGCCCTTGGCCATGTTCCACACGGCACGGCCGATGCCCATGGGGTCGATGCCGGAGTCGGTCCAGAACGTCTTGTTCTCGGCCGAGATCACCGCGTTCTGCATGACCTTCGGGATCTGCGCGTACCCGACGATCTGGCGGTTGACCTCTCCGCCGGTCGCGGCCATCACGGTCTTGTCGGACCAGTAGAAGACGTTGTTCTGCTGCTTGGCGCTGAGGGCCTCATTGGGAATGCCGACCATGGCGTACGCGATCGTCGCCGCGCCCATGAGGCCGCCGAAGAAGGTCAGGAACAGGCCCGCCGTGAGCTTCCACGAGGGCACCCAGCGACGCCAGCCGTACTTTCCGTACCGCGGGTAGTCGATGGCCCTCTTCTTGCCCGGCGGGCGACCGCTCCCGCGCCCCCGCCCGGGACCGCCGCCGTGACCGCCGCCCCCACCGCGCCGACCGCCGCCGGGTCCTCCCGGGCCGCCGGCCTCGGGCGCGCGCCTGCGCCCGCCCCGCTGCGCGGCGCGCCGGGCCTCGGCACGTCCTCCGTAGGGACGCGGCTCCTCCCCGTAGGAAGAAGGCGGACCGTACGAGGCCGACGGGGACCCCGTGGGGACCTCGCGGCCCTGGGCCGACCTGCGGCCCATCGGCTGCTGGGCGGCGCGCCGGGCCGCAGCGCGACCGCCACTCGGCGGCTGCTGCTGCGGCATTTTGCGACGATGCTCGCTCATCGAACGACTACTCCTCGGGCAGGCGCGTACGCCTGGAAGCGGCAGTTGAGTTCCGGTCCCCCCGAAATGCACACGGCCGGACCTCGGAAAAAGCCCCGCCGTGCCGCAGCCGGTCACCCGCTTCACTGACGCCCCGCGGCATCGCGTGGTTCCCGGTGGTCTGCATGCCGCACAGACTACGCACGGCCAAAACCCACCTAGGGCCGAACTTCACCCCAAATCCGGCAAGTCGATTGCTGTGAATTGACGATGTGACGCCGGTCACCCGAGTCCCACTTGTCGGAAGAAGAGGCCCGTTCTATCGTCGGGATGTATCGAGTCGATACATCAGTGCGGCACATCGACTCGTCATATCGAGTTTTTCGCACGTGGTCCGAGAGGCAGTCCGGGAAGCGGAGGAGGCGACGGATGAGCAGGCGCTCAGGAATCCTCGAGTTCGCCGTCCTCGGCCTGCTCCGCGAGGCCCCGATGCACGGGTACGAGCTCCGCAAGCGGCTCAACACCTCGCTGGGGATCTTCCGGGCCTTCAGCTACGGCACCCTCTATCCCTGCCTCAAGACGCTGGTCGCCAACGGCTGGTTGATCGAGGAGCCGGGCAGCGCCCCCGAGGAAGCCGTGGCGGCTTCCCTGGCAGGGCGCCGCGCCAAGATCGTCTACCGGCTGACGGCCGAAGGTAAGGAGCACTTCGAGGAGCTCCTCTCCCACACCGGCCCCGACGCCTGGGAGGACGAGCACTTCGCCGCCCGGTTCGCCTTCTTCGGCCAGACCGAGCGCGAGGTGCGGATGCGGGTGCTGGAGGGACGCCGCAGCCGGCTGGAGGAGCGTCTGGAGAAGATGCGCGCCTCTCTGGCCCGTACGCGCGAGCGCCTCGACGACTACACGCTTGAGCTGCAGCGCCACGGAATGGAGTCCGTGGAGCGCGAAGTGCGCTGGCTGAACGAGCTCATCGAGAGCGAGCGGGCGGGGCGGGATCAGCGATCCGGCCCCGACGCCCCCGAGGGCGCCGCTCAGCAGGACAGAGATTCTGGAGAAACGGGCGGCCTGCCCCGGCACGGGGGCAGTACCCGGCCGGATCCGTCCGACGACACCGCCAAGTGAAACCCTGCTCTCGCAGGGCTTCCACGATCACACAGGGAGCAACCGGAAATGGGTTCGGTTCGCGTAGCCATCGTCGGCGTGGGCAACTGCGCCGCCTCGCTGGTGCAGGGCGTCGAGTACTACAAGGACGCCGACCCGGCGTCCAAGGTGCCCGGCCTGATGCACGTGCAGTTCGGCGACTACCACGTCCGTGACGTGGAGTTCGTGGCCGCTTTCGACGTGGACGCGAAGAAGGTCGGCCTCGACCTCGCGGACGCCATCGGCGCCAGCGAGAACAACACCATCAAGATCTGCGACGTCCCGAACACCGGCGTCACGGTCCAGCGCGGCCACACCCTGGACGGTCTCGGCAAGTACTACCGCCAGACCATCGAGGAGTCCGCCGAGGCCCCGGTCGACATCGTCCAGGTCCTCAAGGACAAGCAGGTCGACGTTCTCGTCTGCTACCTGCCCGTGGGCTCCGAGGACGCGGCGAAGTTCTACGCCCAGTGCGCCATCGACGCCAAGGTCGCCTTCGTCAACGCCCTCCCGGTCTTCATCGCCGGCACCAAGGAGTGGGCCGACAAGTTCACCGAGGCCGGTGTCCCGATCGTCGGTGACGACATCAAGTCCCAGGTGGGCGCCACCATCACGCACCGCGTCATGGCGAAGCTCTTCGAGGACCGCGGTGTCATCCTCGACCGCACGATGCAGCTGAACGTCGGCGGCAACATGGACTTCAAGAACATGCTCGAGCGCGAGCGCCTGGAGTCCAAGAAGATCTCCAAGACGCAGGCCGTCACCTCGCAGATCCCCGACCGGGACCTCGGCGAGAAGAACGTCCACATCGGCCCCTCGGACTACGTGGCCTGGCTGGACGACCGCAAGTGGGCGTACGTCCGCCTCGAGGGCCGCGCCTTCGGTGACGTTCCGCTGAACCTGGAGTACAAGCTCGAGGTGTGGGACTCCCCCAACTCCGCCGGTGTCATCATCGACGCCGTGCGCGCCGCGAAGATCGCCAAGGACCGCGGCATCGGCGGCCCGATCCTGTCGGCGTCGTCGTACTTCATGAAGTCCCCGCCGGTCCAGTACTTCGACGACGAGGCCCGCGAGAACGTCGAGAAGTTCATCAAGGGCGAGGTCGAGCGCTGATCTGAAGCTCGACCGGCCTGAAGGCCGAGCGCGTCGATGACGAGGGTCCCCGGGCGGCACTGCCCGGGGACCCTCGTCGTATGTGAGTCTTGCTGCCATGCCCGTCGTGCGTGATCTGCGCGTCCTCCTGCGCCTGCGCAACTTCCGCCGTCTGCTCGCCGTGCGCCTGCTCTCCCAGTGCGCCGACGGCGTCTACCAGGTCGCCCTCGCCGCGTACGTCGTCTTCTCCCCGGAGAAGGAGACCAGCGCGGCCGCCATCGCCGCCGCCATGGCCGTCCTGCTGCTCCCGTACTCCTTCGTGGGCCCCTTCGCCGGCGTCCTGCTCGACCGCTGGCGGCGACGCCAGGTCTTCTTCTACGGAAACCTGCTGCGCGCCCTCCTCGCGGGCGGCACCGCCCTGCTCATCCTGGCCTCCGTTCCCGACTGGCTCTTCTACGCCTCCGCCCTCTCGGTCACGGCCGTCAACCGCTTCGTCCTGGCGGGGCTCTCGGCCGCACTGCCCCGGGTGGTCGACGACGAGCGGCTGGTCGTCGCCAATTCCCTCTCCCCGACCGCAGGCACGCTCGCGGCGACGGTCGGCGGCGGACTCGCCTTCGGTGCGCGTCTTGTCGTCGGCGACTCCGACGCCGTGGTCGTCCTCCTGGGCGCCGTCCTCTATCTCTGCTCCGGTCTGGCCTCGCTCCGGATGTCCCGCGAGCTCCTCGGGCCTGACCCGGCGCTCGTCCGGCCCGGTCTCCTCAGCGCCCTGTCCTCCACCGCACGAGGGCTCGCCGGGGGGCTGCGGCACCTGTCCGAGCGGCGCCCCGCCGCCCGGGCACTGGCCGCGGTGTCCGTCATGCGCTTCTGCTACGGCGGCCTGTTCGTCACGGTGCTCATGCTCAGCCGGTACGCCTGGAGCACCACGGAGTCGGAAGGCCTTGCCGTGCTCGGGCTGGCGGTCGCCGCATCGGGAGCGGGTTTCTTCACCTCGGCGGTGATCTCGCCGTGGACGATCGGCCGGCTGGGGCCCTTCGGCTGGATGACGGTGTGCGCGGGGACCGCCGCCGTGCTGGCACCCGCCCTGGGCCTGACCTTCGCCCGGACTCCCTTCCTCCTGGCCGCCTTCGTGCTCGGCATGACCACCCAGGGCGCCAAGATCGCCACGGACACCGTCGTCCAGACCTCCGTGGACGACTCCTACCGAGGGCGGGTCTTCTCGCTCTACGACGTCCTGTTCAACGTCGCCTTCGTGGGCGCGGCCGGAGTCGCGGCACTGATGCTTCCGCCGGACGGCCGCTCTCCGGCCATCGTCGCGCTGGTGGGCGGGCTCTACGCCGTCGTCGCGCTCGGCCTGGTCAGGGCCGGCAGAAAGGGGTGATGTTTCACGTGAAACATCACCCCTGCCCGGCGTTCGCGGTCGATGTTTCACGTGAAACATCGACCCGCGTCAGTCGTCCTGGGTCGCCCACCACTCCTTGAGGGCGGCCACGGCGGCGTCGTGTCCCATCGGACCGTTCTCCAGCCGCAGCTCCAGCAGGAACTTGTACGCGCGCCCCACGGCCGGTCCCGGGCGGATGCCCAGGATCTCCTGGATCTGGTTGCCGTCCAGATCGGGACGGATCGAGTCCAGCTCCTCCTGCTCCTGAAGCTGCGCGATGCGCTCCTCCAGGCTGTCGTAGGTCCGGGAGAGGGCGGCGGCCTTGCGCTTGTTGCGGGTGGTGCAGTCGGAGCGCGTCAGCTTGTGGAGCCGGGTGAGCAGCGGTCCCGCGTCGCGGACGTAGCGGCGGACGGCGGAGTCGGTCCACTCGCCCGCGCCATAGCCGTGGAAGCGGAGGTGGAGCTCCACGAGACGCGAGACGTCCTTGATCATCTCGTTGGAGTACTTGAGCGCGGTCATGCGCTTCCTGGTCATCTTCGCGCCGACCACCTCGTGGTGGTGGAAGGAGACCCGGCCGTCCTTCTCGAAGCGACGGGTGCGCGGCTTGCCGATGTCATGGAGCAGGGCCGCGAGGCGCAGCACCAGGTCCGGGCCGTCCTCCTCCAGGTCGATGGCCTGGTCGAGCACGGTGAGCGAGTGCTCGTAGACGTCCTTGTGCCGGTGGTGCTCGTCGCTCTCCAGCCGCAGGGCCGGGAGCTCGGGCAGCACATGGTCGGCGAGACCGGTGTCGACGAGGAGACCGAGGCCCTTGCGGGGGTTCGCCGAGAGGAGCAGCTTGTTGAACTCCTCGCGGATGCGCTCGGCGGAGACGATCTCCAGCCGCCCGGACATCTCCTGCATGGCGGTGACGACCTCGGGGGCCACCTCGAAGTCCAGCTGTGCGGCGAAGCGCGCGGCCCGCATCATGCGCAGCGGGTCGTCCGAGAAGGACTCCTCGGGCGTCCCGGGAGTGCGCAGCACGCGCTCGGCGAGGTCCTCCAGGCCACCGTGCGGGTCGATGAACTCCTTCTCCGGGAGCGCCACGGCCATGGCGTTGACGGTGAAGTCGCGGCGGACCAGGTCTTCCTCGATGGAGTCGCCGTAGGAGACCTCCGGCTTGCGCGAGGTGCGGTCGTACGCCTCCGAGCGGTACGTGGTGACCTCGACCTGGAAGTGCTGCACGGCGTCTCCGACGCGGGCCTCCTTCTGGCAGCCGACGGTGCCGAAGGCGATCCCGACCTCCCAGACGGCGTCGGCCCAGGGACGCACGATCTTCAGCACGTCCTCGGGGCGGGCGTCGGTCGTGAAGTCCAGGTCGTTGCCGAGACGGCCAAGGAGGGCGTCGCGTACCGAGCCGCCGACCAGAGCGAGGCTGAACCCGGCCTCCTGGAAGCGGCGGGCGAGGTCGTCGGCGACAGGGGACACGCGCAGCAGCTCGCTGACCGCGCGGCGTTGCACCTGGCTCAGTGCAGTCGGGGTGTCTTCGTTGGCGTTCGGCACAACAGAAAAGGGTACGTGCCCCGGCTCACCCCGACGTCCTCGTTTTCCGACCGCCCCGGCCGATCACCTGGAGCACTCCCCGGCACTTGGCCGCCGCATGCCTCGTTACCATGCCTGGACACAGCAACCGGGAACCAGCGACACCACTGACACCACAGACAACGACGAGGACGGGCGACGCGTGGCCGAGGCGGCAGCTATCCAGGGGACCGTTCCCTCACCTGCCCGCCGCTGGCTGCGGCGCACGGCCTCCCTCGCCGTCGCGGCCCCGCTGCTGGCCGGCCTCCTCCAGGGGGTCAGCGCCCCCACAGCGGCGGCCGCCGAGTCCTCCGGCGGCGGAACGGTGGACGTGTCGGTCGACACACTGGCGCCGGCCGCCCCTGTGGAAAGCGACACGCTCACCATCACCGGCACGGTCACCAACGCGAGCAAGCAGGCCGTGACCGATGCCACGGTCGATCTCCGGGTGGGCCCCCGGATGACCAGCCGCAGCGAGATCGACGCCGTCGCCGACCGCGGTGGCTACCGGGACGGCCGCGACCCGGCTCCGCTCGGCGGCCCCTACACCGTCAAGATCCCCTCACTGGGCGCCGGACTCAGCAGGGACTTCACCCTCTCCGTGCCGGTGTCCAAGCTCGACCTGGACGACGCCGGCGTCTACCAGCTGGGCGTCTCCCTGACGGGCCGGACGGGGGGCCGGTCCTATGACCGGGTGCTCGGAATCGAGCGGACCTTCCTGCCGTACCAGCCCGAGGCCACCGAGAAGAAGACGCAGCTCACCTACCTCTGGCCGCTGATCTCCACCGCCCACGTCTCCGCCGAGACCGGTGCGAACCTGCAGCAGACCCCGGTCTTCGAGAACGACGAGCTCGCCGCCGAGCTCGCCCCGGGCGGCCGGCTCCACGAGATGGTCGCGCTCGGCAAGGACCTGCCGGTCACCTGGGTGATCGACCCCGACCTGCTGGCCAGTGTCAACGCGATGACCGAGCCCTACATGGTCAAGAGCGGGACGACCGAGGTCCCGGGCCGGAACCAGGCCGTCGCCGAGCAGTGGCTGAACGCCCTGGAGAAGGCCGTGCAGGGCCGCAAGGTCGTCGCCCTGCCCTTCGCCGACCCCGACCTGGCCTCGCTCGCCCACCACGGCAAGGAGGTGCCCGGCTCGCTCAGCCACCTCCAGCAGGCGACCGCGCTGGCCTCGACCACGGTCGAGACGATCCTCCACGTGAAGCCGTCCACCGACTTCTCCTGGCCCGTCGACGGCGCCGTCGACCCGTCGATCATGAACGTCGCCACCTCCGCGGGCGCGCGCAACGTGATCGCCCGCAGCGACAGCTTCCGCGACGACCTGTCGTACACGCCGACCTCGGCCCGCCCCATCGGCGGCGGCACGACGGCGGTCGTCACCGACGCCACTCTGTCGAAGGCCTTCCAGGGCGACATGATCAGGGCCGAGGGCTCCACCCTGGCCGTCCAGGAGTTCCTGGCCCAGTCCCTGGCGATCACCCTGGAGCTGCCCGAGGACCAGCGCAGCGTCGTGGTCGCGCCGCAGCGCATGCCGACCACCTCGCAGGCCCAGAGCATGGCGGCCGCACTGCACGGGCTCTCCGCCCAGCGCTGGACGCAGCCGCTGGACCTCCTGGCCGCCGTCGCCGTCAAGTCGGACCCCGACGCGTCGAAGCGGGTGCCCAGCACCCGCGCCTACCCGAAGAAGCTGCGCGCCCAGGAACTGGGCACCGACGCCTTCGAGCAGATGAAGACGACCCGGGACGAGCTGGACGACTTCAAGGTCATCCTGACCGCCCCGGACCGTGTGGTGCCGCCGTTCACCAACGCGATCAGCCGCGAGATGTCGACCTCGTGGCGCGGACAGGCCCCGTCGGCCGCCCTGTACCGCAGGGAGGTCCTGGACTACCTGCGCAGCCTCACGGCGGAAGTCCAGCTGATCGACAAGTCGGACCTCCTGCTGTCCGGACGCAGCGCCACCATTCCCGTGACGGTGCAGAACAAGCTGCTCCAGGGTGTGGACGGACTGGTGTTGCGGCTGGTCTCCGGCAACAAGACCCGTCTGAAGCTGAACGGCGGCGAAGCCGTCTCCGAGCTTCCGGTGAAGATCGACGGCGGCCACAGCCAGTCGGTGAAGTTCACCGCCACGGCCAACGCCAACGGACAGGTCCCGATGACGGCCCAGCTCTACACCGCGGACGGCACCCCCTACGGCAAGCCGATGACCTTCACCGTGAAGGTCTCCGAGATCACCCCCACGGTCATGCTCGTGATCGCCGGCGGTGTGCTGCTGCTCGTGCTCGCCGGTGTCCGCATGTACAGCCAGCGCAAGCGCGCCGCCGCTCGGAACGCCGAAGCGGAGGCGGAGACCGATGCGCAGACGGAGGCCGGCGCGGAGCACCCGGCCGGGACCGGCACCGGGACCGAAGCCGAAGCGGAGGCAGAGGCGGCCTCGGAAGCGGCCGAACCCGGGCAGCCGAGTGACCCGACACCGGACACCGGGCCCGAAAGCGGCGACCCGTCGGGCCCGGGTGAGAAAGTGGACCGTTGAGCGATGTCGTGGCCGGTCGGCCGGGGACGATGAGGTGGGGTAACCATGAACGCGCCGTACGACGGTGACCGCGGCCAAGGCGCGGACGGCACCGCGCCGTCCGGTGGAACGCCCGCGGCCCCCGCGCCCGGCCACGCGCCGGTGCCGCCGCCTCAGCAGGGCGCCCCGGACCCGTACGCACCGGACCCGCAGAACCCGTACGCCCAGGACCCCTACGTCCAGGACGCCTACAGCCACGACCCCTACCAGGCGCGGGACCTCTCCGCCCAGGACCCGGTGACCGAGGCGCTGTACGACCGCGCCGCCCACCCGCCGCCGCCACCGGGCACCTACGCCGATCCGCAGTCGCTCTACCAGCAGCCCGCCGTGCCCCCGCACGCGCCGGACCCCCGGGTCTGGGCCCAGACTCCCGCTCCCGAGCCCGACGGACCCTCGCGCCACCTGCCGTACGGCGACGACGCCCGCACGGTCCAGTTCACCGGTGTCGACGACCTGGTGACCCGCGCGGGGGAGGAGGAGCCCGAGCCCGACGCCTTCGCGCACCTGTACCGGGACCAGCAGGCGTCCGGCCAGGTGCCCCCGCCGTCCCCGGAGCCGAACCCCATGCCCGCGCCCGCCCCGAAGAAGGCCGGCCGTGCCTCCGGGCTGCTCAAGTCGAGCGCCGTGATGGCGGCCGGCACCCTCGTCTCCCGCCTGACCGGCTTCGTCCGCAGCCTGGTGATCACGGGTGCCCTCGGCGCCGCACTGCTCGGTGACACCTTCACCGTCGCCTACACCCTGCCGACGATGATCTACATCCTCACCGTCGGCGGCGGCCTCAACTCGGTCTTCGTACCGCAGCTGGTCCGGTCGATGAAGAACGACGCGGACGGCGGCGAGGCCTACGCCAACCGCCTGCTCACCCTCGTCATGGTCGCGCTCGGCGCGATCGTGGCCATCGCCGTGTTCGCGGCCCCGCTGTTGATCCAGCTGATGTCCCACACCATCGCCGACGACGCGGCGGCCAACGGCGTCGCCGTCACCTTCGCCCGCTACTGCCTGCCCACGATCTTCTTCATGGGTGTGCACGTGGTGATGGGTCAGATCCTCAACGCCCGCGGCAAGTTCGGCGCGATGATGTGGACCCCGGTCCTCAACAACATCGTCATGATCGCCACGTTCGGCCTCTTCATCTGGGTCTACGGCACCTCCGCCGAGTCCCACATGGGCGTCCAGACCATCCCCGACGAGGGCATCCGCCTGCTCGGCATCGGCACCCTGCTGGGCCTGGCCGTCCAGGCCCTGGCGATGATCCCGTACCTGCGCGAGACCGGCTTCCGCTTCCGCCCCCGCTTCGACTGGAAGGGCCACGGGCTCGGCAAGACCGTCAAGTTGGCCAAGTGGACCGTGCTCTTCGTCCTCGCCAACCAGGCCGGCGTCCTGGTCGTCACGCAGCTCGCCACCGCGGCCGGCGCGGAGTCCGGCAGGAACGGCGCCGGCTTCCTCGCGTACTCCAACGCCCAGCTGATCTGGGGCATGCCGCAGGCCATCATCACCGTCTCGGTCATGGCCGCGCTGCTGCCGCGGATCTCCCGCGCCGCGTCCGACGACGACCCGGGTGCCGTCCGTGACGACATCTCCCAGGGCCTGCGCAACTCGGCCGTGGCCATCGTCCCGGTCTCGTTCGCCTTCCTGGCACTCGGCGTCCCGATGTGCACCCTGCTCTACGCCTCCAGCGGCGTCGAGGCCGCCCGCGGGATGGGCTTCATCCTCATGGCCTTCGGCCTCGGCCTGATCCCCTACTCCGTCCAGTACGTCGTCCTGCGCGGCTTCTACGCCTACGAGGACACCCGGACGCCCTTCTACAACACCGTCATCGTCGCCGCCGTCAACGCGGCGGCCTCGGCCGTCTGTTACTTCGTGCTGCCCGCCCAGTGGGCCGTCGTCGGCATGGCCGCCTCCTACGGTCTCGCCTACGCCGTCGGTGTCGGCGTCGCCTGGCGCCGCCTGCGCAACCGGCTCGGCGGCGACCTCGACGGCGCCCATGTGATGCGCACCTACGCCCGCCTGTGCCTGGCGTCGCTGCCGGCCGCGATCGTCGCCGGAGCAGCCGGTTTCGGCCTCCTGAAGGTGCTCGGCGAGGGCGCCCTCGGTTCGCTCGTCGCCCTGTCCGTCGGCCTGGTGGTCCTGTTCGGCGTCTTCTTCGTCGCGGCCCGGCGCATGCGGATCGCGGAGCTCAACTCCATGGTCGGCATGGTCCGCGGGCGGCTCGGACGCTAGCCGCGACACGGGCGGGCGGGGTTCGCACAACCATCGCCCGCCGACGCGTGTCGTGCATAGCGCCGGACTGTGGGCACAATTGGCATGGCTGTTGGATGTGGCGCAACGGATGGGGAGGCAGGAACGACGGTGGCGGAACGTAGCACGGCTGCCGTCGACGTGGCCGACAACAGCGGCGAAGACCCGCTGACCGCCAAGGCGGACACGGCCGCGACCGACGGGGTGGCGGAAGCGCAGAAAAGGGCGGGCACGTCCGCCGAGGCCACGGAGGACAAGGCGGTCGAACGACAGAGCGGCGAACAGCCCTCCATCACGGCACCGGAACTGCACAGCGGCCACAAGCTGGCGAGGCGCTACCGGCTGGAGGAGTGCGTCACCCGTCTGGACGGATTCAGCAGCTGGCGTGCCGTGGACGAGAAACTGCGCCGGGCCGTGGGCGTGCACATCCTGCCCGCCGACCACAGCCGGGCCCGCTCCGTGCTCGCCGCGGCGCGCTCCGCGGCGCTCCTGGGCGACCCCCGGTTCGTCCAGGTCCTCGACGCCGTCGAGGAGAACGACCTCGTCTACGTCGTCCACGAGTGGCTTCCCGACTCCACCGAGCTGACCGCGCTGCTCGCGGCCGGCCCGATGGAACCCCACGACGCCTACCAGCTCGTCAGCCAGGTCTCCCAGGCGATGGCCGCCGCCCACCGCGAGGGCCTCTCCCACCTCCGGCTCACCCCCAGCGCCGTCCTGCGCAGCTCCACCGGCCAGTACCGCATCCGTGGCCTCGCCGTGAACGCCGCCCTGCGCGGCATCAGCGTCGAACGCCCGCAGCGCACGGACACCGAGGCCATCGGCGCCCTGCTGTACGCGGCACTCACCCAGCGCTGGCCGTACGAGAACGACGCGTACGGCCTCACCGGCCTCCCCAAGGGCGTCGGGCTGCTCGCCCCGGACCAGGTGCGGGCGGGCGTCCACCGCGGCCTGTCGGAGATCGCCATGCGGGCCCTGGCGAACGACGGGGCAACCGCCTCTCGCCAGGAGCCTCCCTGCACCACCCCGGACGAGCTGGCCAAGGCCGTCGCGGCGATGCCCCGCATCCGCCCGCCGGAGCCCGAGTTCCCCCTTCCCCCGCCCCCCGAGTACCAGCGCACCACCTACCAGCAGGGCACCTACGGCCGCCCCCAGCCGCGTCCGGCCGTGACCCAGCCCGTGGTGATCCCGCCGCCTCCGCTGCAGAGCCGTACCGGCAAGGCGCTCAAGTGGGCCGTCTCGGCCCTCCTGATCGCCGCCCTGGGTCTGGGCAGCTGGCAGATCGCGGACCGGCTCCTGGACCAGAACAACGGAGCCGAGCCCCAGCAGACCACGCAGGAGCCGAAGAACGAGGACCAGAACGAGCCGGCGGCGACCGGCAAGCCCGTCGCCATCGTCGACGCGCACGACTTTGACCCGCTCGGCGACGGCGCGGAGAACGCCGACCAGATAAAGAACGCCTACGACGGCGACCCGGGCACCACGTGGAAGACCATGCGGTACGACGGGTACTCGAAGTTCGGCAACCTCAAGGAAGGCGTCGGCATCGTCCTCGACCTCGGCACGGTCCAGCAGGTCGCCAAGGTCGAGGTCACCTTCCAGGGTCCGACCTCGGTCCAGCTGCGCACGGCTCCGGAGAACGCCTCCTCCTATCCCGGACAGCCCGGTGGCTACGCCATACAGGCCGCCGGATCCGGCAGTCAGGTGACCCTCCAGCCCGCCAAGCCGTCGAAGACGCGCTACGTTCTCGTCTGGCTGACCGACCTGCCGAACGGCGGTGGCGGTTACCGGGGCGAGATCTCGGACATCAAGATCACCGGCTGACGCCGCACCCGCGGGGAGGGGCTCACCGTTGGACGACGCCGAACGCGACGAGCGCAGCGACCAGGAACTGCTGGCCTGCCATGTGGCGGGCGACCCGCACGCCTTCGGTGAGCTCGTACGCCGTCACCGCGACCGCCTGTGGGCGGTGGCCCTGCGGACGCTCGGAGACCGCGAGGAGGCCGCTGACGCCGTCCAGGACGCCCTCGTGTCGGCCTTCCGGGCCGCCCACACCTTCCGCGGGCAGTCGGCCGTCACGACCTGGCTGCACCGCATCACGGTGAACGCCTGTCTCGACCGGGCGCGCAAGACCGCCTCGCGCCGGACCTCGCCCGTGGACGACACCGCCCGGTTCGAGCAGCTCCTCGAACCGCACGAGTCGGCCGAGGCCCCGGCCGAGCGCCAGGACCTCCACCGTGAGCTCCTGGCCGCCCTCGCGACGCTCCCCACGGAGCAGCGTGCGGCGCTCGTCCTCGTCGACATGCAGGGATACCCGGTCGCCGAGGCCGCTCGTATCCTCGATGTACCCACCGGAACGGTGAAGAGCCGCTGTGCACGCGGACGGGCCAAGCTGCTGCCGATGCTCACTCATCTGCGCGCCGACACGATGGGTAACGAAGGGCTCGACCGGGGAAGGAACCGGACGCCGGGGGCATCCGTCCCACCGGTACCGGGACCGACGGATACCGGACCGGGCAATCCAGCTGCTGTGAAGGGCGGAGGTGGGCGCGCGTGACTTCCACGGCCGACACGGCTCAGCACCCGGACGTCTCGGAGATCTCCGACCTCACCGAAGGGCTGCTCTCGCCCTCCCGCTCCGCCGCTGTGCGCCGGCACCTCGACGGCTGTCCCCTCTGTGCCGATGTACGGACCTCCCTCGAGGAGATCCGGGGTCTCCTTGGCACGCTCCCCGGGCCGCCCCGGATGCCCGCGGAGATCGCCGGACGCATCGATGCCGCTCTCGCCGCCGAAGCCCTCCTGAACGCCACCGCGCCGGCGCCCGACGCCGACGCCGACGTCCATGTTTCACGTGAAACATCGCGCAGCCGGACTCCCGCCCTGCCGGTCGCCGCCCGGCCCGCAGGGCACGCCCCGGCGGCCACCGGCCCGGGCCGCTCCCGCAGGTCCCGCCGCCGGATCGCGGCCGTCGGCGCGGCCTTCGGCGCCGCTGCCCTGGGCCTGAGCCTCTTCTTCGTCCAGTCCGGGACTCTGACCTCCGGCGGCGCCGACACCTCCGGCCACACCACGTCGGATACCGCCGCCACGGGCGCGGCTCACTTCGACGGCGCGCCGGTCGAGTCCTCGGTGCGGGCCCTGCTCCAGCAGCACGGCACCTTCAAGGCCCCCGAGGACCGCAACGCGCCGGCCGAGTCGTTCTCCGCCGAAGGCGGAGCCGCGGACAAGCGAACCCTGCCGACGGCCCTGCCCGAGTGCGTCAAGGCCGGTACCGGGCGCACCGAACCGGTCATCGCCTTCCAGCAGGGCGACTACCAGGGCACACTCGCCTATCTCGTCCTCCTGCCCGACACCACGGACGGCTCCAGGGTGCAGGCCTATGTGCTCGACGCCTCCTGCGCCTCCGGCGCCGGGAACGGCACGGCCGAGGTACTCCTCCGGGAATCCGTCCCCCGCTCCTGACCTCTTCGCCACGCCGGGCGGCGGTCTCGGGAATGCACGCCCCTTAGGATCGGTTGGGTGGGGTGACAGTGACCGATCCGACCGCCCCCGTAGGCAGTAGGCAGTCTGCAGAGACGAGGAACACACCCGTGAGCGACGTCCGTAACGTGATCATCATCGGCTCCGGGCCTGCGGGTTACACCGCTGCGCTCTACACGGCCCGCGCGTCGCTGAAGCCGCTCGTCTTCGAAGGGGCCGTCACCGCCGGTGGCGCCCTGATGAACACGACCGAGGTGGAGAACTTCCCCGGCTTCCGTGACGGCATCATGGGCCCGGACCTCATGGACAACATGCGTGCCCAGGCGGAGCGCTTCGGCGCCGAGCTCGTTCCGGACGACATCGTCGCCGTGGACCTCACCGGTGAGATCAAGACCGTCACGGACACCGCCGGTACCGTGTACCGCGCCAAGGCCGTCATCGTCACCACGGGCTCCCAGCACCGCAAGCTCGGCCTGCCGAACGAGGACGTGCTCTCCGGCCGCGGTGTCTCCTGGTGCGCCACGTGCGACGGCTTCTTCTTCAAGGAGCACGACATCGCCGTCGTCGGCGGCGGCGACACCGCGATGGAGGAGGCCACCTTCCTCTCGCGCTTCGCCAAGTCGGTCACCATCGTCCACCGCCGTGACTCGCTGCGCGCCTCCAAGGCGATGCAGGAGCGCGCCTTCGCCGACCCGAAGATCAAGTTCGCCTGGGACAGCGAGGTCGCCGAGATCCACGGCGAGCAGAAGCTCACCGGTCTGACCCTGCGCAACACCAAGACCGGCGAGACCAGTGAGCTGCCGGTGACCGGTCTCTTCATCGCCGTGGGCCACGACCCGCGCACCGAGCTCTTCAAGGGCCAGCTGGAGCTGGACGAGGAGGGCTACCTGAAGGTCGACGCCCCCTCGACCCGTACCAACATCCCGGGTGTCTTCGCCGCCGGTGACGTCGTCGACCACACCTACCGCCAGGCGATCACCGCGGCCGGCACCGGCTGCTCCGCCGCCCTCGACGCCGAGCGCTTCCTCGCCGCCCTCACCGACAGCGAGCAGCTCGCCGAGACCCCTGCGGTCTGATCCTTACGCTGCCCCACCCCACACCCCATCCATGAAGGAGGCCGCCGTGGCCGGCGCCACTATCACTGTTACCGACGCTGACTTCGAGGAGAAGGTCCTCAAGAGCGACAAGCCCGTCCTCGTGGACTTCTGGGCCGAGTGGTGCGGCCCGTGCCGCATGATCGCTCCGTCGCTCGAGGCCATCGCCTCCGAGCACGACGAGATCATCGTCGCGAAGCTCAACATCGACCAGAACCCGGCCACGGCCGCCAAGTACGGCGTCATGTCCATCCCGACGCTGAACGTCTACAAGGACGGCGACGTCGCCAAGACGATCGTCGGCGCGAAGCCGAAGGCGGCCATCGAGCGCGACCTGGCCGACTTCCTCACGTCCAAGGCCTGACGCTCTCGCTGTTTCACGTGAAACAGCAGCGGCCCGCCCCCTTCCGAGGGGGCGGGCCGCTGTCGTCCGTCCGATCGCTGTCATCGGTCAGAGGGGCCGCAGCACCGGTTCCTTCTGCACCGCACCGAGAAGCCTGTCGAGGGCCATCTCGACGTCCTCCTTCCACGAGAGCGTCGTCCTCAGCTCCAGTCGCAGTCTCGGGAAGGTCGGATGGGGCCGCACGGTCTTGAAGCCCACGGCCGTCAGATGGTCGGCCGGCAGCACACAGGCCGGCTCCTTCCAGCGGGCGTCACCGAAGGCCTCGATCGCCTTGAATCCCCGCCTCAGCAGATCCTTCGCCACCGTCTGCACCATCGTCCGCCCGAGTCCCTGCCCCTGATACCCGGGCATGATCCACGCCGTCATCAACTGCACGGCATCCGCGGCGACCGGGCTGGTGGGAAAGGCGGTGGAGCGCGGCACATACGCCGGCGGCGCGTACAGCACGAACCCGACGGGAACCTCGTCGACGTAGACCACCCGGCCGCAGGAACCCCATTCAAGGAGCACGGCGGAGATCCAGGCCTCCTTCTCCAGCTCCGGGCGGCCCGCCTTGACGGCGGCCTCTCCGCTCACCGGGTCGAGTTCCCAGAAGACACAGGAACGACATCGCTTGGGGAGATCCGGAAGGTTGTCCAGCGTGAGCGGTACGAGCCGACGCCCCACGGCTGCTCCTCGCTTCCCTCGGCCATCGCTGTACGAATACGCCTCACAGAATCGTAACGACGAGTGGATCAGGGCGATACCGCAGACAGGCAAAGGGCGGGGCGTGTCCCGGCAAGTGCCGGAACACGCCCCGCCCGGGGACGAAACAGCAGGCTCAGTCCTCGGAGCCCTGCTCGGGGTGATCCTCGGAGGCCCCCTGATCCAGGACCCGTCCCTCGCCCGGCGCCAGCGTCGCCAGGATCCGCTCCAGATCCTCCATCGAGGCGAACTCGACGGTGATCTTGCCCTTCTTCTGGCCCAGGTCGACCTTCACCCGGGTCTCGAAGCGGTCCGAGAGCCGGGTCGCCAGCTCCCGCAGAGCCGGGGAGACCCGGGTACCCGCGCGGGGCCCCTTGGGCTTGACCGGCGACGAGGGCTCCGAGCCCATGACCGCGACGATCTCCTCCACGGCACGGACCGAGAGGCCCTCGGCGACGATCCGGTAGGCCAGCTTGTCCTGCGTCTCCGGGTCGTCCACGGAGAGCAGCGCCCGGGCGTGGCCGGCCGAGAGGACTCCGGCGGCGACCCGGCGCTGCACGGGCGGGGAGAGCCGCAGCAGACGCAGCGTGTTGGAGACCTGGGGACGCGAGCGTCCGATCCGGTCGGCCAGCTGGTCATGGGTGCAGTTGAAGTCCTTGAGGAGCTGGTCGTAGGCGGCTGCCTCTTCCAGCGGGTTCAGCTGCGCCCGGTGCAGGTTCTCCAGCAGGGCGTCGAGCAGCAGCTTGTCGTCCTCGGTGGCCCGGACGATCGCCGGGATCCGCTCCAGGCCGGCCTCGCGGCAGGCCCGCCAACGGCGCTCGCCCATGATGAGCTCGTAGCGCTCGGGGCCCAGCTGACGGACGACGACCGGCTGGAGCAGACCGACCTCCTTGATGGAGGTGACCAGCTCGGCCAGGGCGTCCTCGTCGAAGACCTCGCGCGGCTGGCGCGGATTCGGGGTGATGGAGTCCAGCGGCAGCTCGGCGAAGTGCGCCCCGGCGGGGGACTCCGAAACCGGGGGCTCGGCCTCGGCCGTCGGCACGACGGAGTCCGGGGACTGCGGGCTCGCCGGGAGAGCCGCCAGCTTCGCCGCCGCCACGCCTCGGTCGGAACCGAGCGCCGGAATGGCGCCGGGGGAGGTCGTGGCGGGAGCGGATCCCACCCCGACGGCCTGCACCTGTCGTTCCTGGGGAGCAGCGGGGATCAGCGCACCGAGCCCACGCCCCAGCCCCCTACGTCGCTCGCTCACTGGATCCCCTCCGACATTCGCTGGCTGTTCTGGTGGCCCGGGAGCGGGTGTCCCCCATGGGCCTGGGTGGCGTCATAGTGGAGATCGACACCGCGCAGGGCGATCTCACGCGCCGCTTCGAGATACGACAGGGCGCCACTGGAGCCCGGGTCGTAGGTGAGGACGGTCTGTCCGTAGCTCGGGGCCTCCGAAATACGCACGGACCGCGGGATGCTGGTCTTCAGGACCTCCTCGCCGAAGTGGCTGCGCACCTCTTCGGCGACCTGCGAGGCAAGCCTCGTACGACCGTCGTACATGGTGAGGAGGATCGTCGAGACGTGCAAAGCGGGGTTGAGGTGCCCGCGGACCAGGTCGACGTTCCGCAGCAGCTGACCGAGACCCTCCAGCGCGTAGTACTCGCACTGGATGGGGATCAGCACCTCGGCCCCCGCCACGAGGGCGTTGACCGTCAGCAGGCCGAGGGAGGGCGGGCAGTCGATCAGGATGTAGTCGAGCGGCTGCTCGTACGCCTGAATCGCTCGCTGCAGCCGGCTCTCCCGCGCCACCAGGGACACCAGCTCGATCTCCGCACCGGCGAGATCGATCGTGGCGGGGGCACAGAAGAGTCCCTCCACATCCCGGACGGGCTGGACGACCTCGGAAAGCGGCCTGCTCTCCACGAGAACGTCGTAGATCGAGGGCACCTCGGCATGGTGATCGATGCCAAGGGCCGTCGAGGCATTGCCCTGCGGGTCGAGGTCGATGACCAGG
The DNA here is from genome assembly GCF_040302485.1 of Streptomyces sp. NPDC126499. Lineage (NCBI taxonomy): Bacteria > Bacillati > Actinomycetota > Actinomycetes > Kitasatosporales > Streptomycetaceae > Streptomyces > Streptomyces sp. NPDC126499. The sequence continues at coordinate 96,155 of NZ_JBEOUO010000006.1, read as the reverse complement.
ACGCGGGCACCGTGGAGAGCGAGGGAGGCGGCAAGGTTGACCGTCGTGGTCGTCTTGCCCACGCCGCCCTTCTGGTTGGCGACCACCATCACGCGGGTCTGCGCGGGCCGGGGAAGTCCCTCACCAGCGCGGCCCAGGGCCTCCACGGCCAGCTGGGCCGCACGACCGATGGGGGTGTCGTCCATCGGAGGCGGTGTTTCACGTGAAACATCCGCCCCTACCGATTCGGTTCGGGGACCGGGGACCGGATCGGTCATCGGTCCCGCGATGTTGGCGTCGGACCGCAAGGATTCACTCTCCTCGGCTTCAGGCTCGCGATGCACAGAGCCTGCCATGCTTTCGGGGTCGTGAACCAGCGAGGCCCGTGGTTCTGTGGATGAATCCACCTCTGTGGACAACCCCTTAACCCTCACGGGGGGTTTCGCTGGAGGCTTGCGGTCCCAGGGCGTGCCAGCCGCGCGGCCGCGGCTGATGATCCCCTGCAGCAGTGAGCGACGTTTCACGTGAAACACGATGCACGCGCCGCAGGGTCGGGACCCCTCGACACTCCGAAATCTGTACGTATCGCAGCTTGTACGGATCAGCGGGTACGGATCGGGAAGGGCTCAGCGGCGTCGTCGGGGCCGGCTGGTCCGGGCCGCCTTGGCGCGCTTGGCGGCGAACCTCACACCGCCGGGGCTCTCGCCGACCTCGACCCGGACGACCGTGGTCAGCGGATCGACCACCCCCTCGCCCACGTGCAGCACCGACGCCTCCACCACACCGAGCTTGGAGAGCGCGGCACGGGCGCCGACGATCTCCTCCTCCGCGGTGTCGCCCTTGAGCGCGAGCATCTCGCCGTAGGGACGGAGCAGCGGGACACCCCAGCCGGCCAGTCGGTCGAGCGGCGCCACGGCCCGCGCGGTGACGACGTGCACCGACGGCAGCTTGCCCAGCATCTCCTCGGCGCGGCCACGGACCACGGTCACATGGTCGAGTCCGAGCAGTTCGACGGCCTCCTGGAGGAAGGTCGTACGACGGAGCAGGGGCTCCAGGAGCGTGATCTTCAGATCGCGGCGGACCAGGGCCAGCGGGATGCCGGGCAGACCGGCACCGGAGCCGACGTCGCAGACGGTGACGCCCTCCGGGACGACCTCGGAGAGCACGGCGCAGTTCAACAGGTGCCGCTCCCACAGCCGGGGAACCTCACGGGGGCCGATGAGGCCCCGCTTGACCCCTGCGTCCGCCAGGAGCTCCGCATACCGGACCGCCTCGGGGAAGTACTCGCCGAAGACCGTCCGCGCCTGCTCCGGCGCCTGGGGAAGCTCCGCTGCCTCCGTCACGGGGAACCGTCCTTCCGTACCGCACGCGTACCGCGCGAGCGCACTGTGGTGGCTGACTATCAGGCTGACAAAGTTCGGCCCCGCCTGCGAACAGACGGGGCCGACTCTACGAGAGGGATCAGGCAGGGAGCACGACGACGAAGCGCTGCGGCTCCTCGCCCTCGGACTCGCTGCGCAGACCTGCGGCGGCGACCGCGTCGTGCACGACCTTCCGCTCGAACGGGGTCATCGGGTCCAGCTTGACCGGCTTGCCGGAGGACTTGACCTCGTCCGCGGCCTTGGCGCCCAGCTGGGCCAGCTCGGTCCGCTTCTGGGCCCGGAAGCCCGCGATGTCGAGCATCAGCCGGCTGCGGTCACCGGTCTCGCGGTGCACGGCGAGCCGGGTCAGCTCCTGAAGGGCCTCCAGCACCTCTCCGTCGCGGCCGACGAGCTTCTGCAGGTCGCGGCTGCCGGAGTCGCTGATGATCGAGACCGACGCCCGGTCCGCCTCGACGTCCATGTCGATGTCACCGTCGAGGTCGGCGATGTCGAGCAGGCCCTCGAGGTAGTCGGCCGCGATCTCACCCTCCTGCTCCAGGCGGGTCAGGGTGTCGCCACCCTCGGCGGCGGAGGTGGTGCCTTCCGTCACGGATGGACTCCTTCTTGCTTCGTGGAGGCTTACTTCTTGGAGGAGGGGTGCTTGGGCCGCTGCTGGCCCTTGCGCTGGCCGGACTTGCCCTGACGGGCGCCACCGGAGTTGGCCCGGCTCGGCCGCGCCGGCTTGTCGGTCGCGTCCTGGGCGCCGGGCTTGGCGCCCTTCGCCTGCGGCTTCGTGTCCTTCTCCAGCGACGGAGCCGGCTTGTCCCCGGCCGTGGCCTCGGCGGTCGAGGCCGCGTCCTCGGCCTCCTTGGCCTGCTGGGCGGCCGCGGCCTGGCGCTGGGCCTTGGTCTGGCGCTTGGGCTGCTGGCGCCGGGTGCCGGCGCCGCCCTCCGCCTCGGCGGAGACGGTGTCGCTCTTGATCACGGTGCCGTCGGGCTGGGCGGCGAAGCCGGCCTTGGCCAGGCCCGCGAAGAAGCGGCGCTCGTTCTCGTTGCGGTCCGAACCCTTGGCGACGATGGCCTTGACGACCCGCTTGCGGCCACGGCCGCGGACCTCACCGTGGTGGGTGACGCTCTTGAGCAGGCGCTGGAGGTAGGCGTCCTGGGCCTTGCTGCCCGGCGTCGGGTTCTGGTTGATCACGTACATCTGCTGGCCCATGGTCCACACGTTGGTGGTCAGCCAGTAGACGAGGACACCGACGGGGAAGTTGATGCCCATGACGGCGAAGATCACCGGGAAGATGTACATGAGCATCTTCTGCTGCTGCATGTACGGGGTCTTCACCGTGAGGTCGACGTTCTTCATCATCAGCTGGCGCTGGGTGAAGAACTGCGAGGCCGACATCAGGATGATCATGACCGCGGTGACGATGCGGACGTCGGTCAGCGAGGCGCTGAGGGCCTCGACCTTCTCGGGGCTGTCCGTGAACTTGGCCGCGATGGGGGCGCCGAAGATGTGCGCCTCACGCGCGCTGTCGACGAGCTGCTGGTTCAGCGCGCCGATCCGCTCACCCTCGGCGATCTTGCTGAGCACGTGGTACAGCGCGAAGAAGAACGGCGACTGCGCCAGGATGGGAAGGCACGAGGAGAGCGGGTTGGTGCCCGTCTCCTTGTACAGCTTCATCATCTCTTCGGACTGACGCTGCTTGTCGCTCTTGTAGCGCTCCTGGATCGCCTTCATCTTCGGCTGGAGCGCCTGCATGTTCCGGGTCGCCTTGATCTGCTTCACGAAGAGCGGGATCAGGCAGATGCGGATCAGCACCACGAGGGACACGATCGACAGGCCCCAGGCCCAGCCCGTGTCAGGACCGAAGATCGCCCCGTACAACTTGTGGAACTGGACGATCACCCATGAGACGGGCGTGGTGATGAACGCGAACAGACTGGCAATCGTGTCCACTAATCAGGCTCCTTGAGCATTGGGCGAGGTCTCTGCGGCCGGGCTCGTCTCGGCGGAGATCCCGCCCTTGTCACCGCGCAGCGCGTTCCTGAGCATCTCGTGCCAGCGCGGCCGCTTGCGCGCGGGAACGTGGTCCACGCCGCCCGGCGACCACGGATTGCACCGCAGGATGCGCCAGGCGGTCAGGGCCGTGCCCTTGATCGCGCCATGCCGGTCGATGGCCGTGAATCCGTAGTGGGAACACGACGGGTAGTACCGGCAGACAGGACCCAGGAGAGGGCTGATCGTCCACTGGTACAACTTGATGAGAGCCAGCAGCGGGTACTTCATCGCGTGCCCCCTCCCAGCAACCGCTGGAGAGCGGCGTCCAGGTCTCGGGCCAGCTGGGCGTGGTCGGCGTCACCGGCTCCGGGCAACGCCCGTACGACCACCAGGCTACCGGGGGGCAGCTCGGTGAGCCGCTCGCGCATGAGATGGCGCAGACGACGCTTCACCTGGTTGCGGACGACCGCGCCGCCTACGGCCTTGCTCACGACGAAACCCGCACGCGTCGGGGGAGCGCTCTCCCCAGGCGCGTGCGGGTCCGTTGCACCGCTGCGTAGATGGACGACGAGGAGCGGGCGTCCGGCCCGGCGTCCTCGGCGTACCGCGGTCGCGAAGTCCTCGCGCCGCCTCAGCCGATTCTCGGTAGGCAGCACGTCATGACCTGTACGCGGATCAGGCGGACAGGCGGGCGCGACCCTTGCCACGACGGGCGGCCAGGATGGCGCGACCGGCACGGGTACGCATGCGCAGGCGGAAGCCGTGGGTCTTCGCGCGACGACGGTTGTTCGGCTGGAAGGTGCGCTTGCTCACTCGGGGGCTCCAGAAATGATTCGGGTGGTGGCGGGACATCGCCTGGCTGTCACCGTGCGCCCACGAGTAGCTCGCAATACGCCCGAGTGCACCGCTTCGCGATCACCTAAGGTGATCTTTGCCCATCGGAGGCAGGCGGCAGCAGCCATCGACAACTCGACCTGGTTACGGTACGCGCGGCTACGCCATCCGGTCAAACCGACCTGTCGTCACCCCCCATTGTGCACAGGCTGTGGACAACAACTTGAACCACGTCAGCCGCCACGACTACCGTGGCTGGACTCCGCAATCTTTTCCGTTCTGTCCTTACCTGTCCTTACGGACTTCGACCCACCGTCCCGAGAACCACACATTCGTGGGACCTGCGAGGAAGCGTGCCCCGTGGCTGACGTACCTGCCGATCTTGCCGCAGTGTGGCCGCGCGTGCTGGAACAGCTCCTCGGCGAAGGCCAGGGCATCGAGCCCAAGGACAAGCAGTGGATCGAGCGCTGCCAGCCACTCGCACTGGTGGCCGACACCGCGCTGCTCGCGGTGCCCAACGAGTACGGCAAGCAGGTCCTCGAAGGCCGTCTCGCCCCGCTGATCAGCGAGGCCCTCAGCCGCGCCTGCGGCCGGCCGATCCGGATCGCGATCACCGTCGACGACTCCGTCGGCGAGCCGACCCCGCCGGCGCCCCAGAGCCGGCCCGCCCAGCAGCCGTACGGGAAGTACGACGGCTACGACAAGCCGTACGAGAAGTACGACGACTACGGGCGGCCGATGCCGGACGACGGTCTGCCGACCGCGCGCCCCGCCTACCCCGAGTACCAGCAGCAGCGCCCCGACCCGGGTGTCTGGCCGCGCGCCCAGGAGGAGATCACCTGGCAGCAGCAGCGGCTCGGCGGCTTCCAGGACCGGGATCCGTACGCGACGGCCCGCCCGCAGCAGCCCCAGCAGCCGCGGTACGACGAGCGTTCTCCGTACGAGCAGCAGCGCCCCGACCGGGCGGAGCTTTCCGAGCCGGAGGGCTCCGGCGGCCCCGGCCACGGTGGTCCGGGTCACGGCGGACCCGGTCACGGCGGGCCGGGCGGCGGCCACGGGCCCCGTCCGGGAGTCGGCGGCGCGCCGGGCATGGGCGGCTCCTCGTCCGGGCAGGGCGCCGGGTCCGGCGCCCCCGGCGAGCAGCACGCGCGGCTGAACCCCCGCTACCTCTTCGACACCTTCGTCATCGGTTCCTCGAACCGCTTCGCGCACGCCGCCGCCGTCGCGGTGGCCGAGGCGCCGGCGAAGGCGTACAACCCCCTCTTCATCTACGGGGAGTCGGGGCTCGGCAAGACCCACCTGTTGCACGCCATCGGGCACTACGCGCGGAGCCTCTACCCGGGCACGCGGGTGCGGTACGTGAGCTCGGAGGAGTTCACCAACGAGTTCATCAACTCCATCCGCGACGGCAAGGGCGACGCCTTCCGCAAGCGCTACCGCGACGTGGACATCCTGCTGGTCGACGACATCCAGTTCCTCGCGAGCAAGGAGTCGACGCAGGAGGAGTTCTTCCACACCTTCAACACGCTCCACAACGCCAACAAGCAGATCGTGCTGTCCTCGGACCGGCCGCCCCGGCAGCTGGTGACCCTGGAGGACCGGCTCCGCAACCGCTTCGAGTGGGGTCTGACCACCGATGTGCAGCCGCCCGAGCTGGAGACGCGCATCGCGATCCTCCGTAAGAAGGCGGTCCAGGAGCAGCTCAACGCCCCGCCGGAGGTGCTGGAGTTCATCGCCTCCCGGATCTCGCGGAACATCCGTGAGCTGGAGGGCGCGCTGATCCGGGTCACCGCCTTCGCGAGCCTCAACCGGCAGCCGGTGGACCTCGGGCTCACCGAGATCGTCCTCAAGGACCTCATCCCGGGCGGCGAGGACTCGGCTCCGGAGATCACCGCCGGCGCGATCATGGCGTCGACGGCGGACTACTTCGGTCTGACGGTGGAGGACCTGTGCGGCTCCTCGCGCAGCCGCGTCCTCGTCACGGCCCGGCAGATCGCCATGTACCTGTGCCGGGAGCTGACGGACCTGTCGCTGCCGAAGATCGGCGCGCAGTTCGGCGGCCGCGACCACACGACCGTGATGCACGCGGACCGCAAGATCCGCGCGCTGATGGCCGAGCGGCGCTCCATCTACAACCAGGTCACCGAGCTGACCAACCGCATCAAGAACGGCTGAGGAAGCCGTCCACGACCCTCGAAGGGCGCTCCGGGACACCTCCCGGGGCGCCCTTCGGCGTTCCCGGCCCACGGCACCCGTCTGGCGACTGTTCGATTACTCCGTTCCGGTGGCGGGTTCTCCACAGATTGGGGGATGATCTCCCGTCCACAGGGTGGGGACTGTGAAGTTATCCGGATCGCGTCCACAGGCTGCCCTGGTCACAGGCCATCCAGCCAGGTCAGAGGGGTGTGGAATTGTTGGCAACCGATCTCCACAGGCTGTGGACAAAACTTTCGTCCACAGGGACCCCTCGCGGTTGTCCACGGGCAACCCACAGGCTGGGGGTGGTTGCCCACAGCTTCTCCACACCGCTGTCCACTGTTCGGCAACAAAACACCCCGCCTCACCGGGCCGAGTGAAAGCGGTCACACCAAGGGAGACGTTTGGGCTGTGGGGAACCGGGGGAAAGCTGGGGACAGCACTGGGGAGAACTCCCCATGGCCTGTGAATCGGGTGTGCAGAACTTTGGTGTGTCCACAGAGCACCCCGGTTGTCCACCGGTGTCACCCACAGGGCCGGTGGACAAAAAACTGGGTCTGACCTGCGTGGATGGCGTTATCCACGGTTTCCACAGGCCCTACTACTACTCCCACTCATAGTTAGCCCGGAATCCGCTTTGAAGTGGGACCTGTGCACAACTCGGCGCCGGAGCCTCGGCGAGCTCTTGTCGCGACTTGACCCCGAGCCGCACCGAGTGTCGGCGGCGTACGTCAGACTGGTTCCCGCAGTCGACGAAGAGCCAGCAACAAGCAGGAGGCGGTTCCGGTGAAGATCCGGGTGGAGCGCGATGTACTCGCGGAGGCGGTGGCCTGGGTGGCCCGCAGCCTTCCGGCCCGTCCGCCGGCGCCCGTACTCGCGGGCCTTCTGCTGAAGGCCGAGGACGGCGCGCTGAGCTTCTCCAGCTTCGACTACGAGGTCTCGGCCCGGGTCTCTGTCGAGGCCGAGGTGGAGGAGGACGGCACGGTCCTGGTCTCCGGCCGCCTGCTCGCCGATATCTGCCGCGCCCTGCCCAACCGCCCGGTGGAGATCTCCACGGACGGTGTGCGGGCGACCGTGGTCTGCGGCACCTCCCGCTTCACCCTCCACACCCTGCCCGTGGAGGAGTACCCGGCGCTGCCGGAGATGCCCACCGCGACCGGCACCGTCCCCGGCGAGGTCTTCGCGGCCGCCGCCGCCCAGGTGGCCATCGCCGCCGGCCGTGACGACACGCTGCCCGTCCTCACCGGTGTGCGCATCGAGATCGAGGGCGACACGGTCACCCTGGCCTCCACCGACCGCTACCGCTTCGCCGTCCGCGAGTTCCTGTGGAAGCCGGAGTCGCCGGACGCCTCCGCCGTCGCCCTGGTGCCCGCCAAGACGCTCCTGGACACGGCCAAGGCCCTGACCAGCGGCGACACCGTCACCCTGGCGCTCTCCGGCTCCGGCAAGGGCGAGGGCCTGATCGGCTTCGAGGGCGCCGGCCGCCGCACCACCACCCGGCTGCTCGAAGGCGACCTGCCGAAGTACCGGACGCTCTTCCCCACCGAGTTCAACTCGATCGCGGTGATCGAGACCGCCCCGTTCGTCGAGGCCGTCAAGCGTGTGGCCCTGGTCGCCGAGCGCAACACCCCGGTCCGGCTCAGCTTCGAGCAGGGCGTCCTCATCCTGGAGGCCGGCTCCAGCGACGACGCACAGGCTGTGGAGCGCGTCGACGCGCAGCTGGAGGGCGACGACATCTCGATCGCCTTCAACCCGACCTTCCTCCTGGACGGCCTGAGCGCGATCGACTCCCCGGTCGCCCAGCTCTCCTTCACGACCTCCACCAAGCCCGCCCTCCTGAGCGGCCGGCCGGCGGTCGACGCGGAGGCCGACGAGGCCTACAAGTACCTGATCATGCCGGTACGCCTGAGCGGCTGACCCCACAGGTGTGCACCGGGGTCCGGGCGTAGGCTCGGACCCGGGTAAACCGCACACGACGCTTAAGGAATCTCTGATGGAGCTCGGTCTCGTCGGTCTCGGCAAGATGGGCGGCAACATGCGCGAGCGCATCCGCCGCGCAGGCCACACCGTCATCGGATACGACCGCAACCCGGACCTCGCCGACGTCCACAGCCTCGAAGAGCTTGTGGGCAAGCTCAAGGGCCCGCGCGTCGTGTGGGTGATGGTCCCGGCCGGTGCCGCCACCCAGTCCACCATCGACGAGCTGGCGCAGCTGCTCTCGCCCGGCGACGTCGTGGTGGACGGCGGCAACTCCCGCTGGACCGACGACGAGAAGCACGCCGAGGAGCTCGCCGCCAAGGGCATCGGCTTCGTCGACTGTGGTGTCTCCGGCGGCGTCTGGGGCCTGGAGAACGGCTACGCGCTGATGTACGGCGGCGACGCCGAGAACGTGGCGAAGGTCCAGCCGATCTTCGACGCCCTCAAGCCCGAGGGTCCCTACGGCTCGGTCCACGCGGGCAAGGTCGGCGCCGGCCACTTCGCGAAGATGGTCCACAACGGCATCGAGTACGCGATGATGCAGGCCTACGCCGAGGGCTGGGAGCTCCTGGAGAAGGTCGACTCCGTCACCGACGTCCGCGAGGTCTTCCGCTCCTGGCAGGAAGGCACCGTCATCCGCTCCTGGCTGCTCGACCTCGCGGTCAACGCCCTCGACGAGGACGAGCACCTGGAGAAGCTGCGCGGCTACGCGGAGGACTCCGGCGAGGGCCGGTGGACCGTCGAGGCCGCCATCGACAACGCCGTACCGCTGCCGGCGATCACCGCGTCGCTGTTCGCGCGGTTCGCGTCGCGTCAGGACGACTCGCCGCAGATGAAGATGATCGCCGCGCTGCGCAACCAGTTCGGCGGTCACGCGGTCGAGACGAAGAAGTAATCCACAGGCTGTGCACCCGGCGGTGCACAGCCCGCCGGGGGAAGGTCGGCGCACACCATGCACGTCACGCATCTGTCGCTGGCCGACTTCCGCTCCTACGCCCGGGTCGAGGTCCCGCTCGATCCGGGCGTCACCGCGTTCGTGGGCGCGAACGGCCAGGGCAAGACCAACCTCGTCGAGGCCGTCGGCTATCTCGCCACCCTCGGCAGCCACCGTGTCGCCTCCGACGCCCCGCTGGTGCGCATGGGGGCGGAGCGGGCGATCATCCGCGCCGCCGTCACCCAGGGCGAGCGCTCCCAGCTCGTCGAGCTCGAACTCAACCCGGGCCGCGCCAACCGCGCCCGCATCAACAGGTCCTCGCAGGTCAGACCGCGTGACGTGCTGGGGATCGTGCGGACCGTGCTGTTCGCGCCGGAGGACCTGGCCCTCGTCAAGGGCGACCCCGGCGAGCGCCGGCGCTTCCTCGACGAACTGATCACGGCGCGCGCGCCGCGCATGGCGGGCGTGCGCTCCGACTACGAGCGGGTGCTCAAGCAGCGCAACACGCTCCTGAAGTCCGCCGCCATGGCCCGGCGCCACGGTGGCCGCGGCATGGACCTGTCGACCCTGGACGTGTGGGACCAGCACCTGGCCCGGGCCGGCGCCGAGCTGCTCGCCCAGCGGCTCGACCTCATCGGCACGCTCCGCCCGCTCGCCGACAAGGCGTACGAGCAGCTGGCCCCGGGCGGCGGACCGGTCCACCTCGAGTACAAGCCGTCCGCGCCCGCAGCCGGGCACACCCGCGAGGAGCTGTACGGACAGCTGATCGCCGCGCTCGCCGACGTACGCAAACAGGAGGTCGAGCGGGGCGTCACGCTGGTCGGACCGCACCGCGACGACCTCCTCCTCAAGCTCGGAGACCTGCCGGCCAAGGGGTACGCGAGCCACGGCGAGTCCTGGTCCTACGCCCTCGCGCTGCGGCTCGCCTCGTACGACCTGCTGCGCGCCGAGGGCAACGAGCCGGTCCTCGTCCTCGACGACGTCTTCGCCGAGCTGGACGCGCGCCGGCGCGAGCGCCTCGCGGAGCTGGTGGCGCCGGGCGAGCAGGTCCTCGTCACGGCGGCGGTCGACGACGACGTGCCGGGCGTGCTCGCCGGCACGCGGTACGCGGTGGCCGGCGGAGCGGTCGAAAGGGTGGCACGAGCATGACGGGCATCGGCGGCGAAACTTCCCCACAGCCTGTGGACAAGCCCGCGGTACCGGCGGTGCCCGAGCCCTCCGGCGTCGACCTGGCCCGGGTCGCGCTGCGCGCCGCCAAGGAGCAGGCGAAGGCGCGGGGCGCGGCGGCCCAGCAGAAGAAGCAGGCCAGGCGCGGCGGCGGACTGCGCTCCGGCGCGCGCGCCGACGGCCGCGACCCGATGGCGCTCGGCGCCGCGATCAACCGGCTGATCACCGAACGGGGCTGGGAGACCCCGGCCGCGGTCGGCGGGGTGATGGGGCGCTGGCCGCAGATCGTCGGCGAGGACCTCGCCAAGCACTGCGTACCGCTGAAGTACGACGAGGACCCCGAGGAGCGGGTGCTCACCGTGCAGTGCGACTCCACGGCATGGGCGACCCAGCTGCGGCTGCTCGCCCCGCGCCTGGTCGCGCGCCTCAACGAGGACCTGGGGCACGGCACCGTACGGATGATCAAGGTCCTGGGTCCGGGCGGCCCCCGGCGGGGCTACGGGCCGCTGCGGGCGCCCGGGTCGACGGGACCCGGAGATACGTACGGATAGCGGTACGGGGCGGACGCGCGACCCCGCGCGGGACGCATGCCCACAACCGGTCACCGCCCGAAGCGCTAGGTGGCCGTCAGGGGCGTCTGGAGCCCCTCCCCGGATATGGGGAGTCGTCTCGCGCCCGCCGAGGGCGGCACATGAGCATTCAGGTACCGGCAAACCCCCATGAGTGTCAGTGGTACCGGTAGACTGGAAGACAATCCCGCCACCCCGCGGAACATGTCGAACGACGCAGCCGCTCCCGTATGCCCGGAGAACGGCTTGTGCTGTGCCAGAAAGGGCGCTTCGTGGCCGATTCCGGCAACCCCAACGAGAACAAGCAGTACACCGCCAGCAACATCCAGGTCCTCGAGGGCCTGGATGCGGTGCGCAAGCGCCCCGGCATGTACATCGGCTCGACCGGAGAGCGCGGTCTGCACCACATGGTGCAGGAGGTCGTCGACAACTCGGTCGACGAGGCCCTGGCCGGTCACGCGGACACCATCGACGTGACGATCCTCGCCGACGGCGGCGTCCGCGTCGTCGACAACGGCCGCGGCATCCCCGTCGGCATCGTCGAGTCCGAGGGCAAGCCGGCCGTCGAGGTCGTGCTCACGGTCCTCCACGCGGGCGGCAAGTTCGGCGGCGGCGGCTACGCGGTCTCCGGCGGTCTGCACGGCGTCGGCGTCTCCGTCGTCAACGCGCTGTCCACCAAGGTCTCGGTGGAGATCAAGACCGACGGCCACCGCTGGACGCAGGACTACAAGATGGGCGCCCCGACGGCGCCCCTCGCCAAGCACGAGGCGACCGAGGAGACCGGCACCTCGGTCACCTTCTGGGCCGACCCCGACATCTTCGAGACCACCGAGTACTCCTTCGAGACGCTCTCGCGCCGTTTCCAGGAGATGGCCTTCCTGAACAAGGGCCTGACGATCACGCTCACCGACGAGCGCGAGTCCGCGAAGGCCACCGTCGGCGCCGACGACCCCGACGCCGAGGCGGCCGCCGAGCCGGCCGCGCGCACGGTGAAGTACCACTACGAGGGCGGCATCGTCGACTTCGTGAAGTACCTCAACTCGCGCAAGGGCGACCTGATCCACCCGACCGTCATCGACATCGAGGCCGAGGACAAGGAGCGCCTCCTCTCGGTCGAGATCGCGATGCAGTGGAACTCGTCGTACAGCGAGGGCGTGTACTCGTTCGCGAACACGATCCACACCCACGAGGGCGGTACGCACGAGGAGGGCTTCCGTGCCGCGCTGACGACCCTCGTCAACAAGTACGCGCGCGAGAAGAAGCTGCTCCGCGAGAAGGACGACAACCTCACGGGCGACGACATCCGCGAGGGTCTGACCGCCATCATCTCGGTCAAGATCGGCGAGCCGCAGTTCGAGGGCCAGACCAAGACCAAGCTCGGCAACACCGAGGCGAAGACCTTCGTCCAGAAGGTCGTCTTCGAGCACCTGACCGACTGGTTCGACCGCAACCCCAACGAGGCCGCGGACATCATCCGCAAGGGCATCACCGCCGCCACCGCGCGCGTGGCCGCCCGCAAGGCCCGCGACCTGACCCGCCGCAAGGGTCTCCTGGAGTCGGCGTCCCTGCCGGGCAAGCTCTCCGACTGCCAGTCGAACGACCCCACCAAGTGCGAGATCTTCATCGTCGAGGGTGACTCCGCCGGCGGCTCGGCCAAGTCCGGCCGCAACCCGATGTACCAGGCCATCCTGCCGATCCGCGGCAAGATCCTGAACGTCGAGAAGGCCCGGATCGACAAGATCCTCCAGAACACCGAGGTCCAGGCGCTGATCTCCGCCTTCGGCACCGGCGTCCACGAGGACTTCGACATCGAGAAGCTCCGCTATCACAAGATCATCCTGATGGCGGACGCCGACGTCGACGGCCAGCACATCAACACCCTGCTGCTGACCTTCCTCTTCCGCTTCATGCGCCCCCTGGTCGAGGCCGGGCACGTCTACCTCTCCCGCCCGCCGCTCTACAAGATCAAGTGGGGCCGGGACGACTTCGAGTACGCCTACTCGGACCGCGAGCGCGACGCCCTGGTCGAGCTGGGCAAGCAGAACGGCAAGCGGATCCGCGAGGACTCGATCCAGCGCTTCAAGGGCCTCGGCGAGATGAACGCCGAGGAGCTGCGCATCACCACCATGGACCAGGACCACCGCGTGCTCGGCCAGGTCACCCTCGACGACGCGGCGCAGGCCGACGATCTGTTCTCGGTGCTGATGGGTGAGGACGTCGAGGCACGGCGCTCGTTCATCCAGCGCAACGCCAAGGACGTTCGCTTCCTCGACATCTGAGTCGGCCTCAGCTGACCGTACGAAAGGACTGAAGACCGGCAATGGCCGACGAGAACACCCCTGTGATGCCCGAAGAGGAGCCGACGGTTCCCGGCGTGGGCATGCGCGTGGAGCCCGTGGGGCTCGAGACCGAGATGCAGCGCTCGTACCTCGACTACGCGATGTCCGTCATCGTGTCGCGCGCGCTGCCCGACGTCCGGGACGGCCTCAAGCCCGTACACCGCCGCGTGCTGTACGCGATGTACGACGGCGGCTACCGGCCCGAGAAGGGCTTCTACAAGTGCGCCCGCGTCGTCGGCGACGTCATGGGCAACTACCACCCGCACGGCGACACCTCGATCTACGACGCCCTCGTCCGCCTCGCCCAGCCCTGGGCCATGCGGATGCCGCTCGTCGACTCCAACGGCAACTTCGGCTCCCCGGGCAACGACCCGGCGGCGGCCATGCGCTACACCGAGTGCAAGATGGCGCCGCTGTCGATGGAGATGGTCCGCGACATCGACGAGGAGACCGTCGACTTCACGGACAACTACGACGGCCGCTCCCAGGAGCCGACCGTCCTGCCCTCCCGCTTCCCGAACCTGCTGATCAACGGCTCCGCCGGCATCGCGGTCGGCATGGCGACCAACATCCCGCCGCACAACCTGCGCGAGGTCGCCGCCGGCGCCCAGTGGTACCTGGAGCACCCCGAGGCCACCCACGAGGAGCTGCTCGACGCGCTCATCGAGCGCATCAAGGGCCCCGACTTCCCCACCGGCGCGCTCGTCGTCGGCCGCAAGGGCATCGAGGAGGCCTACCGCACCGGCCGCGGCTCCATCACCATGCGCGCGGTCGTCGAGGTCGAGGAGATCCAGAACCGCCAGTGCCTGGTGGTCACCGAGCTGCCCTACCAGGTCAACCCGGACAACCTCGCGCAGAAGATCGCCGACCTGGTGAAGGACGGCAAGATCGGCGGCATCGCCGACGTCCGCGACGAGACCTCCTCGCGCACCGGCCAGCGCCTGGTCATCGTCCTCAAGCGGGACGCGGTCGCCAAGGTCGTCCTCAACAACCTGTACAAGCACACCGACCTCCAGACGAACTTCGGCGCCAACATGCTGGCGCTCGTCGACGGCGTGCCGCGCACCCTCTCGATCGACGCGTTCATCCGCCACTGGGTGACGCACCAGATCGAGGTCATCGTGCGCCGGACCAAGTTCCGGCTGCGCAAGGCCGAGGAGCGCGCCCACATCCTGCGCGGTCTGCTCAAGGCCCTCGACGCGATCGACGAGGTCATCGCCCTCATCCGGCGCAGCGACACGGTCGACGTCGCCCGCGAGGGCCTGATGGGCCTCCTCCAGATCGACGAGATCCAGGCCAACGCCATCCTCGAGATGCAGCTGCGCCGGCTCGCCGCCCTGGAGCGCCAGAAGATCGTCGCCGAGCACGACGAGCTCCAGGCGAAGATCAACGAGTACAACGCGATCCTGGCCTCGCCCGAGAAGCAGCGGCAGATCGTCAGCGAGGAGCTCACGGCGCTCGTCGACAAGTACGGCGACGACCGCCGCAGCCAGCTCGTGCCCTTCGACGGTGACATGTCCATCGAGGACCTGATCGCCGAGGAGGACATCGTCGTCACCATCACGCGTGGCGGCTATGTGAAGCGTACGAAGACCGAGGACTACCGCTCGCAGAAGCGCGGCGGCAAGGGCGTGCGCGGCACGAAGCTGAAGCAGGACGACATCGTCGACCACTTCTTCGTGACCACCACCCACAACTGGCTGCTCTTCTTCACCAACAAGGGCCGGGTCTACCGGGCCAAGGCGTACGAGCTGCCGGACGCCGGCCGGGACGCCCGCGGCCAGCACGTGGCCAACCTGCTGGCCTTCCAGCCGGACGAGCAGATCGCCGAGATCCTCGCGATCCGCGACTACGAGGCCGCGCCGTACCTGGTGCTCGCCACCAAGGCCGGCCTCGTGAAGAAGACCGCGCTGAAGGACTACGACTCGCCGCGCTCCGGCGGTGTCATCGCCATCAACCTGCGCGAGCGCGAGGACGGCAGCGACGACGAGCTGATCGGCGCCGAGCTGGTCTCCTCCGACGACGACCTGCTGCTCATCAGCCGCAAGGCGCAGTCGATCCGCTTCACCGCATCGGACGACGCCCTGCGCCCGATGGGACGCGCGACCTCCGGGGTCAAGGGGATGAGTTTCCGCGAGGACGACGAGCTGCTCTCGATGAATGTCGTCCGGCCCGGTACGTTCGTCTTCACCGCGACCGACGGTGGCTACGCCAAGCGCACCGCCGTCGACGAGTACCGCGTCCAGGGTCGCGGCGGCCTCGGCATCAAGGCCGCCAAGATCGTGGAGGACCGTGGTTCGCTCGTGGGCGCGCTGGTGGTCGAGGACACCGACGAGATCCTCGCCATCACGCTGTCCGGCGGTGTGATTCGTACGCGAGTCAACGAAGTCAGGGAGACCGGCCGTGACACCATGGGCGTCCAGCTGATCAACCTGGGCAAGCGCGACGCCGTCGTCGGCATCGCCCGCAATGCCGAGGCCGGCGGCGAGGACGACGACATCGAGGAAGCTGCCGAGGCCGGGGAGACGGCCGAGGCGGTCGAGGGCACGGAGCCCGAGACCGGGGAGCACGAGGAGTAGAGCGTGAGTGGAGCCACGGGCGCCGGTTCGGCCGACGGCCGGTCCGCAGGATCGAGCGGTGCCCGTGGCTCCGCCACGGACTCCCAGGGGGTTACGGTGACGGACACTCGGGGGCAGCGACCCTCGTACGAGACGTACAACGGGCCGCTGCCCGGCGAGCGTGGGGGGACGCAGCCGCAGAGCGGGCCCTACCACCCGCCGCAGGCCTACGCCCCCGGGCAGGGCACGCCCGCCCAGGGCGTGCCGGCCGGCGGCAAGGGCGCGGCGGCCACGCGCAAGCCGCGCACGGGCGCGCGTACCACTCCGCGCACGCGCAAGGCGCGACTGCGGGTCGCCAAGGCCGATCCGTGGTCGGTGATGAAGGTGAGCTTCCTGCTCTCCATCGCGCTCGGCATCTGCACGGTGGTGGCCGCGGCGGTGCTGTGGATGGTCATGGACGCCATGGGCGTCTTCTCGACCGTCGGCGGCACGATCAGCGAGGCCACCGGCTCCAACGAGTCCAACGGCTTCGACCTGCAGTCCTTCCTGTCGCTTCCGCGGGTGCTGATGTTCACCTCGGTCATCGCGGTGATCGACGTGGTCCTGATGACGGCCCTGGCCACGCTGGGCGCCTTCATCTACAACCTGTCGGCCGGCTTCGTGGGCGGTGTCGAGCTCACCCTCGCCGAGGACGAGTGACCCGCGCGGGGGCCGGGTACGCGCACCCTCAGGGGCTCCGGCCCCGGGCGATTTTGGGACTGGCCCCCACGTGCGCTAATCTTCAGGAGTCAGCGCGCGGGACACACACCGCAAAGCGCGGCGGGGCTATAGCTCAGTTGGTTAGAGCGCATCCCTGATAAGGATGAGGCCACAGGTTCAAATCCTGTTAGCCCCACCAGCACGAAGACCCCCAGTCGATCGCGACTGGGGGTCTTTGACATCTACGGCTGCCATCAGCCGCTCAGCCGATCAACGGGTCTTCCAGAAGCTCGGCGAGCATGGCTGCGGCTTCCCGCTCTGTCGCCGTCTACCTCATCAAGCACCCGGCTCCGCTCCGCGTGACGCTCCTGCCTCCGGCCCGCTCCGCGCGCGCTGCGCCGACGCCTGCCCCTCCTGGCGGGATAGGTCCAAGGGCACGCAGCGTCACTTCCTGGAGGTCGGTCAGTACGAGGTCGGCTAGCGCCGGTCCGACGGCCCGGACGGTTCACCCGTCCGGGTCGATTGTTTTGCCCGGACGCGTTGGCGGACGAGGTCACCGATCGGTATCGGTCGGTGTGTAGAGTGGGCGTCAGAAGTCTCCTACGTCAACGAAAGACGAGGTCGCGCGGTGAAGAAGCTTCTCCTGGTCGCACTGGCCGCCATCGGCGGGCTCCTCGTGTACCGCCAGATCCAGGCGGATCGCGCCGAGCAGGATCTGTGGACGGAGGCGACCGACTCCGTGCCCGCAGGTTCGGGTGTGTGAGACGAAGAGCGTGTGTGAGTGAGGCCCCGACCGCGGTGAGCGGTCGGGGCCTCACTTTGTTCGCGTTCGCCAATCGATTGCTTGCCCTCGCAAATTTGTAGGGTCCCGGTCAGAGGAGCGGGCAGGATGGGCGCGCACGGAGACCACGAGGAGAAGCGCGTGAAGAGGCAACGGGGAACCGGTCGTACGGCGGGGGTGCTGGCCGCGGCGGTGTGCGCGGCCCTCGCGCTGCCCGGCGGTGCCCGGGCGGCCGGTGAGGGCGGCGGTTACGCCTTCGACGACCAGGCCCGGCGGGTGAAGGGCGCCGTCTCGAACCTGGACGCCGAGCGGCTCACGGCCGGGCAGAGCTACCGGGACACCATCAAGAAGGACGGCAAGCTCTACTACCGCGTCGACCTCGACGACAAGCAGAACGCGTACGTCTCGGTCGTCGCGGTCCCGAAAGCGGGCGCGAAGGCCGGTTACAGCGACGGCATCAAGGTGACCATGCAGGACGGATCGGGCACCGACTGCGGCCACCAGTCGGTGAACTTCGGCGGCTTCGGCTTCGCCCGGCCGATCGCCGCCTACACCCACCGCACGATCGACCCGGACTCCTCCAGCTGCCAGCAGGTCGGCGCGTACTACGTCCTCGTGGAGCGCACCTCCGAGTCCGACGGCTCGGACTGGGAACTGGAGCTCCGCTATGTGACCGAGCCGGGACTGAGGAAGACCGGCCCGACGGCCCTGCCGGAGACCTGGGCCTCGGGCACGCCCCAGCCGCCCGCCGGCGGGCCGCAGCGGCGTGACGGAGGCGCCGGCTTCCACAACGCGACCTCGCTCCGTCAGGGCGAGTGGCGCACCGACATCAGGCCCGGCCAGACGATGTACTACCGCGTCCCCGTCGACTGGGGCCAGCAGATCTTCGCCACCGCCGAGCTGGGCAGCAGCCCGGCCGCCGACGCCTACGTCGGCTACGCGCTCACGGTGTCCCTGATGAATCCGGCCCGCGGCTACGTCGACGGCAAGGACCTGTCCTACGACGGCGATCCGTCGACCCTCGCGCTCGACCCGCAGCGGCCGGTGGCCTACGAGAACCGCTTCTCCTCGAACGACTCCACCAGCGGCCTGCGGTTCGCCGGCTGGTACTACCTGTCGGCCACGCTCAGCCCCGAGATCGCCAAGGCCTACGGGGACAAGCCGCTGCCGCTGACCCTGCGGGTGAACGTGACCGGGCAGTCCAAGCCGCAGCCGGCGTACGACGGTCCCGCCGGGCCCTTCACGGTGACCGACGACGACCGGGAGGCGGCGGCCAGCGGCCAGAGCGGCCCGCAGGCGGCCAGGAGCGGCACGCTGAGGGTCGTCGGCGTGGCCGGGATCGGCGCCGGTACGGTCCTCGTCCTCGGCCTGGGCGCCTGGTGGCTCCTTGCCCGCCGGGCGGCGGGCGCGGGACCTACGCCTGGATGAGCGCCCAGATCCCGACGGCGAAGCAGACCAGCGCGGTGACCAGGACCGGGACCGCCACCTTCGCGGGCGGGCCCGGCCGGCGCACGGGAACCGATCCGGCCTGAGCGGTGTAGGAACGAGTGGAGACCTGCTCGTTGGACACCGCGGCCGTGGGGGCCTGGGCGAAGGAGGCGGGGGAATGCGCGGACGGCTGTACGGAGGACGGAGCCGGGGCCCCGGCCTGGGCGGCGGGGGACATGGCCGGGGAGGCGCCGGGCCGAGAGGCTCCCGGCTGGGGGGCGACCTGTGGCGGGGGCGGCCCGAAGGCGGGGGCCGGTGGGACGGCCACCGGCCGGGTGGGCGTCCGGGGCGGCGGCGGCAGGTGGAAGCTGCCCGTCTCGGACGGGCTCGGCAGGTTCGGCTGGTGCTGGGAGGCGTCCTGCTGGGCGGGCTGCTGAGCATGCTGCGGCTGCTCGGCGGGCACGGGCTCCGGGCCGTTCGGGCCGAAGCCGGCCGGCAGCGGGCCGATCTGGTCGAGGATCTCGACCCGCTCCTCGCCGGGACCGGGCTCGGGCAGCAGCTCGGCCGCCGCGTTGAGCGCCTTGCGCGCGCCCGTGGCCGTCTTGAAGCGGGCCTGCGGGTCGGGCTGGAGCAGCCCGGCGAGCACCTGCCACAGCGGTTCGGAGATGCCCCGCGGGGCGCTCGGGGTGCCGTAGGTCATGAAGTGGTCCACGAGCGCCTGGGAGTCCGGCCTGCGGCCCTGGAGCAGATAGAGCCCGACCAGGCCGACCGCGAACAGGTCCGCGGTGAAGTCCGGCTCCGCGCCCATCAGTTGCTCGGGCGCGAAGTAACCGGGCGTGCCCACCACGTAGTTGGTCTCGGTGAGCCGGGGCTCGCCCTTGCGCATCGAGATGCCGAAGTCGGACAGCCGCAGGTGCGGCCGTCCGGTGCCGGTGACTTCGAGCAGGATGTTGGCCGGCTTGATGTCGCGGTGCACGACCCCCTCCGCGTGCACCGCGGCCAGTCCGGACAGCAGCTGATCGAGCAGGGTGCACACGAAGCGGGGCGGCAGCGCGCCGTAGTCCCCGATGACGTGGGCCAGGGAGCCACCCGCCACGAGGTCCATGGTGAAGAGGACCTTGTCGTCGTCCGCGGCCCAGCTGGCCGGGGCGAGGACGTGCGGATGGTCGATCCTGAGCGCCTGCTCGCGGACGAAGCGCAGCAGGGTGTGGGCGTCGCTCTGCTGGAGCACCTTGGCCGCCACATAGCGGCGGCGCCGGTGGTCCCAGGCACGCCACACCGCGCCGACCCCGCCGCGACCGATCGGATCGATCAGTTCGTACCGACCAGCGAAGACCTCACCCATCGCGCTGCGCCCGCTCCCCGTACCGTCTCGGATGATGTCGTACCGGCGTCAGTTCTGATGCGCCTCGTAGTGGGCCACCGCGTCCGCGGTGCGCCCCGCGCCGTACACCCGGAGGAACTCTGCCAGTTCCGGGTGGGCGGGCGCGAGCGAGTCGGCCGCCTCGATGATGTCGCCCGCCGCGGCCACGGAGCGCAGCAGCGACTGGATCTCGCGGACCACCCGGCGCACGGTGGGCGCGCCGCTGGTGGTGGTGGACTGGGTGCCGGAGGTGAGGACGGAGCCGCCCTGGGACCTCTTGATCTCGTCCATCCGGTCGGTGGCCTCGGCGGCGCTGACGCTGCCGTCGGCGACCTGGCCGGCGAGCTCCTGCAGGGCCTGGACGCGCTGGACCACGGCGGGGTTGCCGATCTTGGCCCGCTGGCCGCTCATCAGCTGGGAGAGCATGGGCGCCGACAGGCCGAGCACGGCCGCGAGCCGGGCCTGATTCAGTCCGAGATCGTCGATCAGCCGGCGGAAGAGCGCCCCCAACGGCTCCCCGTACCAACTGCGCTGGAGCTCCCGGGCTCTGGCCGTGGCTTCCTGCTGCGCTGTATCCATTACTACTTCTCCCCATCCCTTGGGTTCGCCACTGCGAACCCCGATCAGCATCTTACGGAGCGTGGTCGTCCACGGGGAGTCCCAATCCTTTTGCGGAATACAGGGGGTGACCCGGTACTCTGTTGTCGTTCCGGGGCCTTAGCTCAGTTGGTAGAGCGCTGTCTTTGCATGGCAGATGTCAGGGGTTCGACTCCCCTAGGCTCCACTCCGGACGAGAGCTCCCTGACCTGCGGAAACGCGGGGCGGGGAGCTTTTTCGCGCTCAGGGGGAAGTGGCCCGCTCCCGCAGCTCGGGAATGGACCAGGTGAGCTGGGCCACCCGGGCCTAGCGTCGTGTCCATGGCGAAGACGACGAAGACCGGCGGCACCGCACGGACCCAGCGGGCGCTGCTGATCGCCCAGCTCGGCAACTCGATCGGCGACGGCGCTTTCTATGTGACCTCGGCGCTCTACTTCTCCCGGATCGTCGGCCTCTCCGCCCCGCAGATCGGTGCCGGACTCGCCGTGGCCTGGGGGATCGGCTCCCTCGCCGGGGTGCCGCTCGGGCACCTGGCCGACCGGCGCGGGCCGCGGGGCACCGCCGTCCTGCTCGCCCTGGCCACCGCGGCGGCCGTCGCCTCGTTCCTCCTGATCCGCTCCTTCGTCCCCTTCCTGCTCGCCGCAGCCGCGTACGCCACCGCCCAGAGCGGCCTCGCCGCCGCCCGCCAGGCCCTCCTCGCCGGTCTGGTCGAGCCGGCCGCCCGGGTCGGGACGCTGGCCCGGATCCAGGCCACCCTCAACGCCGGGCTCGCCGTCGGTGCCGCGCTCGGCGGCCTCGCCCTGAGTACCGGGACCCGTGGCGCCTACCTGGCCGTCTTCGCCCTCGACGCGGCCGGTTTCGTCCTGTGCGCCCTGGTGCTGCGCACCCTGCCCTCACTGCCGGGCACCCCGGCCGCCGGCGGCGGGGAACCGCGGCTCGTGGTGCTGCGGGACCGCCCGTACGCCGTGCTCACCCTCCTCAACGCGCTGCTGTTGCTCCGGCTGCCGCTGCTCAGCCTGGCCCTGCCACTGTGGATCGTGGAGCGGACCACGGCGCCCGGCTGGACGGTCTCGGCGCTCTTCGTCCTCAACACCGGCGCGGTGATGCTCTTTCAGGTGCGGGCGGCCCGCTCGGTGACCGGGCTGCCGGAGGCCACCCGGGCGGTGGGCCGGTCCAGCCTCGTGATGCTCGCCTCGTGCGCGGTGTTCGCGGTGACGGCGGCCGGGCTCGGGACCGGGCTGACGGTCGCGGTGCTGGTCGCCGGCGCCGTCCTGCAGGTGATCGCCGAGATGCGCCACTCGGCCGGGTCGTGGCAGATCGGCTTCTCCCTCGCGCCGGGCGACCGGATCGGCCAGTACCAGGGCTTCTACGGCACGGGCGTGCCGGTCGCGAGGACCCTCGGGCCGCTCCTGGTCACCACGCTGCTGGTCGGCTGGGGCGTGGCGGGCTGGCTGGTCCTGGGCCTGATCTTCGTGGCGGCGGGCTTCGCCACGGGGCCGGTGGTGCGCTGGGCGGAACGCTCCCGGGCCTCGTCCGCGCCGGCCGGCGAACGGGCCGGCGAGCCCGCCGGGGCGCACTGAGCCGGACGAGTGGTGTTCATCGGAAGAACTGCGCGGCGACGGCGTCGCTCCACGGATCGCGGGCGCCGTTCCCCATCATGAGGAAGGTACGAAAAGCGCGCAATCCGAAATGAACCATCCGAGAACGCCCGACTCGTCTCGAACCTCTACATCACGAAAGTGAGGGGTCATGGCCACCGCCAAGGTCAAGCAGTTCTGGACCGCCTTCGTCTCCGTCCTCTTCGCCCTGCTCGCCTCCCTCGGCCTGGCGAGCCCCGCCACCGCCGCCCAGCGGACCGCCCTCCAGCAGGGCGACGAGCCGGCGACGACGCCCGCGACGGCCGCCACGACGACGGCGCGCGCCCTCGCCTCCGTACCCGCACCGAGGTCGGCCCCCCAGTGGCACACCGCGCGGGGCCTCGCCCTGCCGCCCACCATCAAGCAGCGCATCCACGCCGAGGCGCACGGCTCCTCGCCCTCCGTCCGGCACCTGCCCGCGGACGCCCCGGCCGCCATGGACCGGGCGGGCGCGCTCGACCTGACGGACGCGGCCCTCGTCACGACGGCCGCCGCGGCCTCGGCCGCCGCTCCGGCCGGCTCGGCCGCTCCGGCCGCCCAGGCCGCGTAGGGCGCGGCGGGATTCTCCGCCGCGCCCTGTGCCCCGCCCCGTAACAGCTCGTCCGTCGTAGCAGCTCGTCCGTCGACCGGCCGGTGATCAGCGACGCTCTTCGTCGCGGTCCGTGCCCTCCGCCTCCGTCCCGGCTTCGGCCTCCTTGGCCGCCACCTCGGGATCGAGGGACGATCCGTCGTCGTCGACCGTCGAACGCGCCGTCCTGTCGTCCACCTCGGTGGGAGCGGGCGGTTCGACCAGCCAGTCGGGGTTGGCCTGCTTGTCCCACCACTTCCAGGCGGCGAAGGCGCCGCCGGCCAGCACTCCGAGGACCGCGAGGCCCTTGGCGAGGCGTCCGGCCCTGGCCCGGCGCTCGTGCTTCCTGATGATCTTTCGTACGTCCTTCGGCGTCACCTGACCGCGCAGCGCGGCCCAGGCGGCAGTCGAACGCGCTCCGGCCTCCTCCAGGACGGGACCGGTCGCGGCGACCGCGTGCTCGACACGCGGAACGGTGTAGTCGGCCGCCTGACGGGCGGCCTTGCGGGTCACGGCCGTGGTGCGCTTCGCGGCCTCGTCGACCCGCGGCGGCACGTGCGGTGCGACATGGCACGCGTACTGACGCCGGGCCTGAACACGGGCCGCTGTCGCGGCCTTCGAGACTTTCGGAGCGAGCTTGGCGCGTGTTTCGTGGGCATAGAGGACGGCCTGGTCCTTGGCCGTGCCGGCGTACGGCGCCACCACTTCCGCGGCGTGCAGGACGCTCTCCTTCGCCGAACCTGTCGCGGCGCGCACGCTGTCCATGCGGGTCACGGGATTCCTCCTCCTCGGTGGCGATGTCGGTTTTTCACCTTTCCATCCTGTTCGGAATCATGCCTGCCGGACCGCGCTCCGGCATGCGGGGCGGGCATCCGGGGCATGCGAGGATCGGACCACGGGCGCGAGCGCGCCGGGGCAAAGGTGTGTGGAGGAAGGCGATCGTGGCCGAGCAGCTGTACGCGACTCTGAAGACCAGCCAGGGTGACATCGAGATTCGGCTGCTGCCGTTCCACGCTCCCAAGACGGTCCGCAACTTCGTCGAACTCGCCCGCGGCGAGCGCGAGTGGACCCACCCGGCGACCGGAGAGGTCTCCACGGCGCCGCTCTACGACGGCACGGTCTTCCACCGGGTGATCAAGGACTTCATGATCCAGGGCGGTGACCCGCTGGCGGACGGCACGGGCGGCCCGGGCTACCAGTTCGCCGACGAGTTCCACCCCGAGCTCTTCTTCGACAAGCCGTACCTGCTGGCGATGGCCAACGCCGGCCCCGGCACCAACGGCTCGCAGTTCTTCATCACGCTCGGCGCGACGACCTGGCTCAACCGCAAGCACACGATCTTCGGCGAGGTCGTCGGCGAGGCGAGCAGGAAGGTCGTGGACGCGATCGCCGCGATCGAGACCAACCCGAGCACCAACCGTCCTGTCGAGGACGTCGTCATCGAGACCGTCGTCGTCGAGAGCCGCTGACCCGCGGGGTTCCGGGAACCTTCGCGCCCCGCCCGTCCGTCGGGAGGGCGGGGCGACGTGCTGACCCGTTCCCGCCGACCGTCCTCGGAGGACCCGCATGCACTGCTACCGACACCCGGACGTCGAGACCGGCATCCGCTGCACCCGCTGCGAGAAGCCGATCTGCCCGGACTGCATGGTGTCCGCGTCCGTCGGCTTCCAGTGCCCGGACTGCGTGCGCGGCGGCTCCGGCACCGGCCACGCCCCCGACGCCAACCAGCCGAGGACGCTCGCGGGCGGCCGGGTGGCGGCGGACGAGCGGTTCGTCACCAAGATCCTGATCGCGATCAACCTGGTCCTGTTCATCGCGGTGCGGGTGGCGGGGGACCGGTTCACGGACGAGCTGGTCATGATCGGGTTCGCGTACAACCCGGAGCTCGGCGAGGTCGTCGGCGTCGCGGACGGCGAGTGGTACCGGCTGCTGACCGCGGCCTTCCTCCACCAGGACGTCGCGCACTTCGTCTTCAACATGCTGGGTCTGTGGATCATCGGCGGAATCGTCGAGCCGGAGCTCGGCCGGGTCCGTTACGCGGCGCTGTGCCTGCTCTCCGGGCTCTCCGGCTCCGCGCTCGTCTATGTCCTGGACGCCCCGAACCAGGCCTCGCTCGGCGCCTCGGGCATCGTCTACGGCCTGATCGGCTCCTGGGTGGTGCTCGCCCGCCGCCGGCGCTACGACATGCGACCGGTCCTGCTCTTCGTGGCCATCTCCCTGATCCTCACCTTCGCCCGCCCGGGTGTCTCCTGGGAGGCCCACATCGGAGGTCTCGTCGCCGGCGCCGTCCTCACGTACGCGCTGGTGCACGCGCCGCGGGACCGGCGGGCGCTCGTGCAGTACGGGGCCTGCGGTCTGCTGCTCCTGATCGACCTGGGGATGGTGCTGGGCCGTACCGTCGCGCTCACCTGAGCGGGCAGGGCTGTGGACGAGCTCCCGGGAAAGCTTTCCCCAGAGTTATCCACAGTGCGTGGCCGGCTCGCCACGCTGGTCTGGACATGACCGCGCCCTCCGCCTCTGACCAGGTGTTTCCTGTCAGAGGCGGAGGGCGGGCCAAGGTCGTGCGGCAGATCTCGTGGTCGTACCGGCGTCAACCTCGCGGGAGTTATCCACAGATCTTCTTAAGTTATCCAGTGCTGTGCACAACGCTGTGGATAACTCAGGGCAGAGCTTGACGAGTCACTTCCACTGGGTGGAGACACCGAAGCCGGCGGCGATGAAGCCGAAGCCGACCACGATGTTCCAGTTGCTGAGGGACTTGACCGGCAGCGTGCCGTCGGTGACGTAGAAGACCACGATCCACACCAGCCCGATGGCGAACAGCGCCAGCATCACCGGCGCGACCCAGCTGCGGTTGGTCAGCTTGATGGACGCGGCCTGCTTCGCGGCGGGCGGCGGCGTGTAGTCGGCCTTCTTGCGGATCCGTGACTTCGGCACGAGGGACTCTCCTGTCGATGCGCTGCGTGACCGCGCAGGGAACTGTGGCTGGCGCCGGGATGTGACGTAGAGGACCGCTGCGTCCCCCGGGCGTCCGTTAGCGTAGTGCTTCCGCGGCACCGAAGGGGATCAGGGTACGTTGAGCAATTCCGCCGGCACTCCCGCACGGCCGGGCCGAAGCCTCAGGTGGCGCCCGGTCCGGCTGCTCACCGCTGCCGTGTTCGCCCTCGCCGGACTGATCTTCGTCACGAGCTTCAACACCGCCAAGGGCACCAACCTGCGCACCGATGCCTCCCTGCTCAGGCTCTCCGACCTGATCCAGGAACGCAGCCACAAGAACGCCGGCCTCGACGAGACCACCGCCGCGCTGCGCCGCCAGGTCGACGCCCTCGCCGCCCGCGACGACGGCTCCACCAAGGCCCAGGACGAGCGCCTGCGCGCCCTGGAGACGGCCGCCGGCACCACCGAGGCCCGCGGCGCCGGCCTCACCGTCACCCTCGACGACGCCCCGCCGAACGCCCAGGCCGCCCCCGGTTACCCCGAGCCGCAGGCCAACGACCTGGTCATCCACCAGCAGGACCTCCAGGCCGTCGTCAACGCCCTGTGGCAGGGCGGCGCCAAGGGCATCAAGGTCATGGACCAGCGGCTCATCTCCACCAGCGCCGTGCGCTGCGTCGGCAACACCCTGATCCTCCAGGGCCGCGTCTACTCGCCGCCCTACAGGATCACCGCTGTCGGTGACCGCGGCCGGCTGACCCGCGCCCTCGCCGACTCCCCCGCCGTCCAGAACTACCTGCTCTACGTGAAGGCCTACGGCCTCGGCTGGAAAGTCGACGAGCACAAGACGGTGACTCTCCCCGGCTACTCGGGCACAGTGGACCTCCACTACGCGAAGCCCGTGAGCTGAGGCCGACTGCCTGGGAGGGGCCCGTGGCGCTGCGCCTGGTCGTACGGAGCCTCAGCGAACTGTGCATCACCGTCGGCGCCCTGATCGTCCTCTTCGTCGTGTACGTCCTGTACTGGACGGGCGTGCGGGCGGACGGCGCCGCCGCCGGACAGCTCGCCGGCCTCCAGCGCGCGTGGGCCGACCGCCCCGTCGAGCCGCCCGCCGCCTCCGCACCCGCCTCCTCCGCGCCCCCCGCCTCCGCACCCGCCGCGGCCCCGCCCGCCCCGTACGCCGACGGCAAGGGCCTCGCCGTCATGTACGTCCCCCGCCTCGGCGAGGACTGGGAGTGGCCCGTCCTGGAAGGCACCCGGGCGGGCACCCTGAAGAAGGGCCTCGGCCACTACGCCGGCAGCACCCGCCTCGGCGCCACCGGAAACTTCGCCGTCGCCGGACACCGCCGCACCTACGGCGACCCCTTCAAGGACTTCCCCCGCCTGCGCCGCGGCGACGCCGTCGTCCTCACCGACGGGACGACCTGGTACACGTACCGGATCGTCCGCGCGCCCTACCGCACCGTGCCCACGGACACCGGCGTCGTCGCTCCGGTGCCCCGGAAGTCCGGCTTCACCGGACCGGGCCGCTATCTGACCCTCACCACCTGCGACCCCGAGTGGGGCAGCAGCCACCGGCTGATCGTCTGGGCGCACCTGGACGCCACCCAGCCGGTGTCGGCCGGTCGTCCACAGGCTTTGGACAGCTGACCCGCGAGCGCCCCCGCGACCCGTACTCTGGTGCCGTAACGAACGGAAGGGGCGGCGGACGTCATGTACGGATGGATCTGGCGGCATCTGCCGGGCAACGCCTTGGTGCGGGCGCTGATCTCGGTCGTGCTGGTCCTCGCGGTCGTCTATGTCCTCTTCCAGTACGTGTTCCCTTGGGCGGAGCCTCTGCTTCCGTTCAACGATGTGACGGTGGACGGCCAGTGAGCGCGCGAATTCTCGTCGTCGACAACTACGACAGCTTCGTCTTCAACCTCGTTCAGTACCTGTACCAGCTCGGCGCCGAGTGCGAAGTCCTGCGCAACGACGAGGTGGAGCTCTCCCACGCCCAGGACGGCTTCGACGGGGTGCTCCTGTCGCCCGGTCCCGGCGCGCCCGAGCAGGCCGGGGTCTGCATCGACATGGTGCGCCACTGCGCCGCCACCGGGGTGCCCGTGTTCGGCGTCTGCCTCGGCATGCAGTCGATGGCCGTCGCCTACGGCGGGGTCGTCGACCGGGCGCCGGAGTTGCTGCACGGCAAGACCTCGCTCGTCACCCACGAGGGCAAGGGCGTCTTCACCGGCCTGCCCTCGCCGTTCACCGCGACCCGCTACCACTCGCTGGCCGCCGAGCCCGCCACCCTGCCGGCCGAGCTCGAGGTCACCGCGCGCACCGAGGACGGCATCATCATGGGGCTGCGGCACCGCGAACTGCCCGTCGAAGGCGTCCAGTTCCACCCCGAGTCGGTGCTCACCGAGCACGGCCACCTGATGCTCGCCAACTGGCTGGAGCAGTGCGGCGACAAGGGGGCGGTCGCGCGGTCGGCGGGACTCGCGCCGGTGGTGGGCAAGGCCGTCGCGTGACGGCCGGGTCGCCGTGGTTCCGGACGACGAACCTGCCGGACGAGCCCGAGCCCCAGCCCCTACCCGCCGCCCAGTCCGGCCCCGGCCCCCTCCCTGACCCCGTACCGCCGCTGCACGAGGCCGAGACGGCCGTCTACGAGGCGATACCGGCCCCGGACGCCTACCAGGGCGTCCCGCGCCCCCAGACGCCCCAGGAGGCCTACGAGGCCCCGCCTTCGGCCCCGTACGAGCCGCCTGCCACCGCTCCGTACGCTCCCGAGCCGCCCGGCCCCGCTTCGTACGCTTCCGAGCCGGACCTCACGGCCTCCTACCGGCCCGAGCCGGACCTCACGGCCTCCTACCGGCCCGAGCCCGCTCCGGCGGTCTCGTACGAGCCGGACGCCGACGACCGGACGATGGCGCTGCACACCGTCGACCAGGCCCCCGCGCCGCTGCCCGGTCCCGGCCGGGCCGAGCGCCGCCGCGCGGCCAAGCGCAAGGGCCGCGGCACAGCCCCCGAGCCGGCCGCGCCCGCGCAGACGGGTGCGCCGCTCTCCCGGGTGGAGGCCCGCCGCGCCGCCCGCGCCGCCAAGGACAGCGTCGGCGTCGTCCTCAGCCGCGTCGTCGGTGAGCTCTTCATCACCTTCGGCGTCGTCATGCTCCTCTTCGTCACCTACCAGCTGTGGTGGACCAACGTCCGGGCCGGCCAGGAGACCGACAAGGCCAAGCAGCGGATCGAGAACTCCTGGTCCCACGAGGACCGCAGGCCCGGCGCCTTCGAACCCGGCGAGGGCTTCGCCATCATGTACATCCCGAAACTGGACGTCGTCGTCCCCGTCGCCGAGGGCATCGACAAGAACAAGGTCCTCGACAAGGGCATGGTCGGCCACTACGCCGAGGGCAGTCTCAAGACCGCCATGCCCGCCGACAAGCAGGGCAACTTCGCCGTCGCGGGGCACCGCAACACCCACGGCGAGCCGTTCCGGTACATCAACCGCCTCGAACCCGGCGACCCGATCGTCGTCGAGACCCGGGACGCCTACTACACGTACGAGATGGCGAGCATCCTGCCGCAGACCTCGCCGTCGAACGTCGCCGTGATCGACCCCGTACCGAAGGGCTCCGGCTTCACCGGGCCCGGCCGCTACATCACGCTGACGACCTGCACGCCGGAGTTCACGAGCACGTACCGCATGATCGTGTGGGGAAAGCTCGTCGAGGAACGCCCGCGCAGCAAGGGAAAGCCGGACGCGCTCGTAGGCTGACCCCCACGACCGAGACCCTCCACACCTCGACGGGACGACCTAGTGGCACGTGCGCGCAACCGGATCGCCGGGATCATCAGCGTCTTCGGTGAACTCCTCATCACCGCCGGCCTGGTACTCGGCCTCTTCGTCGTCTACTCCCTGTGGTGGACCAACGTGCTGGCCGACCGGGCCGCCGACAAGGACGGCGACCAGGTCCGCGACCACTGGGCCGACAGCGGCCCCGGCGCGCTCGACACCAAGGACGGCATCGGCTTCCTGCACGTGCCGGCCTTCGGCGGCGACGAGGTGCTGGTGAAGAAGGGCACCGACTCCAAGACCCTCAACAACGGTGTCGCCGGCTACTACACCGAACCCGTGAAGTCGGCCCTCCCGCAGGACAAGCAGGGCAACTTCACGCTCGCCGCGCACCGGGACGGGCACGGGGCGAAGTTCCACAACATCCACAAGTTGAAGAACGGCGATCCGATCGTCTTCGAATCCAAGGACACCTGGTACGTCTACAAGGTCTACAAGACCCTCCCGGAGACCACGAAGTACAACGTGGACGTGCTCCAGCCCGTCCCCAAGGAGTCGGGGAAGACCAAGCCGGGCCGCTACATCACCCTGACGACCTGCACCCCGATGTACACCTCGGACTACCGCTACATCGTGTGGGGCGAGCTGGAGCGCACCGAGAAGGTCGACGCCCAGCGCACGCCCCCGACGGAGCTGCGCTAGCACCGCGTACGTCATGAAGCCGTGCGCCACGAAGCCGTACGTGATGAAGGCGTGCGACATGAAGTAAGCCCCGGCGTCCTGGATGCCGGGGCTTACTTCACGGGGAGGGGCGTGCGGCTCTAGTCGAACCAGCCGCCGCCGTTGCCCTTCTTCTCGGTCTTCACGTTGACCGCCTGGTTCGGCTGGCCCGGCGTGCCCGGCACCGGGTCCTGCTGGTGGACGCGGGCGTCGCCGTCGGAGGATCCGTCGACGTTGCCCAGCTGGTAGCCGTTGGCGGCGAGCGTCGCGCGGGCCTCGTCGAGGGTCTGGCCGATGATGAACGGCACCGGCTGGGCCGTCTGCTGCGGGCCCTTGGAGACCTTCAGCGCGATCTGGACGTCCTTGGGCTGGTCGGTGTTGCCGTTGGGCGTCTGGCCGATGACCGTGCCCGCGGGCTGGTCGGAGTCCACGTCCTGACGGGCCACGTTCTCGAAGCCGAGCAGTTTCAGGTCCTGGACCGCCTGGTCGTAGGAGCGACCGGTGACGTCCGGCAGGCGCGACTTCTCCTTCTTCGCCACGGTGATCGTGACCTCGGAGTTCTTCTCCGCCTTCGAGCCGCCCTCGGGGCTCTGACTGAGCACCCGGCCCGGCTCCTGGTCGGACTCCTCGTACTTCACGGTGACCTTGAAGCCCTTTTCGCGCAGCGCCTCCTCGGCGCTCGCCTGCTGCTTCTCGGTGACGTCCGGCACCTCGATCTGCGGGGCGCCCTCGGAGACCACCACGGAGACCGTCTCGCCGACGTTCATCTTCGCCTCGGGCGTGTACAGCGGCGTCTGGCTGCAGATCGCGCCCTTCGGCTGCTCACAGCGCTCGGAGCCGCTCTGCACCACCTTGACCTGCGAGTTCGCCGCCAGGCCCTCCGCTTCCTTCAGCGTCTTGCCGACCAGCTGCGGCACGGGCACCTGGTCCGCGCCGTCCTTGGACTTGAACAGCGCCTGGCCGATGAGGATCGCGCCGATCAGCACCAGGATGCCCGCGAGGACCAGCAGGATCGTCGAGGTGTTCGACTTCTTCTGGCGTCGGCGGTCCGGGCGGTCGTCATAGCCGTAGCCGCCGTCGTCCGGGCTCATCGGTGGCAGCATCGTCGTCTGGCCCGCCGGGTCCGCCTGGCGCAGCGCCGTCGTCGGCTGGTCCTCCGGCGGATAGCCGCCGTAACCCCCGCCGTAGCCGACGGCGCTCATCGCGGCGGTCGCCGCGACCGGCTGGCCGTCCAGGCACGCCTCGATGTCCGCGCGCATCTCGTCGGCGGACTGGTAGCGGTAGTCGGGGTCCTTGACCAGCGCCTTGAGGACGATCGCGTCCATCTCCGGCGTGATCTCGGGGTCGAAGACGCTCGGCGGCTGCGGCTCCTCCCGCACGTGCTGGTAGGCCACGGCCACCGGCGAGTCGCCGATGAACGGCGGCCGCACCGTCAGCAGCTCGTACAGCAGACAACCGGTGGAGTACAGGTCGGAACGGGCGTCGACCTGCTCGCCCTTGGCCTGCTCCGGCGAGAGGTACTGGGCCGTGCCGATCACCGCCGCGGTCTGCGTCATGGTCATGCCCGCGTCGCCCATGGCGCGCGCGATGCCGAAGTCCATGACCTTGACCTGGCCGGTACGGGTCAGCATGACGTTCGCCGGCTTGATGTCGCGGTGCACGATCCCGGCGCGGTGCGAGTACTCCAGCGCCTGCAGGATGCCGACCGTCATCTCCAGCGTGCGCTCGGGCAGCAGCTTGCGCCCGGAGTGCAGCAGCTCACGCAGGGTCGAGCCGTCGACGTACTCCATCACGATGTACGGGATGGACACCCCGTCGACGTAGTCCTCGCCGGTGTCGTAGACCGCGACGATCGCCGGATGGTTGAGCGAGGCGGCGGACTGGGCCTCACGGCGGAACCGGGCC
Source organism: Streptomyces sp. NPDC126499 (assembly GCF_040302485.1). Classification (NCBI taxonomy): domain Bacteria; kingdom Bacillati; phylum Actinomycetota; class Actinomycetes; order Kitasatosporales; family Streptomycetaceae; genus Streptomyces; species Streptomyces sp. NPDC126499. Next base: position 63,836 of record NZ_JBEOUO010000006.1, on the reverse strand, counting down.
TGGAAGGACGGGTCACGGGCGAGGTCCGCCCGCAAGGTCTTCACGGCGACGGTGCGGCCGAGCCGGGTGTCGTGCGCGAGGTACACCTCGGCCATGCCACCACGGCCGAGCACCGAGCCCAGCTCGTACCGGCCGCCGAGGCGACGCGGCTCTTCCATAGCTTCTCCAGCCCTCTCCGTCTGTCCCGACCGCACCCGTGTGTGGTCCGGCGGTGTGTGCTGTCCGCGCATACGCTACCGGCCGTGGGAAGGCGCTTCGTCCGCCGACCGCCACCTGATACCCGACCGGTATCCGGCCCGGGAGATCAGCTCCTGCTCTTCACTACCGCCTTCATCACGGCCTTCGCGATCGGGGCCGCCAGACCGCCACCGCTGATGTCCTCGCGGTCCGTGCCGCCCGCGTCCTCGACGATCACGGCCACCGCGACCGGGGAACCCTGGTCGGTCTTGGCGTAGGAGATGAACCAGGCGTAGGGACGCTTGGCGTTCTTCTCGCCGTGCTGCGCCGTACCCGTCTTGCCGCCGACCTTCACGCCGTCCATGTTCAGGTCGGCGTTGCCGCCGGTGCCGTTCTCGACGACGTTCTCCATCATCCGCTGGAGCAGCTGCGCGTTCTCCGGCGAGACGGGGCGGCTCAGCTCCTTCGGCTCGTTCTGCTGGATCACGTCGAGGTTCGGCGCCACCAGCTTGTCGATCATGTACGGCTGCATCAGCTTGCCGTCGTTGGCGATCGCGGCCGTCACCATGGCCATCTGCAGCGGCGTGGTCGCCGTGTTGAACTGGCCGATGGACGACAGCGCGTTGCCACCCCGGTCGGCCGTCTTGTCGTAGACGGAGGCGACGGCGCGGACCGGGGTGAACTGCTCGGCGTTGAAGCCGAACTTCTCCGCCATCTCGACCATCTTGTCGCGGCCGACGTCGTCACCGAGCTTGGCGAACACCGAGTTGCACGACACCCGCAGCGCCTCGTTCAGGCTCGCGTTGGCACAGCCGCCGTGCTGGTTCTTCATCGGCACCCGGGAGAGCGGGATCTTCCAGCCCTCGGGGGTGTCCGTCGCCGCGTCGATGTCCTTGACCGCGCCGTTCTCCAGCGCCGCCGCCGCCGTGACCACCTTGAAGACGGAGCCGGGCGGGTAGATCTCCCGCAGCGCGCGGTTCAGCTTCGGCTTGTCCTTGTCCTTCTCCAGCGCCTGCCACGCCTTGGCGTCCGCGTTGTGGTAGCCCGCGAAGGACGCCGGGTCGTACGACGGCGTCGAGGCGAGCGCCAGGATCTTGCCCGTCGACGGCTCGATCGCGACGACCGCGCCCGTCTTCGACCCGAGACCCTTGTACGCGGCCTTCTGCGCCGCCCCGCTCAGGGTGGTGACGACGTCGCCGCCCTTCTTCTTCTCGCCGGTGAACATCGCGAGCGTGCGGTCGAAGAACAGCCGGTCGTCGTTGCCGGTGAGGATGCCGTCCTCGATCTTCTCGATCTGGCTGGCGTCGAAGGCCTGCGAGGCGTAACCCGTCACCGGAGCCCACATCGGGCCGTCGACGTACGTCCGCTTGAACTGGTAGAACTCGTCGCCCGAGTCGACCGAGCCGGTGATCGGCTTGCCGTCGACGATGATGTTGCCCCGCTCGCTCGCATAGCGCTCGATCGTGACCCGCTTGTTCTTCGGGTGGGCGTTGAGCTCGTCGGCGCGCACGTACTGCAGCCAGTTGTCCCGCACCAGCAGGGCGAAGATCAGCAGGCCGCAGAAGATCGCGACGCGGCGCAGCGGCTTGTTCACGGACGGACCACCTGCGTCATCTCGGCGTCGGGGTTCGGGGCGGGGGAGGGCGCGGGGCGGCGCGCGGTGTCGCTGATACGGATCAGCACGCCGATCAGCGCCCAGTTGGCGATCACGGACGAACCACCGTAGGCGAGGAACGGCATCGTCATACCGGTCAGCGGGATGAGGCCCATCACACCGCCGGCGACGACGAAGACCTGCAGCGCGAACGCGCCCGACAGGCCCATCGCCAGCAGCTTGCCGAACGGGTCGCGCGCCGCGAGGGCGGTGCGCACACCACGCTCGATGATCAGCCCGTAGAACAGCAGGAAGACCATCACACCGGTGAGGCCGAGCTCCTCGCCGACGGTGGCGAAGATGAAGTCGGAGTTCGCGGCGAACATGATCAGGTCGGAGTTGCCCTGGCCGAGGCCCGTGCCCAGGATGCCGCCGGAACCGAAGGACATCAGCACCTGCGTCATCTGGTCACAGGCGTTCAGCATGTTCGGGTCGGTCGCCGTCTTCAGACAGCCGAACGGGTCCAGCCAGGCCGCGACACGGGACTGCACGTGGCCCGCGAAGGAACTCACGGCGACCGCGCCGGCCGACGCCATCAGCAGACCCATCACGATCCAGCTGGTCCGCTCCGTCGCCACGTACAGCATGATCACGAACATGCCGAAGAACAGCAGCGACGTACCGAGGTCGTTCTCGAAGACCAGGATGAGGAGGCTGACCGCCCAGATCGTCAGGATCGGGCCGAGGTCACGGCCGCGCGGAAGGTACAGCCCCATGAAGCGGCGGCTGGCCAGCGCCAGCGCGTCCCGCTTCACCATCAGGTAGCCGGAGAAGAACACCGCGAGGACCAGCTTGGCGAACTCACCGGGCTGGATCGAGAAACCGCCGACCCGGATCCAGATCTTGGCGCCGAAGACGTCCGCGCCGAGGCCCGGGACGAGCGGCAGCAGCAGCAGCACGAGCGCCGCCACCATCGAGATGTACGTGTAGCGCTGCAGGACCCGGTGGTCCTTCAGCAGCAGCAGCACACCCACGAACATGGCGATGCCGATCGCCGAGTACATCATCTGGTTCGGGGCGTCCGGACTGAACGAGCCGTACGCGCGCTTCGCCTGGGCGATCAGCCGCGGCGACTGGTCCAGGCGCCAGATCAGCACCAGGCCCATCCCGTTGAGCAGCGTCGCCAGCGGCAGCAGCAGCGGGTCCGCGTACGGCGCCCACTTGCGCACCACGAGATGCGCGACGCCCGCGAGCAGGCCGAGCCCGAGCCCGTACCCCGCCATGCCCGGCGGCACCTTGCCGTCGATCGCCAGACCGACGTTCAGGTACGCGAACACCGGGATGGCGACGGCGAACGCCAGCAGCGCCAGCTCGGTGTTCCGGCGGCTCGGCGCCTCGATGGCGCCGATGGTGGTCGTGTTGGTGACAACGCTCATGGTGGTGAAAGGCCCCCTACGGGTCTGCTTACTGCTTGCCGCAGTTCGAGGCCAGCTTCTGCTCCTCCGAGGACAGGGTGGGCCCGGGGGACGGCGCGGCTGTGGTGGGCTTGGGGTTCGGCGACGCGGAGCCTTCCGCGGACGGCGGCGGGCTCGCCTTGTCCGCCGCGTCCGCGGCGGCCTTCTGGCGCTGCTCGGTCTTCTTGCAGGCCGAGGCCTGCACCGCCAGCTCGGCGATCTTCGTCTTCGCCTTGGCGAGGCTGCCGCCCGCGATGGTGTCCTCGACCTGCTTGCGCTGGTACGCCGGCAGGTACTTGAGTTCGATCTCGGGGTGGTCCGCCTCGACCTCCGAGAGCCTCACCCAGGCCAGGTCCTGGCTGATGCCCCGGTACAGCGCCACGTGCTCGTCCTTGGTGCCCACGTAGTACTGCGTCTGCGTCCAGCGGTACCCGCCGTACAGGCCGCCGCCGATCACACCGAGCGCCAGCACCAGGAAGAAGGACCGCTTCAGCCACTTGCGGCCGGAGCGCGGCTTCACGAAGTCGTCCTCCGCGTACGCGCCGAAGGAACCCTGCGGCGGCATCCCGCCGTAGCCGTGGTCGTCGCCGCTGCCGGGCGGGCCGAAGCCGCCCGCCGGAGGCTGCTGGTGCGGCGCCGGCCGGCCGAGCCCGGAGGCGCGGCCCGCGGGGGTGTGCATCGCGCCGCCGTCGTGCAGCGGCGACTGGTTCTCCGCGACCGCGCCCACGATCACCGGGGTGTCACTGAGGTGGCCGGCGAGGGTGTCGCCGCCGTCGACGTCGAGGACGTCGGCGACGATCACCGTGATGTTGTCCGGACCGCCGCCGCGCAGCGCGAGCTGGATCAGCTCCTGCACGGTCTCCTGCGGGCCCTGGTAGCTGGCGAGGGTCTCCTCCAGCGTCTGGTGCGACACCACGCCCGACAGGCCGTCGGAGCACACCAGATAGCGGTCGCCCGCCCGCACCTCGCGGATCGACAGGTCGGGCTCGACGTGGTCGCCACTGCCCAGCGCGCGCATGAGGAGCGACCGCTGCGGGTGGGTGGTGGCCTCCTCCTCGGTGATCCGGCCCTCGTCGACGAGCCGCTGCACCCAGGTGTGGTCCTGCGTGATCTGGGTGAGCACGCCGTCCCGCAGCAGATACGCGCGCGAGTCGCCGACGTGCACCAGACCGAGGCGCTGCCCCGTCCACAGCAGGGCGGTGAGCGTCGTGCCCATGCCCTCCAGCTGCGGGTCCTCCTCGACCATCATCCGCAGCTGGTCGTTGGCGCGCTGCACCGCCGTACCGAGCGAGGTGAGGATGTCGGAGCCGGGGACGTCGTCGTCGAGCGTCACCAGAGTGGAGATCACCTCGGAGGAGGCGACCTCACCGGCGGCCTGGCCGCCCATGCCGTCGGCGATCGCGAGCAGCCGTGGACCGGCGTAGCCGGAGTCCTCGTTGCCCTCGCGGATCATGCCCTTGTGCGAGCCCGCGGCGAAGCGCAGTGACAAGCTCATGCCCACCTGCCCTGTCGGCGCCGCCTCGGGGTGCCGCCGGTCTCGAGCCACACTGCCCACCCTCCGGTCGGGAGCCCGTACCCGCCCTGGCCCGCTGCCCGGGCTGCCGCGCGGTCCTCGGGGCGGCCCTTCGTGGGGACCGTCCCGGCGCGCTCGCTCCGCTCGCTCATTTTCGTACTACTTCCGCAGCTCGATGACGGTCTTGCCGATGCGGATCGGCGCGCCCAGCGGAATCGGCGTGGCGGTGGTGAGGCGGGTCCGGTCGAGATACGTGCCGTTGGTGGACCCGAGGTCCTCGACGATCCACTGACCGTCCCGGTCCGGGTAGATCCTGGCGTGCCTGCTGGACGCGTAGTCGTCGTCCAGCACGATCGTCGAGTCGTGGGCGCGGCCCAGCGTGATGGTCTGCCCCTGGAGGGCGACCGTCGTGCCGGTGAGGGTGCCCTCGGACACGACGAGCTTGGTCGGGGCGCCGCGGCGCTGCCGCCCGCCGCCCGCGGCCTGCTGGCCGCCCCGCTGCTGCGGAGGCGCGGCGGCCTGGCGCCCGCCCTGCTGCGGGCGTGCCTCCTGGCGCCGCGAACCGCGCTGGGTGACCCGCGTGCCGAACAGGTCGCTACGGATGACCTGGACGGCCACGATGACGAACAGCCACAGAACGGCCAGGAAACCCAGCCGCATGACCGTCAGGGTCAGCTCTGACATTGCCCCCGCTTCACCCTTCGGCTTGCCGGTAAACGATGGTGGTGCTGCCCACGACGATCCGCGAGCCGTCGCGGAGCGTAGCGCGGGTGGTGTGCTGCCCGTCCACCACGATGCCGTTGGTGGACCCGAGATCCGTGATCGTCGAGGGCGTTCCGGTCCGGATCTCGCAGTGCCGGCGCGAGACGCCGGGATCGTCGATCCTCACGTCCGCGTCGGTGCTGCGGCCGAGGACCAGGGTCGGGCGGGAAATCTGGTGACGGGTGCCGTTGATCTCGATCCAGCGGCGGACCTGCCCGCCGCCCGCGGCGGACACGGGCGCGGGACCGCCGGGACGGCCCGCGGCCGGAGCCGAAGGACGGTGACCGGGCATGGCCGGAGCGCCCGGCGGCGGCGCCGCGGGCATCGGCGGGGCACCGGCCGGAGGGTAGCCGTAGCCACCGCGCGGCGGCTGCTGCTGACCCGGACCGGGTTGCGGGGCGTGCCCGCCGGCGGGCTGCGGCTGTGACGTACTCGACGCGAGCGTACGGCTCCGCACCCGGTACAGACCGGTGTCGAGGTCGTCGGCCTTCTCCAGGTGGACCTTGATCGGGCCCATGAAGGTGTACCGCTGCTGCTTGGCGTAGTCCCTGACCAGGCCGGCGAGCTCGTCGCCGAGCTGGCCCGAGTACGGGCTGAGGCGCTCGTAGTCCGGCGCGCTCAGCTCCACGATGAAGTCGTTGGGGACGACCGTCCGCTCGCGGTTCCAGATCGTCGCGTTGTTGTCGCACTCGCGCTGGAGCGCGCCGGCGATCTCGACGGGCTGGACCTCGGACTTGAACACCTTGGCGAAGGTGCCGTTGACCAGACCTTCAAGTCGCTGTTCGAACCGCTTCAGGACTCCCATGGGGCACCTCCTCCGTCGTTGTCGTCCTGGTACTGCTTACTGATCGTATCCACGCGTCGGGAAATCGGCTGGTTCCCCTTCTCTGCCCTGTGGACGAGTGTCACCTCTCACAGACCTTCCGCGGGCCTTTCCCCAGGGATCGTAGAGGTGGCCTGTGGACAGTGTCCCGCACCGGGGACCGGAGCAGGAGTGCCACGTGCGTCACCTCGGCTCGGCGCCGGCTGGTCGGGCACGTGGGGGTCGGCGGGCTTGTTCGGCTCGGCGGGCTCGTGGGGCCTGTGGGACTTCTTCGGCTCGTGGGGCTCGTGGGGCCTGTGGGACTTCTTCGGCTCGTGGGGTTCTTCGGTCTTGCTCCTCCGGCTCTCCGGCTCCCGTCCAATCTCCTCTCTCCGTGTCCCTCCTTCTCTCTCCTCATCTCCCGCGCACCTCCGCTCACCTTCCCCGGCGTCCCTCCTCCCGTCCCTCCTCACTCCTCCTCCGCCGGGGAGGGGTCGAAACAACGGATGTGAATCCGCCGTCTCCGACGTGCTAATCTTCAGATGTCGCCAGGCGAACGCACCGAAAGGTGAGGGAGCCCGGAGACCACCCAATGCGCGGGTGGCGGAATAGGCAGACGCGCTGGATTCAGGTTCCAGTGCCCGAAAGGGCGTGGGGGTTCAACTCCCCCCTCGCGCACCAGACGGAAGCCCCGTAGGTCAACGACCTACGGGGCTTCCGCGTTGTTTGCGGCGGGTGCGGGTGCGGGTGCGGGTGCGGGTGCGGGTGCGGGTGCGGGGCGGGTTTCTGGGGGCGCGGGGCGTGGGGAGCGGCGCAACCTTCGTCGGTGGGGGCCGCGACGAAAGAGGACGGCGGGCGGGCGCGGGCCGCGCCTATCGTGCGAGCGTGGAAGCTCCTACGAAGATCCGGACCGTCAGGACCTGGCTCGGCGCCGGGTGGCGCTGGTTCGCGGTGCCGGGGCAGTGGTCGCGGCGCAGGACCGCGGGCGAGGTGGTGCTCGCCGTGGTCATGGCGCTGCTGGCCGCCGGCACCGAGGACCTCCTCGGCGGGGAGGGCTGGGCGCTCGCGGGCGTCGCCGTGGCCTCGGCCGTGCTGTCGCTGCTGCGGCGCCGGCTGCCCGTGACGGTGCTCGTCGTCACGTCGTTCCTCGCCCCGTTCCTTCCGGGCTTCCTGGCGCTGCTGATCCTGGTCGGCTGGTCGGCGGGGCGTTACATCCCGGGCGCCGGGCGGGCCCTGGCCGCGGCCACCGCCGCGTACGTCCTGAACATCGCCGGCACGGTCCTGGAGATGTGGGACACACACCGGATCCTGACCGTCACGTTCATCTCGACGCTGTACTTCCTGGCGACGACGCTCGCTCCCGGACTCGCCCACCGCTACTGGGCTCAGCGCAGGACGCTGCTGCACGCGCTCCAGGAGCGGAACGCGCAGCTGCTGCGGGAGCGGGCGATGATCGCGGGCCAGGCCAGGATGCGGGAGCGGCAGCGGATCGCCCAGGACATGCACGACAGCCTCGGCCACCAACTGGCGCTGATCTCCGTGCACACCGGAGCCCTGGAGGTCGACCCGCATCTGACCGACCGCCAGCGGGAGGTGGTGGGGGTGCTGCGGAAGGCGTCCATGGACGCCATGCACGAGCTGCGGGAGGTCGTCGGCATCCTGCGCGACGGCGTCGAGGCCCCGGACGACGGGCCCGGCGGGCCGGTGGGGCGGCCCGGTGACGAGACGGGACGGGCGGCGCGGGGGACCGCCGGTATCGAGGGGCTCGTCACCGCCGCCCGCTCCGCCGGGACCACCATCGGCCTGACCCGTCGGGGCGAGCCACGGGCGCTCGCGCCCGCGGTCGACCACGCCGCGTACCGGATCGTCCAGGAAGGCCTGACGAACGCCTACAAGCACGCGCCGGGCGCCCCCATCAGCGTGGAGGTGCGCTACGAGCCGGACGCCTTCGTCGTCGAGGTGCTGAACGAGGAGACGACCGAGCGGCCCGCGGCGGTCGTCAGCGGCGGGCAGGGCCTGACCGGACTGCACGAGCGGGCGCGCCTGGTCGGCGGCATCGTCCACGCGGGCCCCGCCGACGGCGGCGGCTTCCGGGTCGCCGGAGTCCTGCCGTACGGGTCGGTGGAGGCGGCGCCGTACGTGGACCCCTACGCCGATGTGTACGCCGACGCGTATGCCGATCCGTCGGCGGCCGTCTCGGCGCAGAGGGCGGTGCTCGCTGCGGCGGTGCAGACGTCGGACGGTGCCGGTGCCGGTGTCGTGCCGTACGGGGGTGCGCGGGCGGTTCCCTACGCCGCGTCTTTCGTCGATGCGGCCGACGACTTCCGGCAGCAGTCGAAGAGGGGGCCGCGAGGCCACCGTGGTCAGGTCGCAGTCGGACCGTCCGACTGGACGGTGACCGAGCGGGAGCTGGCGATGGCATTGCAGGCGGGCAAGGGCAGGAGCAAGAGCGGCGGGATAGCGCTGGGCTGCGGGATCGCGTTCGCGGCGCTCGTGCTGCTGCTGGTGGCCGGAGGCTTCGGCCTCTACTTCCTGATGGGCTCGATGTCGAAGGGGATGATCGACCCGGCCGAGTACGACGCCGTCAAGGTCGGGCAGAGCGAGAAGGAGGTCCGTGACCGACTTCCTTCGGGCGACACCATCGCGACGACCGGGCTGCACGGAAAGGGGCCCGCGGAGCCCGAGGGATCGACGTGCCTGGTGCTGATGAGCTCGGAGGTGGGGGACAGCTTCGACTCGGAACCCGTTTTCCGGTTCTGCTTCAAGGACGGCAAGCTGATCGAGAAGAAGTCGTACGACGTCGTGCGCTAGGGCGGTCGGTGCCCGGCGCTGGGGGCGGGCCCTGACCTGGGGCGCGGCCCGCTCGTACCGCTAGCCGTTGGGGAGTGGCTGTGACAGGGCTCGGGGCAGGGACCGGAGCAGAGGCAGGAGCCGGGGCCGGGGCGGGAGCCGGAGTGCGGGCAGGGGCGAGTACGGTGACGGCGTCCGGGGTGGAGCGGCCGATCAGGGTCGTGATCGCCGACGACGAGCCCTTGATCAGGGCCGGAATCCGCATGATCCTCACCTCGGATCCGCAGATCGAGGTCGTCGCCGAGGCGACGAACGGCCGCGAGGCCATCGACCTGGCGCGCGCCCACGCTGCCGACGTGGTGCTGCTCGACATCCAGATGCCCGTGCTCGACGGCCTGTCCGCCCTGCCGGAGCTGCGCCGGGCGGCGCCGGGGACGAAGGTGATCGTGCTGACGACCTTCGGCGAGCGGGAGAACGTCCTGCGCGCACTGGAGCACGGCGGAGCCGGGTTCCTGCTGAAGGACACCGCGCCGGCCGAGCTGATCCGCGCCGTGCGGGCCGCTGCCGCGGGCGACGCGTATCTCTCCCCGGCTGCCACCCGGCATGTGGTCGAGCAGCTCGCCTCGGGCCGGGAGGCGGCGCGCGCGGAGGAGGCCCGGCAGCGGCTGACCGCGCTCAGCGAGCGGGAGCGTGAGGTCCTGGCGCTGCTGGGCGAGGGGCTCTCCAATGCCGACGCCGGCCGGCGGCTGCACATGAGCGAGGCCACGGTGAAGACGTATGTCAGCCGGATCCTGGCCAAGCTGAACTGCGAGAACCGGGTGCAGGCGGCGCTGCTCGCCCGGGACGCCCGCCTCTAGCTAGGGCTTCGCGGCGGCGTCGGGCTTCGCGGCGGGGGCGCCGGTGTCGCCCGCCGCGTTGTAGCGGAGCAGATAGGACGCGAACGCGGCGAGGTCCTCGGCCGACCAGTCCTTGAGGCGTTCTTCGTACGCGGCGAGGCGGCTGGCCTGGGTGGAGGCGAGGACCTGGGTGCCCGCCTCCGTCGGGTGCAGCACCTGGACGCGGTGGTCGTCGGGGTCGGGCCGCCGCTCGACCAGGCCCAGCTTCTCCAGGGCGGCGACCTGGCGGCTGACCGTCGACTTGTCCAGCAGGTAGTGGGCCGCGAGATCGGTGGCCCGGCAGCCCTGCCGGTCGTCGATGTGGGCAAGCAGCGTGTACGAGACCAGCGACAGCTCCGGGTGGAGCCGGGCCGCGGCGGCTCGCGCCCGGCGGGCGAAGGCCGTCAGCTCCCGCTGGATGACGTCGAGGGATGTCTCCCGCGCGCCCTCGCTCATGGTGCGCTCCTTGTCGCCGCAACGGCCGGACCCGTCGGTTGGCCGGACCCTCGCTATCAGTTGTATAGTACAACGGTAATTTAGTTGTAAAAGCCAACCATGGAGGTTCCGGTGTCCGTGTCCGCAGGACCGACCACCAAGGGAGCACTGCGCCACGTCCTCGGCCACCTGCTCACCCCCCTGCTGATGTGCATCGGCATGGGCCTCGCCTACCTCGGCGCCTTCCACGCCCCCCAGCCCCACGACCTGCGCGTCGACATCGTCGGCTCCGGACCCCAGACCCAGGTCCTCGCACAGACCCTCCAGGACAAGGGCGCCGGCGCCCTCGACGTCCGCACCGTCCCCGACCGCGCCACCGCCACCGCCGCCCTGCGCGACCGGTCCAGCTTCGGCGCCTACATCCCCGGCGCGGACACCGACACCCCCGAACTCCTCGTCGCCTCCGCCTCCTCCGACACCAGCGCGATGGCCGTCGAGAAGGTCTTCACCAAGGTCGCCGCCACCCACGGCGACCCGCTCAAGGTCACCGACGTCGCCCCCGTCGCCTCCGGCGACCCCACAGGACAGGGCATCTTCTTCCTCCTCGTCGCCCTCAGCATCGGCTCCTACGCCTCCGTCGCCGTCATCGGCGGCGCCGGAGCCGTCCTGCCCATGCGCGTCAGGGCGCTTCTCGCCGCCGGCATGTCCCTCGTCGTCAGCCTCATCGGCACCGTCTTCGCCGGCCCCCTCTTCCACCTCGTCGACCACGGCCTCGGCGGCGTCTGGGCCCTCTCCTGGCTCTACTGCGCCGGCGTCCTGCTGATCGGCGTCGGACTCCACACCTTCCTCAAGCGCTGGACCACCCTCGGCGTGATGGTGCTGTTCGTGATGCTCAACTTCACCAGCTCCGGCGGCATCTACCGGCCCGAACTCCAGCCCGGCTTCTTCGGCTCCCTGCACGCCTTCTGGAACGGCGCCGGATTCGTCGAAGGCCTCCGCGGCCACGTCTACCTCGACGGCCACGCCCTCGGCGGCAACGTCCTCGTCCTCGCCCTCTGGCTCCTCGCCGGCATCGCCCTGACCGTCACCGCCGGCCTCACCGAAGCCCGCCGCCACCCCGCCACCCGGACCGACGAGCGGACAACGCCTCGCACCGACCAGGAAACGGAGGAGGAGATCGAGGAGGCGGTCGCCGTCTGACCTGCCGAAACAGAGCTGTCCACAGGCCGTTGTCCACAGGGGCAGACGGCCTCGTGGACCCGGCGGTACCGTCAGGGCCAGTCGACACAGCCGATGTCGGCAGGACAGCGACGGCGGGGGAGGGCGTCCCATGGACGACACGAGCACGGCGGTACCAGGACAGCGCGACCACACCTGGCCCGACCCGCCCACAGCGGGACCGGCCACATCCGACTCCCCCACGGCAGGTGTGTCCACGGCCGTCACCCCTACGGCCGACACGTCCGCAGCCGATGCGTTCACGGCCGGTGAGCCCGCGTCCGGCTCCGCCCGCCTGCCGCACGTACCCGGCTTCGCCCGCCGCGCCGCCGACGGAGCCGCCGCCACCGCCAGACAGCGAGGCAAGGAACTCCGCCGGGACCTCCCCCGCTCCGCCCACGCCACCCTCCACCTGCCCGCGGACCGGCCCGACGCCACCAGCGCGGTCGAGGAGTCCAACCGCGGCCGCGTGCCCGGCCTCACCCTCATCAGGGTCGGCAGGATGGCCGCCAGCCCCTTCGCCTTCCTCCGCGGCGCCGCCGGTCTCATGGCCCACGACCTCACCGGCTCCCCCGTCACCGGCATCGCCGCCCAGATATGCGGCGACGCCCACGCCGCCAACTTCGGCCTCTACGGAGACGCACGCGGCCGGCTCGTCATCGACCTCAACGACTTCGACGAGACCGTCGTCGGCCCCTGGGAATGGGACCTCAAGCGGCTCGCCACCTCCCTCGTCCTCGCCGGACGCGAGGCCGGCGCCGACGAGGACACCTGCCGGGCCGCCGCCTTCGACACCGTCGGCGCCTACCGGCGCACCATGCGCCTCCTCGCCAGGCTCCCCGCCCTCGACGCCTGGAACGCCATCGCCGACGAGGAACTCGTCTCCCACACCGACGCCCGCGACCTCATAGGCACACTCGAACGGGTCTCGGCCAAGGCCCGCAACAACACCAGCGCCCGCTTCGCGGCCCGCTCCACCGAAGCCGTCCCGGCCGACGAGGGCGGCGGCAGACGCTTCGTCGACGCGCCACCGGTGCTGCGCCGCGTCCCCGACGCGGAGGCGGCCGCCGTCGCCGCCTCCCTCGGCCCGTATCTGGAGACCGTCTCCGAGGACCGGCTCCCGCTGCTCGCCCGGTACGCCATCCACGACGTGGCCTTCCGCGTCGTCGGCACCGGCAGCGTCGGCACCCGCTCCTATGTCGTGCTGCTGCTCGACCACCGGGGCGAACCCCTGATCCTCCAGGTCAAGGAGGCCCGCCCCTCGGCGCTGCTGCCCCACCTCGCGACCATCGGCTTCACCGCGACCGACGCCGGGCACGAAGGGCGGCGCGTGGTGCTCGGGCAGAAGCGGATGCAGGTGGTCAGCGACATCCTGCTCGGCTGGACCACGGTCGACGGGCGGCCCTTCCAGGTCCGCCAGTTCCGCAACCGCAAGGGCAGCGTCGACCCCGCCGCCCTCACCGCCGACCAGTTCGACGACTACGGCCGCATGACCGGCGCCCTGCTCGCCCGCGCCCACGCCCACAGCGCGGACCCGCGGCTGATCGCCGGCTACTGCGGAAAGAACGAAGAGCTCGACGAGGCCATCACCGCCTTCGCCGTCACCTACGCGGACCGCACCACCGCCGACCACGCCGATCTGCTGTCGGCGATCCGCACGGGGCGGATAGCGGCGGAAACGGGCGTCTGAGAGGAGCGGCCCCGGGGCGCGAGCCGTCGCGCGAGGCCGCGCGAGGTCGGTGCGGGGTCCGTGCGTGGCCTGCACGTGGCCCGTGGGAGGCGTACGAGCGCGTACGAGGCGGGTGGGGGTCTCGGACCGGGCGCCGTCCTGTGTGATGTCTTCGGGGAGGGAGGGGAGGGGGGAGGGGGAGGGAGGGGGGGAGGCCCCCCGGGGGACCGTAGGCTGGACGGGACGAGCCGGAACGAGGACGTGGACGGGCGTGGACGTGAGCGTGGACCAGGGCGTGGGTGACGGGTCCGAGGAGCGGCCCCAGGGCGAGCGGGCCGAGGACGCACGGCCCGATGGTGACCGTGCTGATGGTGACCGGTCCGCGGACGCACGGTTCGGCGGTGATCGGACCGATGGTGAGCAGCCTGATGGTGACCGGTCCGCGGACGCGCGGCCCGAGGGTGAGCGGCCGGAGGCGCGGCTTGATCAGGCTGTGCGGGTGGCCGAGCAGGCTCTGATCGAGTTCGAGATCGCGGTGGAGACCTTCCGGGTCGAGGTGGAGAACTTCTCCCGCCTGCACCATCAGAAGCTCGGCCCGATGTACGCGCGTCTCGACGAGCTGGACGCGCAGATCGCTGAGGCCAGGGCGGCGCGTACCGGGGATCCCGAGGACGTGCGGCGGGCGCAGGAGGCGCGGGCCGCGGTCATGCCGATGCCCGGGGTGGAGGAGCTGTTCCACGACTGGGTCGACTCCGACGGGCTGTCCGCGGAGGCGGCGGCGATGCTGACGGATCGGCCGGTGCAGCCGCCGAAGCGGGTCCGGCCGTCGGACGAGGTCCGCAAGCTGTACCGGGATCTGGCACGCAAGGCGCATCCGGATCTCGCGCGGGACGAGGACGAGCGCAAGCGGCGCGATGAGTTCATCACGCGGGTGAACGCGGCCTACGCCCGTGGGGACGAGGGTCTGCTGCGGGAGCTGTCCGAGGAGTGGGCGGCGGGACCGGTGCCGGAGTCGCGGCTGAGCGAGGCCGAGGAGCTGTACGCGCGTCTGGAGTGGCTGGCGCACCGCAAGGAGATGCTGTCGCTGGTCGCGCGGGAACTGGAGGAGAGCGCGATCGGCGCGATGCTGCGGATGGCGCCGGACGACCCGGACCGGCTGCTGGAGGAGATCGCCGAGCAGTTGCTCGCGCAGGTCGCCGAGCGTGAGGCGGAGCTCGCGGCGCTCGTGGCGTAGGCGGGAAGGCCCGTTGCAGTAGGTTCGATGGTGGTGCGCCCGAGTGGGCGCGGAGTTTTCCCCGAGAGAGGCCTGGTCCATGAATTTCGCCCCGCTGCCGTCGGTCGACGTGGCTTCGGTGCCGGCCGATGCCCTGGTGCTGGATGTCCGTGAGGACGACGAGTGGGCGGCCGGTCATGTCGAGGGTGCGCTGCACGTTCCGATGAGCCAGTTCGTGGCGCGGTTCGGTGAGGTCACAGAGGCCGTGGCCGACGGGCGGCGGGCGTATGTGATGTGCCGGGTGGGCGGCCGTTCGGCGCAGGTCACGCAGTATCTGGTGGGGCAGGGCATCGACGCGGTCAACGTGGACGGCGGGATGCTGGCGTGGGACGGTGCCGGGCGTCCGATGGTGACGGACGACGGAAGCCCGGCGTACGTGCTGTAGGCGCGGGTCAGGCGAGGGGGTGGGCGGCGAGGAGGTCGCCGAGTTCCTCCTCGTGGGCGGCGGCGGGGCCGAGTGAGAGTTCGAGGTGCTTGGCCCAGGCGTGGTAGCGGTGCAGGGGGTAGTCGGTGTCCGCGCCGAAGCCGCCGTGGAGGTGCTGGGCGGTCTGGACGACGCGGCGTACGCCTTCCGATGCCCAGATCTTGGCGACGGTGATGTCCGCGCCGGCGGGCAGTGGGCCGCCGGTGGTGGTGGTGAGGCGCCAGGCGGCCTGCCAGAGGGTGACTTCCATGGCGCGCAGGTCGATGTAGCGGTCGGCTGCCTGGACGGCGACGGCCTGGAAGGTGGCCACGGGGTGGCCGAACTGCTCGCGCGTGCCGGTGTACCGGCTGGTCATGGTGAGGACCTGTTCGCCGAGGCCGAGGGCGAGGGCACACGTTCCGGTGGTGAGGAGTGCGTGGAGTTCTTCCCAGGCGCCGGGGGTGTCGATGACGTCGGCCGTGTCGAGGTGGACGTCGTCGAGGTGGAGTGCGGCGAGGAGTTCGCCGTGGGTGCCGTACTGGTCGGCGAGGGTGAGGCCGATGTGGGTGCGGGGCAGCAGGGCGAGGACGGTGCGGCCGTCGGGGGTGTGCGCGGGGACGGCGATGCGGTCGGCCTGGTGGGCCCAGGGGACGCTGCCGGTGTGGCCGTCGAGGGTCCAGCCGGTGCGGTCGCGGTGGGCGGTGACGGCGAGGGGGGCCGGGTCGTGGCCGGTGCGGCCGTGGGCGGCGGCGGTGAGGACGAGTTCGCCGCGGGTGACGCGGGGGAGCAGGGCGTCGGCGGTTTCGGTGGGGGCGTGGTGCTGGAGGGTGAGGGCGACCGCGCTGGTTTCGAGGAGGGGGACGCGGGCGAGGGCGCGGGCTGATTCGCGCAGCACGAGGCAGAGTGCGATGGCGTCGAGTCCCGCGCCGCCGTGGGCGGGGTCGAGGACGAGGCCGAGCAGGTCGGTGTCGGCGAGTCGGGCCCAGAGGGCGCGGTCGAGGTCGTCGGCGACCGCGCCCGGGGTGAGGGCGGGGCTGGGTACGGCGTCGGGTGGGACGTCGGCGAAGACGGCCTTGGCCGTTTGGGCGGCCGCCTGCTGTTCCTCGGTGAAGGTGAAGTCCACTGTCCCGTCCCTCCCGGTGGCGCTCCGCTGCGATCTGACGGACCGTCAAGATAGAACAGGTTCTACCGGAAGGGAATGGGCGGGCGGCGCCGGTCAGCGGTCGAAGTCGAGCTCGACCTCCGGTGTGGCGGGGTGGGACTGGCAGGCGAGCACGTAGCCGGCGTCGGTCTCCTCGGCCTCCAGGGCGAAGTTGCGGTCCATCCGCACCTCGCCGGAGACGAGGAAGGCGCGGCAGGTGCCGCACACTCCGCCCTTGCAGGCGTACGGGGCGTCCGCCCGGGCGCGCAGCACGGTCTCCAGGAGTGTCTCGCCCTGCTGGACGGGCCAGTTGCCGGACCGGCCGTGCAGGGTCGCGGTCAGCGTGGCGTGGGCCGGTGCGTCGGCCGCCCGGGGCGGGGCGGGGGCGGAGCCGTCGTCGACGTGGAAGATCTCCTGGTGGATGCGGCCGCGGTCGACGCCGAGCTCGCGCAGGGCCTGTTCGGCGTTCTGCACGAGGCCGAAGGGGCCGCACAGGAACCAGCCGTCGACCTCGCCGACCGGGAGGAGGGTCGGCAGCAGGGTGGTGAGCCGCTCGCGGTCGAGGCGCCCGGAGGGGAGTCCGGACTGCTGCTCCTCGCGGGAGAGCACGGTGACGAGCTGGAAGCGGTCCGGAAAGCGGTCCTTGAGGTCGGCGACCTCGTCGAGGAACATCGTGGAGGCCGCGGTGCGGTCGCTGCGCACGAGGCAGAAGCGGGCCTCGGGCTCGCGGGCGAGCAGGGTGGCGGCCATCGACAGGACCGGGGTGATGCCGCTGCCGCCGACGACGGCCGCGAAGTGTCCGGGGCGGGGGGCGAGGGTGAAGCGGCCCATCGGCTCCATGACCTCGACGGTGTCGCCCACGGCGAGTTCCTTGAGGGCGTAGGTGGAGAACTCGCCGCCGTCGACGAGGCGGATGCCGACCCGCAGGACGGGGGTCTCGCCCTCGGCCGCGGCGGGGGCGCAGATCGAGTACGTGCGGCGGATCTCCGTGCCGTCCGGCCCGGTGCGGCGCAGGGCGAGGTGCTGGCCGGGGATGTGGCGGAAGGCCTCGCGCAGCTCGGGCGGGACGGCGAAGGTGACGGCCACGGAGTCGTCGGTGAGCTGCTCGACCTCGCTCACGCGGAGCGGATGGAACCCGGCCCGTGCGGCGCTGGGGGACGGCATCTACAACTCCTTGAAGTGGTCGAACGGTTCACGGCAGGTGGTGCAGCGGCGCAGTGCCTTGCACGCGGTGGAGGAGAAGCGGCTGAGGAGTTCGGTGTCGGTGGAGCCGCAGTGGGGGCAGCGGATCGCCAGGGTGAGCGGGACCGGTCCGCCGGCCGGGCCCTGGGGGCGGGGCGGGGCGATGCCGAACTCGGCGAGTTTGCGGCGTCCTTCCTCGGTGATGTCGTCCGTCGACCAGGCGGGGCTGAGGACGGTGACGACGGTGACGTCGGGCACGCCGTGCTCGTGCAGGGCGTGCTCGATGTCGGAGGACATCGCCTCGATGGCGGGGCAGCCGGTGTAGGTGGGGGTGAGCTCGACCTCGACACGGCCGGGGCCGTGGACGTGGACGCCGCGGACGACGCCGAGTTCGGCGAGGGTGAGGACGGGCAGCTCGGGGTCGG
Organism: Streptomyces sp. NPDC126499; assembly: GCF_040302485.1. Taxonomy (NCBI): domain Bacteria; kingdom Bacillati; phylum Actinomycetota; class Actinomycetes; order Kitasatosporales; family Streptomycetaceae; genus Streptomyces; species Streptomyces sp. NPDC126499. The sequence goes on along the minus strand of NZ_JBEOUO010000006.1, from coordinate 46,123 downwards.
GGACGGCGCCGGCGATCCGGGCCAGTTCCTCTTCGAGCGGGGTGGCGGCCGTGGCCGGCGTGCCGGTCACCATGACGCCCCCGGGTGGCTGCGGTGCAGGTGCTGCATCTCGGCGAGCATGCGGCCGAAGGACTCGGTGTGCAGTCCCTGCCGGCCGGCGCCGGCGCTCCAGGCGCCGGTGCGCGGGCCGGTGGGGACGGTGAGGGTGGCCTTGTCGAGGACGGCGGTGACGGAGTCGAGCCAGGCGCGCTCCATGGCCTCGGTGTCGAGGTCCAGGCCGTCGAGGGGCTGGAACAGCTCGCCGGTGTACCGCCACAGGGCGTCGCAGGCCTGCTGCATCCGCCGGTGGCTCTCGTCGGTGCCGTCGCCGAGGCGCAGGGTCCAGTGCTCGGCGTGGTCCTGGTGGTAGGCGACTTCCTTGACGGCCTTGGCGGCGAGTCCGGCGAGGGGGCCTTCGGTGGCGGCGAGCCGCCCGTACAGGAGCCGCTGGTAGGTGGAGAAGTACAGCTGGCGGGCGATGGTGTGGGCGAAGTCGCCGTTGGGCTGCTCGACGAGCTGGCAGTTGCGGAAGGCGCGTTCCTCGCGGAGGTAGGCGAGTTCGTCCTCGTCGCCGACGAGGGAGAGCAGGACGCGGGCCTGGCCGAGGAGGTCGAGCGCGATGTTGGCGAGGGCGACCTCTTCTTCGAGGACGGGGGCACTGCCGGCCCACTCCCCCAGGCGCTGGGCGAGGACGAGGGCGTCGTCGCCGAGGGCGAGCGTCGCGGCCGGGACGGTGGTGGTGTGGCCGGTCACAGGTGCTTCACCCCGTCCGGGATCTCGTAGAAGGTCGGGTGGCGATAGGGCTTGTCCGCGGAGGGCTCGAAGAAGGGGTCCTTCTCGTCGGGCGAGGAGGCGGTGATGGCGGCGGAGGGGACGACCCAGATGGACACGCCCTCGTTGCGCCGGGTGTAGAGGTCGCGGGCGTTGCGCAGGGCCATTTCGGCGTCCGGGGCGTGCAGGCTGCCGGCGTGGGTGTGGGACAGTCCGCGGCGCGAGCGCACGAACACCTCCCACAGCGGCCATCCGTCGGTGGTCATGCGCGTGCCTCCCCGTCCGTGTGCGGTGCGGCCGTGTGGCCGGTGTCGTGGCCGGCCTGGTCTCCGGCCGGGTGCTCGGTCTGATCTCCGGAATGGTGTCCGGGCTGCCCGGTCTGCTTCTGGTGCTTCTGTGCGTACGCCGCGGCGGCGTCCCTGACCCAGGCGCCGTCCTCGTGTGCTTGGCGGCGCTTGCTCAGCCGCTGCTCGTTGCACGGGCCGTTGCCCTTGAGGACGTCCCAGAACTCGGCCCAGTCGATGGGGCCGAAGTCGTAGTGCCCGCGCTCCTCGTTCCACTTCAGGTCGGGGTCGGGGAGGGTGAGGCCGAGGCTCTCGGCCTGGGGGGCGGCGATGTCGACGAAGCGCTGGCGCAGCTCGTCGTTGGAGTGGCGCTTGATCTTCCACGCCATCGCCTGGGCGGAGTGGGTCGACTCGTCGTCCGGCGGGCCGAACATCATCAGCGAGGGCCACCACCAGCGGTTCACCGCGTCCTGGGCCATGGCGTGCTGGGCCTCGGTGCCGCGGGAGAGGGCGAGCAGCGCCTCGTACCCCTGGCGCTGGTGGAAGGACTCCTCCTTGCAGACCCGGACCATCGCGCGGGCGTAGGGCCCGTAGGAGCAGCGGCAGAGGGGGACCTGGTTGGTGATGGCGGCGCCGTCGACGAGCCAGCCGATGGCGCCGACGTCGGCCCAGGTCAGCGTGGGGTAGTTGAAGATCGACGAATACTTCTGGCGGCCGGAGTGGAGCTTGTCGAGGAGCTCGTCGCGGCTGGCGCCGAGGGTCTCGGCCGCGCTGTACAGGTACAGGCCGTGGCCGGCCTCGTCCTGGACCTTGGCCATGAGGATCGCCTTGCGCCGCAGGCTGGGCGCGCGGGTGATCCAGTTGGCCTCGGGCTGCATGCCGATGATCTCGGAGTGGGCGTGCTGGGCGATCTGGCGGATCAGGCCCGCCCGATAGGCGTCGGGCATCCAGTCGCGGGGCTCGATGCGCTCGTCGGCGGCGACGGCGGCGTCGAACACCGCTTCGAGGGCGGCCCGGGACGCCTCCGTCCCCGCTGTCGCTGTCGTCGTCTCTGCCGTACCTGCGGTCATCGGACCCCCTACCGACCGATCGTTCGGTTGAATGACTTCAATGGTCGTTCGACGGCCCGTATGGTGTCAACCCTGTGGATAACTGCTGAGGTATGAGCGGGAGCGGGGCGCGATGGACTCGTACGACGACGGGGGCCCGGACGGGTCCGACCCGGGCGGTACGCCCGAACGGGTGGCGGAGGGACCCAGGACCGGGATCGCGGCGCTGTCCATGCCGTATCAGGTGGTCGCGGCCGTCGCCCTCGCCGTCCTCGGCGTCTTCGCCTGCGTCCACCTGGCGATGGTCTTCCTGCACGTCGCGCCCTCGAACACGCTGACCAAGAGGCACGGCGAAGCCGTCGACGACTGGGTCTACCCCGAGTTCGAGCAGAACTGGAAGCTCTTCGCGCCCAACCCGCTCCAGCAGAACATCTCCGTCGAGGTCCGCGCCGAGATCACCGGCGCGGACGGCGGCCGCACCACCACCGGCTGGATCGACCTGTCCGCCCAGGACGCGGCGCGGATCCGCGGCAGCCTCCTGCCCAGCCACACCGCGCAGAACGAGCTGCGCCGGGCCTGGGACTTCTACCTCAACTCGCACACCGACGACCACCGCCCCAACGGGCTGCGCGGCGAGCTGTCCGAGCAGTACATGCGGCGGATCGTGCTCCTGCGCCTCGACGAGCGGGCGCTCGGCGGCACCATCGAGAAGATCCAGCTGCGCTCGGCCACCCGGGGAGTGCCCGCACCCGCGTGGACCAACGAGAAGGTCGACACGGCACCGGTCTTCCGCGCCGCGCCCTGGTGGCGGATCACCCCCGCCGACCGCCCCGCCGCGACCGGAGCCGGCGCCGGAGCCGACGCCGGGTCCGGGAACGCGACCGCCGCCCGGTCCGGCGCCACGAAGGGCACGGAGGCCGTCCGATGAGCCGTACACCCGCCGCCGAGCGGCCCCGCGTCCCCTTCGACCGGCGGCTCGCCGCCGCCGTCCAGAAGGTCACGGCGAACGCCCTCGGCCCCTACCAGACCGCGATCGTCCGCATCGGCTTCTCCTTCACCTGGCTGCTCTTCCTGCTGCGCGAGTGGCCCCACCGGCTGGAGCTGTACGGCCCCGACGGCCCCTGGTCCTGGGACATGGGCCACCGGCTGATCACCGACAACAACGCCTTCACGGTGCTGATGTGGTCGGACGGCCGGCTCTGGTTCGAGGTCGTCTACGGCCTCGCCGTGCTCTCCTCCCTCCTCATGCTGCTCGGCTGGCACATCCGGGCCGTCTCCGTGGTCTTCATGGCCGGTGTGCTCTCGCTGCAGAACCGCTCCATCTTCATGGGCGACGGAGGCGACAACGTCATCCACCTGATGGCGCTCTACCTCGTCCTCACCCGCTGCGCGCAGGTCTGGTCGCTCGACGCCCGGCGCGCCGCGCGCGGCCGCGGCGACGGCGGGATCACCGGGCCGCTGCTGTGGACCGTGCTCGGCGGCTTCCTGATGGCCGCCACCTTCTTCTCCGGCACCACCGGCGAGTGGTGGCTGCTGGTGCTGCTGTGGATGCTGTGGCTGGGGCAGGGGCTGTGGTGGCTGGTGAGCCGGTACGCCTCCGACGAGCCGCGCACCCTCCTCGACGTGGTGGCCAACCTCGCCCACAACGCCACCCTCGTCGTGATCATGGCCGAGGTCTGCCTGATCTACGCCACGGCGGGCTGGTACAAGGTCCAGGGCTCGCGCTGGCAGGACGGCACGGCGCTCTACTACCCGCTCAAGCTCGACTACTTCTCCCCCTGGCCCGCCCTGTCCGACCTGCTGGGCGCGAGCGGGCTGATCGTGCTGCTGCTGACCTACGGCACGGTGATCGTGCAGGTCGCGTTCCCGTTCACGCTCTTCAACCGCAAGGTCAAGAACGTCCTGCTCGCGGCGATGATGCTGGAGCACGCGGGCATCGCCGTGCTGCTCGGCCTGCCGTTCTTCTCGCTCGCGATGATCGCCGCGGACGCGGTCTTCCTGCCGACGGCGTTCCTGGTGTGGCTGGGCGCGCGCGTGGCGCGCGGTCGCGACCGGGTGCTGCGGCGGACGCCGCCGGACGCGACGGTGCCCGAGCAGAGCCGTTCGGGTGACGCGCACGGTCCCCGTACCCTCGTCGGGTGAGCACCACCGAAGAACAGCCCGTGCCGGTCAAGGGCGGCGAGCCGATCCAGTACGACGAGGGGTACGGCCCCGAGGTCGGCGTCGGGCCGCATCCCGAGCCGTGGCCGCGCGGCGAGCGCTACGACCCCGAGCTGCTGGCCGGCGGCGACCGGCGCAATGTCGTCGACCGCTACCGGTACTGGACGCGCGAGGCGATCGTGGCGGACCTGGACACCCGGCGCCACGACTTCCACGTGGCGGTGGAGAACTGGAGCCACGACTTCAACATCGGTTCGGTGGTGCGGACGGCCAACGCCTTCCTGGCGAAGGAGATCCACATCGTGGGCCGACGGCGCTGGAACCGGCGCGGGGCGATGGTCACCGACCGCTACCAGCACGTACGCCACCACCCGGACACCGAGGCGCTGACCGCGTGGGCGGCGGCCGAGGGCCTGCCGATCATCGGCATCGACAACCTGCCGGGCGCCGTGCCGCTGGAGCGGACGGTGCTGCCGCGGCGGTGTGTGCTGCTGTTCGGCCAGGAGGGTCCCGGCCTCACGGAGGAGGCGCGGGCGCGGGCGGAGATGGTCTGCTCGATCGCCCAGTTCGGTTCGACGCGGTCGATCAACGCGGGCGCGGCGGCGGCGATCGCGATGCACGCGTGGGTGCAGCGGTACGCGGAGATCGGCTGACGGACCGGGACCCTCGGCGGGGGCGTCAGGGGACGCTGACGTCCTGACGACCACCGTCGAGGCCGGCCCGGCCCGTGGGCCGGGCCGGGCCTCCCCCGGGTCTGCGTGTCAGGCCTGGCGGCGGACCTCCACCACGCGGAAGCGGTTGGAGACGAAGGCTCCGTCGCACAGGGCGGCGTTGGCGGCGGGGTTGCCGCCCGAGCCGTGGAAGTCGGAGAAGGCGGCGGTCTGGTTGACGTACACACCGCCCGTGAGGTTCAGCGAGAGCTGGGCCGACTCCTCCAGGCAGACCTCCTCGATCGCGCGCTCGGTGTCGGCGGAGGTGGTGTAGGCGCCGACCGTCATGGCGCCCTTCTCGCGGACCGTGCGGCGCAGCAGCTCCAGGGCGTCGGCGGTCGAGTCGACCTGGACGGCGAAGGAGACCGGGCCGAAGCACTCGGAGAAGTAGGCGGCCTCGGAGTCCGGCTTGGAGCCGTCCAGCTTCACGATGACCGGGGTGCGCACCACGGCGTCCGGGAACTCCGGGTTCGCGACCTCGCGGGAGGCGAGCGCCACCTCGCCCAGGTCCGCCGCGGCCTCCAGGCGGGCCTTGACGTCCGGGTTGACCAGCGCGCCGAGCAGCGCGTTGGCCCGGGCGTCGTCGCCGAGCAGGCGGCCGACCGCGGCGGCGAGGTCGGCGACCACCTCGTCGTACGACTTCGGGCCCTGGTCGGTGGTGATGCCGTCGCGGGGGATCAGCAGGTTCTGCGGGGTGGTGCACATCTGGCCGCTGTACAGGGACAGCGAGAAGGCCAGGTTGGCGAGCATGCCCTTGTAGTCGTCGGTGGAGTCGACGACGACCGTGTTGACACCGGCCTTCTCCGTGTAGACCTGCGCCTGGCGGGCGTTGGCCTCCAGCCAGTCGCCGAAGGCGGTGGAGCCGGTGTAGTCGATGATGCGGATCTCGGGGCGCACGGCCAGGGTCTTGGCGATGCCCTCGCCGGGACGCTCGGCGGCCAGCGCCACCAGGTTGGGGTCGAATCCGGCCTCGGCCAGGACCTCGCGGGCGACGCGGACCGTGAGGGCCAGCGGCAGGACGGCGCGCGGGTGCGGCTTGACCAGCACCGGGTTGCCGGTGGCGAGGGAGGCGAACAGGCCCGGGTAGCCGTTCCACGTCGGGAAGGTGTTGCAGCCGATGACCAGGCCGATGCCGCGGCCGACCGGCGTGAACTCCTTGCTGAGCTCCAGCGGGTCCCGCTTGCCCTGCGGCTTCGACCAGGCGGCGCGGCCGGCCGGGGTGCGGGTCTGCTCCTCGTACGCGTACGCCACGGCCTCCAGGCCACGGTCCTGGGCGTGGGGGCCGCCGGCCTGGAAGGCCATCATGAACGCCTGGCCGCTGGTGTGCATGACCGCGTGCGCGAACTCGTGGGTGCGGGCGGAGATCCGGGCGAGGATCTCCAGGCACACCAGGGCGCGGGTCTCGGGTCCGGCGTCGCGCCACGCGGCCGTGCCCGCGCGCATGGCGGGCAGCAGCACGTCGATGTCGGCGTGCGGATACTCGACGCCGAGCGCCGGGCCGTAGGGCGAGATCTCGCCGCCGGTCCAGCCGTCGGTGCCGGGCTGGTCGAGCTCGAAGCGCTTGCCGAGCAGGTCCTGGTAGGCGGCGAGGCCGGCCGCGGCGTCCAGCGAGCCGTTCTCCCCGTAGGCCTTGGGGTGCTCCGGATACGGAGACCAGTAGGCGCGGGTGCGGATCGTGGCGAGGGCCTGGTCGAGCGTGGACCGGTGCTTCTCGGCCAGACGGTCGGTGGTCAGCTGAGCGGTGGCCATGGATGGACCAACTCCTCGTCGAGCTGGGCAGGGAGACGCGTACGGAGTTAGAGTAACCGAACGATCGGTCGGGACAAGGGGGTCCGTCGATCCTGTGGAAAACCCATCGGGGAGGATCACTCCTATGACCGCCAACGCGAACGTCCGCCCGGGGAGCGACGAGCCGTCGGCCGACGCGGCCGGACCCGTCGATCCGAGCCGCGCCGTCGCCGTCGTCGGCACGGGCACCATGGGCCAGGGCATCGCCCAGGTCGCCCTGCTCGCGGGCCACCCCGTGCGGCTCTACGACAGCGCCCCCGGCCGGGCCGCCGAGGCCGTGGACGCCGTCGCGGGCCGCCTGGACCGGCTCGTCGAGAAGGGCCGGCTGGACGCGGCGGAGCGGGACGCCGCGCTGGCGCGGCTGCACGCGGCGGACGCGCTCGCCGAGCTCGCCGACGCCGCCCTGGTCGTCGAGGCGATCGTCGAACGGCTCCCCGTGAAGCAGCAGCTCTTCGCGGACCTCGAGGACGTCGTGGGCGCGGACACCGTCCTCGCCACCAACACGTCCTCGCTGTCCGTCACCGCCATCGCGGGAGGGCTGCGGCTGCCGGGCCGCTTCGTCGGCCTGCACTTCTTCAACCCGGCGCCGCTGCTGCCGCTGGTCGAGGTCGTCAGCGGCTTCGCCACCGACCCGGCGACCGCCACGCGCGCGTACGAGACGGCCAGGCGCTGGGGCAAGACGCCGGTGCGCTGCACCGACACCCCCGGCTTCATCGTGAACCGGATCGCCCGCCCGTTCTACGCGGAGGCCCTGCGGGTCTACGAGGAGGGCGTCGCCGACCCCGCGACGATCGACGCGGCCCTGCGCGAGTCCGGCGGCTTCCGGATGGGCCCCTTCGAGCTGACCGACCTCATCGGCCAGGACGTCAACGAGGCCGTGACCCGGTCCGTGTGGGACTCCTTCCACCAGGACCCCAAGTTCACGCCGTCGCTCGCGCAGCGCCGGCTCGTCGAGTCGGGACGGCTCGGCCGCAAGTCGGGGCAGGGCTGGTTCTCGTACGCGGAAGGCGCCGGGCGGCCCGAGCCGCACACCGCGGCCCCGGCCAAGGCCCCCGAGCGGATCACCGTCCGCGGCGACCTCGGACCGGCCGAGCAGCTGGTCGGGCTCTTCGAGGAGGCCGGCATCGGCGTCGCGCGCGAGGAGGGCGAGACCGGCGGCATCGAGCTGCCGGGCGGCGCCCTGCTCCGCCTCGCGGACGGCAGGACCTCCTTCGAACGCCCCGCGGAGAAGATCGTCCACTTCGACCTGGCGCTCGACTACGCGGCGGCGGGCCGGATCGTCGTCTCGGCCCGTGAGGGCATCCCGGACGAGGCACTCGCCGAGGCGGTGGGTCTCTTCCAGGCGCTGGGCAAGCAGGTCTCCGTCATCGGGGACGTGCCCGGCATGATCGTGGCCCGTACGGTCGCGATGCTGGTGGACCTCGCGGCCGACGCCGTCGAACGGGGCGTCGCCACCGCGGAGGACGTCGACACCGCGATGCGGCTCGGGGTCAACTACCCGGCCGGCCCGCTGGAGTGGGGCGAGAAGGCCGGTTTCCGGCGGCTCTGCTCCCTGCTGCTGCAGATGCACAAGCGGTACCCGACCGGGCGATACGCGCCGAGCGTCGCCCTCGCGCGCCGGGGCTACGCCGAGCCGGCCGAGGAGACCAGATGACCACCGCGCGACGCGACACGTACACGCCCGAGACGCTGCTCCAGGTGGCCGTCCGGGTCTTCAACGAGCGCGGCTACGACGGCACCTCCATGGAGCACCTGTCCAAGGCGGCGGGGATCTCCAAGTCGTCGATCTACCACCACGTGTCCGGCAAGGAGGAGCTGCTGCGGCGGGCCGTCAGCCGGGCGCTCGACGGGCTCTTCGCGATCCTGGACGAGCCGGCCGCCGGGCGCGGCCGGGCGATCGAGCGGGTCGAGTACGTGACCCGGCGCACCGTCGACGTGCTGATCGCCGAGCTGCCGTACGTGACGCTGCTATTGCGCGTGCGGGGCAACACGACGACCGAGCGGTGGGCCCTGGAGCGGCGCCGCGAGTTCGACCACCGGGTGGCCGATCTCCTGAAGGCCGCGGCGGCCGACGGCGACCTGCGGGCGGACGTGGACATCCGGCTCGCCACCCGGCTGCTCTTCGGCATGATCAACTCGCTGGTGGAGTGGTACCGGCCGCATCCCGACGCCACGACGGACCGGGACCAGTTGGCGGACACCGTCGTCCACCTCGCCTTCGACGGGCTGCGCACGGCCCGCTGAGCCGGTTCGTCGCGGCAAGGAGCCCGGCCGGGGCGACCCCGGCCGGGCTCTGGCGTTCTCCGTCAGCCCCGTCAGCCCCCTCAGCCCCGTCGGGCCGTCAGCCGCGGCGGTCCGGGTCCGGGTCGAGGTCGGTCTCCTCGAAGACGAGCAGGGTGCGGGTGGACAGGACCTCCGGGATGGACTGGAGCCGGGTGAGCACCAGCTCGCGCAGGGTCCGGTTGTCCGGGGTGTGGACGAGCAGCAGGACGTCGAAATCGCCGCTGACCAGGGCGATGTGCGCGGCGCCCGGCAGGGCCTGGAGCTGTTCGCGCACCGTGCGCCACGAGTTCTGGACGATCTTGAGCGTGATGTAGGCGGAGGCGCCGTGGCCCGCGCGCTCGTGGTTGACGCGGGCGCCGAAGCCCCGGATCACCCCGTCGTCGATGAGACGGTTGATCCGCGCGTACGCGTTGGCGCGCGACACATGGACCCGCTCGGCCACCGAACGCACCGAGGCCCGTCCGTCGGCCTGGAGCAGCCGCAGGATGTCACGGTCGATGGCGTCCAGCGGGCGGGCCGGCGGCATCGGCGAGACCATGGCAGGGCCGGGCGGCGACCCCGCCGGGCGGGCGGCGCCCGGGGGCGCGTTCAGGGGCGTGTTCAACGGCTCGGTGTCCGCCTGCTCCTCGACGTCGGCCATTTGTTCATCCGCCATGTCCCCCCGCCTTTCTCCCGTGGACGACCTGCATCCATCCCAGGCTGTGGAGAACCGTTTGTCCACAGGCTGGAGGCGCCTGTAGCCAAAATGCCTCCACGACCGAACAATCGGTAGGTGAGGCGCGCCACATTCCGCGCCACCCGCCTTCGGGTCTTATGCCCGCTCCCACGAGGAGGTGGACTCGTTGCAACAGCGCAGTTCGACAGTCCAAGAGCCCCCCGGTGCCGCCCGTGCCTACCGGCCCACTCCGCCCCCGGCATGGCAGCCGCGCACCGATCCCGCCCCGCTGCTGCCGGAGCCCGAGCCGCTGCGCGTGCTCGGCACGGACGCGGTGGCCGACGCCGACCCGGAGCTGCTGCGCCGGCTCTACCGGGAGCTCGTCCGGGGCCGTCGGTACAACGCGCAGGCGACCGCCCTCACCAAGCAGGGCCGGCTCGCCGTCTACCCCTCCACGACCGGCCAGGAGGCCTGCGAGGTCGCCGCCGCGCTGGCCCTGGAGGAGCGGGACTGGCTCTTCCCCTCCTACCGCGACACGCTGGCGGCCGTCGCCCGTGGCGTCGACCCGGTGCAGGCCCTGACCCTGCTGCGCGGCGACTGGCACACCGGCTACGACCCGCACGAGCACCGCGTGGCGCCGCTGAGCACCCCGCTCGCCACCCAGCTCCCGCACGCCGTGGGCCTCGCGCACGCCGCCCGCCTGAAGGGCGACGACGTCGTCGCGCTCGCCATGGTCGGCGACGGCGGCACCAGCGAGGGCGACTTCCACGAGGCGCTGAACTTCGCCGCCGTGTGGCAGGCCCCCGTGGTCTTCCTCGTGCAGAACAACGGCTTCGCGATCTCCGTGCCGCTCGCCAAGCAGACCGCGGCCCCTTCCCTGGCCCACAAGGCCGTCGGCTACGGAATGCCCGGCCGGCTCGTCGACGGGAACGACGCCGTCGCCGTCCACCAGGTGCTCACCGAGGCCGTGGCCCGCGCCCGGCGCGGCGGCGGCCCCACCCTCGTCGAGGCCGTCACCTACCGGATCGACGCCCACACCAACGCCGACGACGCCACCCGCTACCGCGGCGAGGCCGAGGTCGAGACCTGGCGGGCGCACGACCCCATCCTGATCCTGGAGCGGGAGCTGACCGAGCGCGGACTGCTCGACGAGGACGGCCGCCGCGCGGCCGCCGAGGAAGCCGAGACGATGGCGGCCCGGCTGCGCGAGCGGATGAACGCCGACCCCGTGCTCGACCCGATGGACCTGTTCGCCCACGTGTACGCCGAGAAGACCGCGCAGCTGCGCGAGCAGGCGGCGCAGCTGCGGGCGGAGCTCGACGCCGAGAGCGAGGCGGGATGACCACCCACGCCACCGCGCGGCCGGCCGCCAAGGCCGCCGCCAAGCCCGCCACCATGGCGCAGGCGCTCCAGCGCGCCATGCGCGACGCGATGGCCGAGGACCCCACCGTCCACGTGATGGGAGAGGACGTCGGCACCCTCGGCGGCGTCTTCCGGGTCACCGACGGCCTCGCCAAGGAGTTCGGCGAGGACCGCTGCACCGACACGCCGCTGGCCGAGGCGGGCATCCTCGGCACGGCCGTCGGCATGGCCATGTACGGGCTTCGGCCGGTCGTGGAGATGCAGTTCGACGCCTTCGCCTACCCGGCGTTCGAGCAGCTGATCAGCCATGTCTCCCGGATGCGCAACCGCACCCGCGGCGCGATGCCGATGCCGATCACGGTCCGCGTGCCGTACGGCGGCGGCATCGGCGGCGTCGAGCACCACAGCGACTCCTCCGAGGCGTACTACATGGCGACGCCCGGTCTCCACGTCGTCACCCCGGCCACGGTCGAGGACGCCTACGGGCTGCTGCGCGCCGCCATCGCCTCCGACGACCCCGTCGTCTTCCTGGAGCCCAAGCGGCTGTACTGGTCGAAGGCCGACTGGTCGCCGGAGGCGCCGACCGCCGTCGAACCGATCGGGAAAGCGGTCGTGCGCCGCCGCGGCACCAGCGCCACCCTCATCACCTACGGCCCCTCCCTGCCGGTCTGCATGGAGGCCGCCGAGGCCGCCCAGGCGGAGGGCTGGGACCTGGAGGTCGTCGACCTGCGCTCGCTCGTGCCCTTCGACGACGAGACCGTCTGCGCGTCCGTGAAGCGCACCGGCCGGGCCGTCGTCGTGCACGAGTCGGCCGGATTCGGCGGCCCCGGCGGAGAGATCGCCGCCCGGGTCACCGAGCGCTGCTTCCACCACCTGGAGGCGCCGGTGCTGCGGGTCGCGGGCTTCGACATCCCCTACCCGCCGCCGATGCTGGAACGGCACCATCTGCCGGGCGTGGACCGGGTCCTCGACGCGGTCGCGCGTCTCCAGTGGGAGGCGGGCAGCTGATGGCCCAGGTGCTCGAATTCAAGCTGCCCGACCTCGGTGAGGGGCTCACCGAGGCCGAGATCGTGCGCTGGCTCGTCGACGTCGGCGACGTCGTCGCCATCGACCAGCCGGTCGTCGAGGTCGAGACGGCCAAGGCGATGGTGGAGGTGCCCTGCCCCTACGGAGGCGTGGTCACCGCCCGCTTCGGCGACGAGGGCACCGAACTGCCCGTCGGCGCCCCCCTTCTGACGGTCGCCGTCGGCGGCGCCGAGGATGGCGACGGCGCCTCCGCCTCCGCCGCCGGTTCCGCCTCCGGCGGTGCGCGGGGCTCCGACCGCGCGGCCGCCAGCGCCGGGAAGACCGGGGCGTCCGCGGAGTCCGCCGTGTCCTCGGAGTACTCGGGCAACGTGCTCGTCGGCTACGGCACCGCCGGGCCCGCCGCCCGGCGCCGCCGGGTGCGGCGCGACACGCCGACCGCCGCGCCCGTCACCGCGGCCGCGCCCGTCGCGGCTCCTCCCGCCGCGCCTGTGGGGCCGGTGCCCGTCATCTCGCCGCTGGTGCGCAAGCTGGCCCGGGACAAGGGACTCGACCTGCGGCAGGTCCGCGGCTCGGGACCCGACGGACTGATCCTGCGCGCGGACGTCGAGTCGGCCCTCGCCGCGCGGGAGCGGCCCGCCGCCGCGCCCGCGCCCGTGCCCGCCCCCGTCGCTACGGCGCCCGTCGCCACGGCGGCCGTCGGCGAGCGGGTGCCGTTGCGCGGGGTGCGCGGTGCCGTCGCCGACAAGCTCTCCCGCAGCCGTACGGAGATCCCGGACGCCACCTGCTGGGTCGACGCCGACGCGACCGAACTCATGGCCGCGCGGGCGGCGATGAACGCGGCGGGCGGACCGAAGATCTCCGTCCTCGCGCTGCTCGCCCGGATCTGCACCCACGCCCTGGCCCGCTTCCCGGAGCTCAACTCCACCGTCGACACGGCCGCGCGGGAGATCGTCCGACTGCCCTCCGTGCACCTCGGGTTCGCCGCGCAGACCGACCGCGGCCTGGTCGTGCCCGTGGTCAAGGACGCGGGCGGCCGCACGGCCGAGTCGCTGACCGCCGAGTTCGCCCGGCTCACGGAGGCGGCGCGGCAGGGGACGCTGACGCCGGCGGACCTCACCGGCGGCACGTTCACCCTGAACAACTACGGGGTGTTCGGGGTCGACGGCTCCACGCCGATCATCAACCACCCCGAGGCGGCCATGCTCGGCGTGGGACGGATCGTCCCCAAGCCGTGGGTCCACCACGGTGAGCTGGCGGTACGGCAGGTGGTCCAGCTCTCGCTCACCTTCGACCACCGGGTCTGCGACGGCGGGACGGCCGGCGGCTTCCTGCGCTACGTGGCGGACTGCGTCGAGAACCCGGCGGTGCTGCTGCGCACCCTGTGAACCGGCGGCGCCGTCGCGCCGACCGGTTCGGCAGGACTCCGCCGGGACGGACGCCGGCCGGGGCACGGGGCCCCGGCGGCACCCGGCGGCCTGGTCCGGGACCCAACCCCACGCCGGGTCCCGGACACGTTCGATCCGACCGGGCGGCCGCGCGACCGGACCTCTGGGCGACCTGACCTGGACCTCTGGGCAACCGGACCTCTGGGCGGCCGCCGCTCAGGGCGGCCGGTCCACCGGACGTGCGGCCCTCCGGTCGTGTTCCGGCGTCGGCGGCCCTCCGGTCGTGTTCCGCCCGTCTCCCTCCGTGAGACGGGCGGCCCCGCCCCGGGCCCGTCCGGAGGGGACGGACCATACTGCTGGGATGACGACCGCGTACGACGCCATCGTGCTCGCCGGCGGCGCCGCGCGGCGCCTCGGCGGTGCCGACAAGCCCGGAGTACGGGTCGGTGGACGCCCCCTGCTCGACCGGGTCCTCGAGGGTTGCCGCGACGCCCGCCGCACCATCGTCGTCGCCGAGCCCCGGGCCACCGCCCGCCCCGTCGAGTGGACCCGCGAAGATCCGCCCGGCGGCGGCCCCGTCGCCGCGCTCGCCGCCGGCCTGCGCCGCCTCACCACCGCGCCCGCGCCCCGCGGGGACGCCGAGGACACGGCGGAGACGGCTTCCACCGTCGCCGCCACCGCCGCCGCCGATGCCGATGTGGATGCCCACGCCGTCCTGCTCGTTCTCTCCGCCGACCTGCCGTTCTTCGACGGTGCGGCCGCGCGGCGGCTCGTGACGGCACTGGTGGCGCAGGCGGGGGCCGAGGTCGCACTCGCCGTCGATTCCGGCGGCCGGGAACAGCCCTTGGTCGCCGCGTATCGGATCGGGGCGCTGCGGCGGGAGCTGGCGCGGGTCGCCGCCGAGCGGGGAGGGCTCGAAGGGGCGCCGCTGCGGACGGTCACGGCGGGACTGCGCCGTGTCCGGGTCGGCGGGACGGCGGACGGGGAGGCGGCGTTCGACTGCGACACCTGGGAGGACATCGCCACGGCCCGTGCGCGGATCAGGGAGCATGGGAACGTGCTGGATGAATGGATCACCGCAGTCAAGGACGAACTGGGCATCGACCTGGACGTCGACACCGCCCTGCTGCTCGACCTCGCGCGGGACGCCGCGCACGGCGTCGCCCGGCCGGCGGCGCCGCTGACCACGTTCCTCGTCGGATACGCGGCGGCGAAGGCGGCCGGGGCGGACGGCGGCACGGAGGCGGTCGCCGAGGCCGCGGCGAAGGCCGCCGCGCTCGCGCAGCGCTGGGCCGCCGAGCAGGACGAGGCCGGATGACCGAGCAGGAACCCGTGCCCGACGACGGCGTGGACGACGCCCTCGCCCTCGTCGGCCGGCGCGGTACGGGCGGTGCGCCCCGGGAGGCCCACCGCGCCACGCCCTGGTCCGAGGCCCGGGCCGTCGCCGCGCGGGCCGGGGCGCGGGCCGTCGCCGCACGGCGGCCCGAGACGGTCCCGCTGGAGCGGGCGCTCGGCCGGGTGCTGGCCGAGCCGCTGCACGCGCTCACCGACCTGCCCTCCTTCGACACCTCCGCCATGGACGGCTGGGCGGTCGCGGGCCCCGGCCCCTGGCGGATCGATCCCGGCGGAGCCGTCCTCGCCGGGCATGCCGCCGCCTCGGTGCTCGCGGACGGAGAAGCGGTACGGATCGCCACCGGCGCCCGCGTGCCGTCCGGAGCGACCGCCGTCGTCCGCAGCGAGCACGCCCACGCCGACGCCGCCGGCCAGCTGCACGCCCGGCGGGAGGTCGTCCCCGGCCAGGACATCCGCCCCCGCGGCCAGGAGTGCCGCTCCGGTGACCGGCTGCTGCCCGCCGGGAGCACCGTCACGCCCGCTGTGCTCGGGCTCGCCGCCGCGGCGGGGTACGACGAGCTCACCGTGCACCCGTGCCCGCGCGTGGAGGTCCTCGTCCTCGGGGACGAGTTGCTCACCTCGGGCCTCCCGCACGAGGGCCTGATCCGCGACGCCCTCGGCCCGCTGCTCGGGCCTTGGCTGCGGGCGCTCGGCGCCGAGGTCGTCGGCACGCGCCGGATCGGCGACGACGCCGAGGCGCTGTACGCGGCGGTGACCGGCTCCGCCGCCGATGTGGTCGTCACCACGGGCGGTACGGCGGCCGGACCGGTCGACCACGTCCACCCGGTGCTCGCCAAGGCGGGTGCGGCCCTGCTCGTGGACGGGGTGAAGGTCCGCCCCGGCCACCCCATGCTCCTCGCGGAACTCGGCGCCCCCGGCGCCCCCGTCGCCCCGGACACCCCTAAGGCCCCCACCGCCTCCGGCACCCCGGCCCCCGGCACCGCTGCCGCCCCTGGCACCCCCGCCCCCGATGCCGCCAGGACCCCCGCCCCCGACACCGCCAGGACCCCCGCCCCCGGCGCCCCCGCCCCGCGCCATCTCGTCGGGCTGCCCGGCAATCCGCTGGCCGCCGTCTCCGGGCTCCTCACGCTCGCCGAGCCGTTGCTCGGCGCCCTCTCCGGACGGCCGGTCTCCGCGCCGTACCGCGTGGAGGTGCGCGAGGAGATCCACGGGCACCCGTACGACACCCGGCTCGTCCCGGTCGTCCGGCGCGGGGACGAGGCTGTGCCCCTGCACTACAACGGACCGGCGATGCTCCGGGGCGTCGCCGTCGCCGACGGCATGGCCGTGGTCCCGCCCGGCGGGGCCCGCCCGGGCCAGTCGCTGGACGTCCTCGGCCTTCCCTGGTCGGCCGCCCCCGGCCAGGCGCATCAGCTATCCCAGGTGCATCAGCCGCACGCGATGCATCAGGCTGGCCCGGTGGATCAGGGCGAGGACGAAGGAGTGTGTTTCACGTGAAACTGCCCAGCCGAGACGTGATGGCCCGGCAGGCGGAGGAGAAGCTGGAGACCTCCCGGATCCGACTGCCGCGCCGCGTGGTCGAGAACCCTCTGCGCCAGGTGGCCAAGCGCATCCTGATGGCGCTGGGCGTGATGGCCGTGACCGTCCTCCTCGTCTACCTGGACCGGGAGGGCTACCACGACAACGCCAACGAGACGCTCGACTTCCTCGACTGCGTCTACTACGCGACCGTCACCCTCTCCACCACCGGCTACGGCGACATCGTCCCGCACAGCGACTCGGCACGACTGGTGAACATCCTGCTGGTCACGCCGCTGCGCGTCCTGTTTCTGATCATCCTGGTCGGCACCACCCTCGAGGTCCTCACGGAGCGCACCCGGGAGGAGTTCCGACTCAACCGCTGGAGGTCCACCTTGCGCGACCACACCGTCATCGTCGGCTTCGGTACCAAGGGGCGTTCGGCGATCCAGACGCTGTGCGCGACCGGGCTGCGCAAGGACCAGATCGTCATCGTCGACCCCTCCAGCAAGGTGATCGAGGCGGCGAACTCCGACGGTTTCGTCGGTGTGATCGGTGACGCGACCCGCAGCGACGTGCTGCTGCGCGCCGAGGTGCAGAAGGCCCGTCAGATCGTGATCGCGACTCAGCGCGACGACACCGCCGTCCTGGTCACCCTGACGGCCCGCCAGCTCAACCGGGGCGCGAAGATCGTCGCCGCGGTCCGCGAGGAGGAGAACGCGCCGCTGCTGCGGCAGTCCGGCGCCGACGCCGTGATCACCAGCGCGAGCGCCGCCGGCCGGCTGCTCGGTCTTTCGGTGCTCAGCCCGAGCGCGGGCACCGTGATGGAGGACCTCATCCAGCAGGGCTCCGGGCTCGACCTGGTCGAACGGCCGGTGACCAAGGCCGAGGCGGGCCGGAGCGTGCGGGAGACCGACGACCTGGTGGTGAGCGTGCTGCGCGGCCACCGTCTGCTCAGCTACGACGATCCCGCGGCCAGCCCGCTCCAGCTGACCGACCGGGTGATCACGATCGTGCGCGCAGCGCCCGTCACCCCGCTCACCACGCCCACCGCCGACTAGGGCTTCCTTCGGGCAGGACCCGGAGGGGAGGCCCTGGTCAAGGTCCGGAGCCCGAGGGCCCTGGACCCGGGAGCGGTGCGGAGTAGCCTCGCCGACATGCATGCGATCACGATTCCCGAACCCGGCGGCCCCGACGCGCTGGTCTGGGCCGAGGTGCCCGACCCCGTTCCCGCCGAGGGCGAGGTTCTCGTCGAGGTGGTGGCGAGCGCCGTCAACCGTGCCGATCTGCTCCAGCGGCAGGGCTACTACGATCCGCCGCCGGGCAGCTCCCCGTACCCCGGCCTGGAGTGTTCGGGCCGGATCGTCGCGCTCGGTCCCGGAGTCACGGGCTGGTCGGTCGGTGACGAGGTGTGCGCGCTGCTGGTCGGCGGCGGTTACGCGCAGAAGGTCGCCGTGCCCGTGGGCCAGCTGCTGCCGCGGCCGGAGGGTGTGGACCTGGTGACGGCCGCGGCGCTGCCCGAGGTGGCCTGCACGGTGTGGTCGAACGTCTTCATGCTGGCGCACCTGCGGCCCGGCGAGACGCTGCTCGTGCACGGTGGCGGGAGCGGCATCGGCACCATGGCGATCCAGCTGGCCAAGGCGGTCGGCGCGCGGGTGGCGGTCACGGCCGGCGGTCCCGAGAAGCTGGCGCGCTGTGCCGAGTTGGGCGCCGACGTCCTCATCGACTACCGCGAGCAGGACTTCGTCGAGGAGCTCCACAAGGCGACGGACGGGGCCGGGGCGGACGTCATCCTCGACATCGTCGGCGCCAAGTACCTGGACCGGAACATCAAGGCCCTGGCCGTCAACGGCCGCCTGGTCGTGATCGGCCTCCAGGGCGGCGTCAAGGGCGAGCTGAACCTGGGCGCCCTGATGGCCAAGCGCGCCGCCGTGCTGGCCACCACGCTGCGCTCGCGCCCCCTGAACGAGAAGGCGGCGGTGGTCGCCGCGGTCCGCGAGCACGTGTGGCCGCTGGTCGGCGCGGGCACGGTGACGCCGGTCGTGGACCGCACCGTACCGATGGCCGACGCGGCCGAGGCCCACCGGGCCGTCGAGGCGAGCAACCACGTCGGCAAGGTGCTGCTGCTGGCACCGCAGGACTAACCGGCGCCCCGGAGAGGGAAGAAGCCCCGGAGACGGGAGACGCCCGGGAGAGGGAAGAAGCCCCGGAGAGGGAAGAAGCCCCGGACACGGCCGAGGGCCCGGCACCCGCGGACACACCGCGCGCGCCGGGCCCTCGCCCTGTGGACCTCGCCCCGGAGAACTCGGCCCGTGAACCCCTACAGATACGGCCCCGAGCCGACCGCCCGGCCCCGGCCCGGGCCCTGGTCGTCGTCATCGTCGTGCGCGACGCCCGGGGGCAGTGCGCGGCGCATCTGCTCCAACTGGGCGCGGGCGGCCATCTGCTGGGCGAACAGGGCCGTCTGGATGCCGTGGAAGAGGCCTTCGAGCCAGCCCACCAACTGGGCCTGCGCGATGCGCAGTTCCGCCTCGGAGGGAATGGCCTCGTCGGTGAACGGCAGGGAGAGCCGCTCCAGTTCCTCCACGAGCTCCGGGGCGAGCCCGTCCTCCAGCTCCTTCACCGAGCTGGCGTGGATCTCCTTGAGCCGTACGCGGCTGGCCTCGTCGAGAGGTGCCGCCCTGACTTCCTCCAGAAGCTGCTTGATCATGCTGCCGATGCGCATGACCTTCGCAGGCTGCTCGACCATTTCCGTCACCGGGACCTCGCGGGATTCGTCGTCACCCTGAGTGCCGCCGAGTGCCATCCCGTCCTGGCCCACGATGAGGACCTGGGGGCTCTCCTGCGACCTGTCATTCCTCGGCATCTCCATGCCGCCATTCTCTCGCACACATGCTTCCCCCCACGGTGTGCCCCTGGACGAGGGTGATCCACCCTCGTCCAGGGGCACGGTCCGGCAACGGAAGGCTCAGCCGGCAACCGAGGCTCAGTGCGCGGCGCGGCGGGCCAGCGCCCCGCGGGAGCGGGTCACCAGGGCCGCCAGCAGGGCGGCGCCGAGGGGCACGGCCACCAGGAGCGCGGCGAGCGTCTCCCAGGGGATGACGATCGGCACGTACGGCGGGGTGTCGCCGCCGCCCCAGCCGTTGTCGAGGGCTTCCCGGTAGAAGCGCATCTGCTCGCGCTGCTCGGTGAGCCGCAGCCCGATCGCGGGCAGGACACCGGCCGCCGAGCCGAGGACCACACCCATCGCCGCGACCACACCGCACTGGAAGCCGCTGAGGGTGCGGCGCACCCGGGGCGGGGCGCCGACCGCGGCGAGCGTCTTGAGATCGGCCTCCGCGTCCGCCTGGGCGAGACCGGTGGCGATGCCGGCCGCGCCGATGGTGACCAGGCCGGCGAAGACGGTCAGCGCGAGGAGCACGAGTCCGCTCTCGCTGACCCAGCCCTGCTCCACGGTAAGCTCGACGTTGCTGCCGAGCTTGGCGATCTCGCCGTCGAGCTTCTGCCGTTCCTCGGTGCTGGGCAGCCGGTCGGTGGTGAAGAAGGCGCCGAGCGGGACGGTGGTCAGTCCGGCGGCCTTGGCGGCGGCGGGGCTGAGCACGCTCTGCAGGCCGTAGGCGTTCGGGGACCCGGGCACCAGGTAGGCGGGGAAGGACGTGACCTCGCCCGGTGCGGGCTTGTTCTGCTCGGAGGCCCGGTCGGCGGCCTTGAGGTCGGTGATCAGCTTGATGCCGACGGTGCCGTTCCGGTCGATCTGGGGCTTGTGGAAGCTGACGATCTTTCCGTCGGCGAGGGCCTTGGCGGCGCCGGGGTCGTCGATGCCGAGGACCTTCAGGAGCGGGGCGTCGGCGATGAGGAGCCCGCCCTCGACGTAGACGCCCTCACCGTTGCGCATGAGGCAGCGCCAGTCCTTGGCGAGGGCGCGCCGCTGTTCCTTGGTGTACTTCTCCGCGGGGTCGGAGCCGTCCGGAGTGCTGACCCACAGCGGGCACTCGTTGGCCGGCGGGGTGACGACCTCGAAGCGGCCGCAGCCGTCGCCCTCGCCCCACGGGGCGCAGCCGGGCTTGCCGACGGCGATCCGGGACACGTCGGCGCGGATGTCGACGGGCAGCGTCCGCTGCACGGCGTCACGGACCTCGGGGACGTCCCGGCCGCCCTCCTCGGTGACGAGCGCGGCGACGGCCCCGTGCGGCAGGCTCGCCCGGTAGTCGGCCAGACTCTGGGCGTCGCGGCTCGCGGCGTACGTCGAGACGGCGACGGTGCCCGCGACGGCGGCCAGGACGGCGGCGACGGCGGGGGCCGTACGGCCCCGGTTGCGGACGGCGTCCCGCAGGGCGAGGCGCGGCGAGAGCGGCAGCCAGCGGCCGACCCGGCCGAACAGGCCGACCAGGGCCGGCGTCATGGCGACCACGCCCAGCTCGGCGATGGCCGAGCCACCCGCGACCAGGATGAACTGGTCGGAGACGACCGATCCGTACAGGGCGATGGCCGCGCCGAGCACGACGGCGCCGAGGCCGATCAACGGCAGGACGCGGTTGCTGCGGCGCACGCCGCGGCGGCCGGTGAGGGAGGCGAGGACGGTCTGCCGGGAGGCGGTGACGGCCGGGACGATCGCGGAGAGCAGTCCGGTGAGGACGGCGAGCGCGGCGATGGCGAGCAGTTCGAGCGGCTTGACGGTGAAGCCGCCGAACCGCTGGCCCAGGTAGTCCTCCAGGAGCGGCCGCAGGGCGAAGGTCAGGATGACGGCCAGGACCGTGCCGACCACGGCCGCGGCGACGCCGATGACGAGGCCGCCGCTCAGCACGATGGCCCGGATGTGGCTGCGGGCACCGCCGTTGGCGCCGACCAGGCCCAGCTGGCGGCGGGAACGACGGGCGCCGACGGCGAAGGCGGGGCCGGCGAGCAGGCAGATCTCCAGCATCGCGAGGCCGACCACCGTGCCCACGGCGGCGAGCGCGGCGGCGTCGGCGGCCCCGCTGCTCTCGTAGGTGCCCCAGCCTTCCTTCTGGTAGAGCGGCACCTCGGCGTCGGCGGGCGGGTCGAGGGCCACGGCGCGGGAGGTGACCAGGACGCCCTTGGCGTTGATCGTCTGGACCGTGTTCCACGTGAAACCACCGGACTTCTTCACCAGGTACGTGGTGGAGACGTCGGGCTTCGGCAGGCCGGCCTTCTCGACCGCCTTGGCGTACGGCGCGAGGAAGGCCCCGGGCAGGGCGTTGACCTGCTGTGCCGTCAGGTCGCTGGGCAGCTCGTACGAGCCGCTGATCACATAGGTGCGGTCGAAACCGCGGGCGGTGAGGGTGGAGCCGATCGAAAGTCCGCTGCTCTCCAGGAACCGGGTGGTCGCGGCGATCTCGTCGTTCTTCTCCGGGAAGCGGCCCTCCTGCAGGCGCATGATGCCCCGGGCGACGGGATCGGCGGCGGCCAGCTCGCGGACCTCGGCCTGGAGCAGACCGTGCGTGGTGGTCAGCTTGGCGCTGCCCCTGCTGTCGGTCAGCACCGTCGAGCCGGCCGGGATGGCCTTGGTGACGTCGGTGGGGCCGTCGGGCCAGGACTTGCCCGGCGCGTCGTAGTCCCCGGCAGGGGCGTACTGCTCACCCTTCGGGTCCTGGAGGATGGCCACGCCGCCCATACCGGCGTCGGAGAAGCGGGCGTCGGCGGCACCTATGGTGCGCTCCATCCGCTGTGCCGGGGTGAGCTCGGCGCTGCGCAGCGTCAGGTCGAAGGCGCTCACGCCCAGGATCGGCAGGGCGATCATGGCGAGGACGAGGAAGCTGCGGCCCTTGGCGCGCCAGGCGTCACGGCGGGCGATGCGGACCGCGGCCCGCCAGGAGTGGAACCAGGTCGTCACCGCTGGGCCGCCCGGCCGGTCAGGAGCGAGTCGGCGTCGCTGCGTACGGTCTGGTCGACGACGGCGCCGTCCCGCAGGAAGACGACGCGGTCGGCCCAGGCGGCGAACCGCGGCTCGTGGGTGACCAGGATGCCGGCGGCGCCGGCGTCGCAGCGGGAGCGCAGCAGGGCGAGCACGGACTCGCCGGTCTCGGAGTCGAGGGCGCCGGTGGGCTCGTCGGCGAGGACGAGCCGGCGGTCGCCGACGAGGGCGCGGGCGATGGCCACGCGCTGCTGCTGGCCGCCGGACATCTCGTCCGGGAAGCGGTCGGCGAGGTGGCCGAGGTCCATCTCGGTGAGGGCGGCGAGGGCCTCGGTGCGGGCCTTGCGGGCGGATATGCCGTCCAGCTCGCGGGGCAGGGCCACGTTCTCGGCGGCGGTGAGCGCCGGGATGAGGTTGTAGTCCTGGAAGACGTAGCCGATGCTGCGGCGGCGCAGGGCGGCGAGCTCCTTGAGGCCCGCGGTGGTGATGTCGGTGCCCTCGACGAAGACCTGCCCGGAGGTGGGGGTGTCGAGGCCGCCGGCGATGGTGAGCAGGGTCGATTTGCCGGAGCCCGAGGGGCCCATGACGGCGACGAGTTCACCGGGGTGGACGTCGAGGTCGATGCCGCGCAGGGCGTGCACCTCGGTGGCGCCCGAGCCGTGGACACGGGTCAGGTTCTGCAGACGCAGCACGGGCTGCTGCTGTGTGGACATGGTTCCCCCTCGGGCGTACGCCGGCGAACGCCGTGTGTCGCTGGGACGGACGACGGACGGTCGTCGGCGACGCCGTGCGTACGGTATGGGTCTGGTCGGGTGCTTCGGGTGCGTCAGGTGGTTCGGGTGGTTCGGGTGCTCCGGATGGTTCGGACGCTTCGGGTGGTCAGGGCCGGTGGTGGAGGCCGGAGGTCACGGGCGGTGCCGGTGCGGCCCCCTCGGCCCCCGTCCCCGACCCGGCCGTGGCCGTCCCCGTCCCGGCCGCCCCCGCCGCCGAGGCGGTCGACGAGAGGCGGATCAGCCGGGACTCGCAGTGGTCGAGCCAGCGCGCCTCGGCCTCGGTCTGGAAGATCAGCTGCTCCAGGACGAGCAGCCAGGCGACGTCGTCCCGCTCTCGGGCCCCGTTCTTCTCGACGGCGGCGAGGGCCTGCGCCTTCAGCCGGGTGTAGTCCTGCATGGCCTTCACGGTGTGCCGGCGCTGGGACTGGATGACGTCACGGATGTCGACCCCGGGCGCCCCGACGGCCATGGCCAGCTTGATGGCCAGCTCGTCGCGGGCCGGGCTGGTGCGGTCGACGGGGTTCTCGAACCAGCTGCGCAGTTCGGCGCGACCGCTGTCGGTGATCGCGTAGAGCGCGTGGCCGGCCTCGTCCTCGCCGTCCTGGACGACCATGCCGTCGCGTTCGAGCCGGCTGAGCGTCGTGTAGACCTGGCCCACGTTCAGCGGCCAGGTGGAGCCGGTGCGGGACTCGAACTCCGTACGGAGCTGTGAGCCGTAGCGCGGGCCGCGTTCGAGGAGGGCGAGAAGCCCGTGGCGGATGGACATACCGAGTATGTATACCGAGTAAGTCGCCGTCGACAAGCGCCCTGAGGCGGATCCCGGAGGTCCGACTCAAGGGGGACCCCGGCCGCCGTGGCGGGCTCAGCGGCGGCGCATCCGCACCCCGAGGAAGCCGATGCCGAGGCCCATCAAGGCCAGCCCCACGCCCAGCGTGAGCACGGGAATCCGCCGGTCGGAGAGGTCGAGGGGGGCCTCGGTGCCGATGCGGGGAGCGGCCGCCGGCAGCTCCCCGGGAGAGCTCCGGACGACCGGTCCGTCCGTCCCGGGTACCACCTCGACGGCCTCGTCCGGCTCCTCGACGGACTCCTCCTCTGTTGCCGTTTTGGTACGAGCGGGCTCCTCCGGGCTCGTGGGCGACGGGGAGCCGGAGGCGTCGGCGGGGCGGCCGGGCCGCTCCCTGCCCTCCCCCGCCGGCCGCCCCGCGA
Organism: Streptomyces sp. NPDC126499; assembly: GCF_040302485.1. Lineage (NCBI taxonomy): Bacteria > Bacillati > Actinomycetota > Actinomycetes > Kitasatosporales > Streptomycetaceae > Streptomyces > Streptomyces sp. NPDC126499. The sequence continues at coordinate 21,889 of NZ_JBEOUO010000006.1, read as the reverse complement.
GCGAGGCGGAGTCACGGGGCACGGGCGCTTCGGACGGCCCGGCCGGCCCCGACGGCTTGGGCGCGGCGGGACCTGCGGGCCCGGCGGGACCGGAGGAAGGCGACGGCGAGGGCGAAGCCGAGGGGCCGGGCGGGCGATCGGGCGAGGAGGGTACGGCGGTGGTGGCCGCGGAACCGCTCGGCGCGGGAGCGGGCGGCGGGGCGGAGGCGGTCGCGGTCACCGCCGACGAGGGCGAGGCGGCCGGCGACCCCGGGGGGCGCCGCACGGCGGCCTCGGGACCCGGCGCGCCGGCGCTCCGCGAGGCCCGGGGCGCGCCGTCGGACCCGTAGGCCCCGTAGGCCCCGGCCCCGTGCGCCTCGGAGCCGGGCACGCCCGCCTCGGAGCGGTACGCCACCGACCCGTACACCCCGGCCCCGTACACCCCGGCCCCGTACGCCACCGACCCGTACGCGAGCACCCCGCACGCCACCGATCCGGCGCAGACCGTCCGCGCCCACCCACGAGACCGAAGACGAGACCGAAGACGAGGACGTGGTCCTGGAGCCACCGGGTGACCCCCTCCCGTACCGAGCCGCCGAGTTGTTCGACTCAGCGTCACATGACGGGACAAACCCGGCATCCCGGACAGGTCCGACCGAGTCCGACCGGGGCCGGCCGAGTCAGACCGACTCCGACCGGGTCCGGACGGTCCCGAGGGACCGCCCCGCCCGTCCAGGGCCCCGCTACTGCTGCGGCGGGTTGCCCGTGGAGACCACGAACGTGAACTCGGCGTCCTCGGCGGTGATGTCCTCACCCGCGGGCGGGTACTGGCTGATGACCGTGCCCTGGCCGTAGGTGGCCTCGTCCGTCGACGACTCGCTCTTGACCTTCCAGCCCGCGGCCTGGAGGCAGTCCTTCACCGACTTGATGTTCTTGTACGTGAAGTCCGGGACCTGGAACTTGCTCGGGTCGCTGCTCGACTCCGTCGGCTCCGTGCACTTCTTGGTGGCGATGGTCTTGGTGAGGTCCGGGCCCTTGTGGCCGGGCGCCGTGCTCACGCTCTGGCTCGGGTCGCCGCCCGCGTTCTGGCCGCCCTCCGGGTCCTTGTTCATGAGCGAGACGCCCACGATCACGCCGATCACGACCACCAGGCCGAGGGCACCGATGGCGATCTTGTTCGTCCGGCCCTGGGAGGAGCCGCCACCGGTGACGGCCGGCGCGGCCTGCTGCTGCGGCACGGTGTACGGGCCGGGCGTGGGCATCGGGGCCGGGGTCTGGTAGACGGACGCCGGAGGCGGGGTGTGCGCCTGCTGCGGGTAGCCGTACGACGGGGCGGGGGCCGGGGTCGGCGCCCCGTACGGGCCGGGCTGCGGGGTCGGCTGGTACGGCGTCTGGATGCCGTGCGCGGACGGCGGCGGGGTCTGGCCGACCGGCGGGAAGACCGCGGAGCCGACGCCCGAGCCGCTGTTGACCGGGCCGCCCGCGACGATCACCGGCGCACCGGTCTGGCCGGCGGCCAGCACCCGCAGGCACTCGTCGCGCATGGCGGCGGCGCTGGGGAAACGCTCGTTCGGGTTCTTCTTCAGGGCGCGGGCGACCAGGGCGTCCATCGCGGGGGTGACCGCGCGGTTCACCGAGGACGGCAGCGCCGGCTCCTCCTGCACGTGCGCGTACGCGATGGCGAGCGGCGAGTCCGCGTCGAACGGCAGACGGCCCGTCAGCAGCTGGAAGAGCATGATGCCGACCGAGTACAGGTCGGAGCGGGCGTCCACGCCGCGGCCGAGCGCCTGCTCGGGGGACAGGTACTGCGGGGTGCCGACGACCATGCCGGTCTGGGTCATCGAGGTGACCCCGGACTGCATCGCGCGGGCGATGCCGAAGTCCATGACCTTGACCACGCCGCGCTTGGTCATCATCACGTTGCCCGGCTTGATGTCCCGGTGGACCAGGCCCATCTCGTGGCTGGTCTCCAGGGCGGCGAGCACGTCCGCCGTGACCTTCAGCGCCTTGTCGGCCGGCATGGCGCCGTGGGCCTGGATGTCCGCGGCGAGCACCGAACCGAGCGGCTGGCCCTCCACGTACTCCATGACGATGTACGGCATGACGGCGCCGTCGAGGGTGTCCTCGCCGGTGTCGAAGACCGAGACGATGTTCGTGTGCGACAACTTCGCAACAGCCTGCGCTTCGCGGCGGAACCGTTCGCGGAAGGACTGTTCGCGGCCGAGCTCGGTGTGCAGGGTCTTGATGGCGACCTGGCGGTCGAGGGCGCTGTCGTACGCCAGGTACACCGACGCCATGCCGCCCTCGCCGAGAAGGTCGCGAAGCTGGTAGCGGCCGTTCGCGACCGAACCGCCCGCATAGCGGCCCTGTGCGCCGTCCTGGCTCATCTCGTGCTTCCCCCTACGCGCGCGTGGCGGCGCTGATCCGGAATTTCCTGGCCAAGTCTGCCCGAGGGCAGTGACACGTCAAGCCGGGCACCGGTTCGGTGCCCGATCCGTGACCCTCCGCACCGCCGCTGTTCCGGAAGCGTGACAGGAACGGCATCGGATTTGCACAGGCGTACGTACCGGGTGCCGGTGGCCGGCGCATCGCGGACCGTGATGTCGTACGGAGCCTGTAGCGTGACGACTGGAGACGGCACGAGAGACGACGGCGAGGACTGATGGCACCCGAATCCGGAGCAGGTGGCGGTGTGCCGGACGCTTCCGCCGAGTCGTGGGGCGTCGGCGGAGTCGTCGGCGACGGACGCTACCGCCTGACACACCGTCTGGGCCGAGGCGGCATGGCCGAGGTCTTCGCGGCCGAGGACGTGCGCCTCGGGCGCACGGTCGCCGTGAAGCTGCTGCGCCCGGACCTTGCCGAGGACCCGGTCTCCAAGGCCCGCTTCACGCGCGAGGCGCAGTCGGTCGCCGGCCTCAACCACCACGCGATCGTGGCGGTGTACGACTCGGGCGAGGACCTGGTGGGCGGCCAGTCCGTGCCGTACATCGTGATGGAGCTGGTCGAGGGCCGCACCATCCGCGACCTGCTGATCAGCGCCGAGGCGCCGGGTCCCGAGCAGGCCCTCATCATCGTCTCCGGCGTCCTGGAGGCGCTCGCCTACTCCCATCAGCACGGCATCGTGCACCGGGACATCAAGCCGGCGAACGTGATCATCACCCACACCGGCGCCGTCAAGGTCATGGACTTCGGCATCGCGCGCGCCCTGCACGGGGCGCAGTCGACGATGACCCAGACCGGCATGGTCATGGGCACGCCGCAGTACCTCTCCCCCGAACAGGCGCTCGGCAAGGCCGTCGACCACCGCTCCGACCTGTACGCGACGGGCTGTCTGCTCTACGAACTGCTCGCGCTGCGGCCCCCCTTCACCGGCGAGACCCCGCTGTCGGTGGTCTACCAGCACGTCCAGGACGCCCCCGTCCCGCCGTCCGAGGTCGCCGAGGGGGCGCCGCCGGAGCTCGACGGCCTCGTCATGCGCTCGCTCGCGAAGGACCCGGACGACCGGTTCCAGAGCGCCGAGGAGATGCGCGGCCTGATCCAGTACGGGCTGCAGATGCTCCAGGAGCAGGGCGGCCACACCGGCGCGTGGAACACCGGCCCGGTGGACACGCACGACAGCTTCCGCACGCCGCCCGGCGGCGCGGCGGCGACGGCCGTCATGGGCCACCCCATGCACCACGAGACCGCGCAGGGCCCGATCCTGCCGCCGCGCAACCCGGACGACGGCGGTTACGACGGGGGCTACGACAGCGGTCAGGGCGGCTACGGTCAGGGCGGGGCCTACGGCGCGCAGGGCGCGGGCGGCCACAAGGGCGGGCGCGGCAAGGTGCTGCTGTTCGTGGCGCTCGCGCTGGTCGCGATGGTCGCGGGTGTCGTCTACGCGCTGGACAAGGCCGGGGAGAAGGGCGGCGGCACCAACAAGCCGCCGGCCGTCACCGACTCGCCGTCCACGACGAAGGAGACGCCGACCCCGTCCGAGGAGCCCTCGAAGGAGACCGGGACCCCGGACTCGTCGAGCGGCGGCGGCGACTGGCAGACCTATCCGCCGACGACCCGGCCCCCGTACCGCCCGACGACCGAGCCGACGCCGTCGACCGACCCGACGGGCACGACCGACGGCGGCACCGGCACCGAGGGCTCCACGGAGGGTTCGACCGAGGGGTCGACGGAGGGCTCCAGCGAGGGCTCGACGGAAGGCAGCAGCACGGAGGGCACGTCCACCGGCACCTCCACGGGCACGTCCACCGGCACCTCGACCGGCACCAGCACCGGCAGCTCCACGGGCACGTCCACCGGCAGCTCCACGGGGACGTCGACCGGGACCTCCACGGGCACGGGAACGGGCAGCGGCAACGGCACCGGCTGAGCCCCATCCGGTGCCTCACCCCGTGAACGCGTCGCGCACCGCCTCGTACTCGCGGGTCCACCACACCGCCAGGGCCGACACCGCGGGGAACTGCGGATCGGCCCTGCGGTCGTGCAGCTGGTAGCGCCAGCGCAGGGTCCAGAAGTCGTTGAGGCGCTCCCACCACACCCGGTCGACCGCGGCGGCCAGTTCGGCGCCGTCCGCACCGGCCGCCCGGCGGTACGCGCGCGCGTACACCCGCACCTTGTCGAGGGCCAGTTCACCGGCCGGCCGTACGAAGAAGATGGCGGCGGCCCGCACGGCCTCCTCGGCGCGCGGGCGGACGCCGAGGCGGTCCCAGTCGACGATCGCGGCCGGCTCGGCGCCCCGGTAGAGCAGGTTGAAGGGGTGGAAGTCGCCGTGCACCCAGCCGGTCGCCGCGGCGGCCGGGGGCCGGCGGTGGGCATGGGCGGCGAGCAGCACCCGGCGTTCCCGCAGCCGGTGCTCGGCGAGTTCGTCGAAGCCGTCGCGCGGCCGGCGGGCGCGGACCAGGCGCAGCAGCTCGTCGATGAGCCGGAAGGTGTCCTCGGGCCGGGCGCTCTCGTGTCCGGGGTTCGGCGGCGGGGCACCCATCACCCGGTCCAGGCAGGTGTGGACGTGCCCGAGGAGGGTGCCGAGGCGCCGGCAGCCGGCCCGGGTGAGCTGGGCGCCGTCGCGGTGCCGCCCGTCGATCCAGGGGTGCAGGGCGTAGCAGTGGCCGCCGATGACGGCGACCGTGCGGCCCGCGGAATCGGGCAGCGGCGGGGCGACGGGCAGCCCGAGGCCGTGCAGGCGCTGGGTGGCCCGGTGCTGGCGGACGATGGTGTCCCGGTCGGCGGTGCGGGCGTCCACGTGCTGTTTGAGGAAGTACGCGCCACGGGTGGTGGCGAGCCGGTAGCCGCGGTTGAGCAGGCCCTGGGCGACCGGCTGACAGGACAGCGGCTCGCCGGCGTCGGCGTAGCGGCGCAGCAGGGCGCCGACGGGCGGGGCCAGATGAGGGGCGGGTGGTGCAGATGAGCGCGGCACTCGCCAGATGGTAGATCACGCTGCGTGGTGGAGTTGTCGCTCCCCGGAGTGGAGGCCCACGGTCCGCTCGGCGGAGGGCCCGCCGGCCTCTCCCGCGCCCACCGGTCCGCCGGCCTTTCCCGCGGCCGGTCCCTCAACCCGTCCCTCGGCCGGTCCCTCAACCCGCCCCTCGGCCGGTCCCTCAACCCGTCCCTGGGCCGGCGCCTGGTCGACGGTGTGCACGGTGACGAACCGGGGCTCCACGCGCATGTAGACCGGGTCGAAGGGCTCGCCGTCCACGGAGCGGGGGGCCGGACCGAAGGCGGCGAGCTGTTCCTCGGTCGGTTCGACGACCTCGGCGGTGCCGGTGAACTGCACGGACCACAGCTGTGCGGCGCCGGAGGTGAGGTTGTCCGCGCCGTAGGCGACGACACCGCCGTCGCAGGCCCGGTGGTAGCCGAGCCCACGGTGGAGCCGGAGCAGAACGCCTCCGTCGGCCACGATGTGGCGGGCCGGGGCGACGAACGGCATCGCGCGCATGCTGGTGGCCACCCGCCCGTACGACACGCGGTTCAGCAGCTCGACGGCGCGGATCTCCTCGGTGGACATGGATCCCACTCTCCGCCACCCGCACCGCCCCGGAAAGGGGCCCCTGCCCCGGTCCGCAGGGACGTAGGTCCCGAATGCGGGCCGTCCGGCCCGCCCGGGTCAGTGCCGTTCGGCCTGCAGGCGCGCCACATACGCGGCGGCCTGGGAACGCCGTTCCATGCCCAGCTTCGACAGCAGGCTGGAGACGTAGTTCTTGATGGTCTTCTCGGCGAGGTGGAGCCGCTCGCCGATGGCCCGGTTGGTCAGGCCCTCGCCGATCAGGTCGAGGATCCTGCGCTCCTGCTCGGTGAGATTGGCGAGCCGGTCGTCACCCTTCGGGCCGTTGCCGTCGCGCAGCCGCTCCAGGACCCGCGCGGTGGCCACCGGGTCGAGCAGCGACTTGCCGGCCGCGACGTCCCGGACGGCGTTCAGCAGCTCGTTGCCGCGGATGGCCTTGAGGACGTACCCCGAGGCACCCGCCATGATCGCGTCGAAGAGGGCCTCGTCGTCCGCGTACGAGGTGAGCATCAGGCATTTGATGGCGTCGTCCTGCGAACGGACCTCGCGGCAGACCTCCACGCCGCTGCCGTCCGGCAGCCGCACGTCGAGCACGGCCACGTCGGGACGGGTCGCGGGGATCCTGACCAGGGCGTCCGCCGCCGTACCGGCCTCGCCGACGACCTCGATGTCGTTCTCCACGGAGAGCAGCTCGTGGACGCCGCGCCGCACGACTTCATGGTCGTCCAGCAGAAATACCCGGATTTTTCCTTCTTCGCGCACGCGGTCAGTCTCACATATTGGCTCTTCCCGCGCCCGGGGTGACCGGGATAACGTGCCGGGTGTTCCGACGACGTCGTCGGGCCGCTGTCCCATGCGCTGACCAGCGGCGAATCCCGCTTTTCTCGATTTACTTGGAAATCCAAGCAAAATCGCAGGTCAAACGGGGTTTCGCAGGAATGCCGCACTGTGGGTAACGTGCCTATGACGGCGCTCGCCGGGGCACCTGTCACGCCTCACCCCGGCCGCGTCGCACCCACCCCGTGCGAAGGGTACGGAGAAGGCGGAGCCTCCCCTTACCACTGGTAGGGGGGACCCCAGGCCTCACCGGCGAACCCGGAGGCCGGACCGACGGAGGAGCACGCACGTGACCGTGGAGAGCACTGCCGCGCGCAAGACGACGCGACGCAGCAGCGGCGCCAAGCGCACCCCCAGCGCCGCGAGCGCGAAGAAGGCTCAGGCCGCACAGCAGGCGGAGCCCGAACTCGTTCAGCTGCTGACGCCCGAGGGTGAGCGCGTCCAGCACCCCGAGTACGACATCGACCTGAGCGCGGAGGAACTGCGCGGTCTCTACCGCGACATGGTCCTCACCCGTCGCTTCGACTCCGAGGCCACCTCCCTGCAGCGCCAGGGCGAGCTGGGCCTGTGGGCCTCGCTGCTCGGCCAGGAGGCCGCCCAGATCGGCTCCGGCCGCGCCCTGCGGGACGACGACTACGTCTTCCCGACCTACCGCGAGCACGGTGTCGCCTGGTGCCGAGGGGTCGACCCGACCAACCTGCTCGGCATGTTCCGCGGAGTGAACAACGGCGGCTGGGACCCCAACAGCAACAACTTCCACCTCTACACGATCGTCCTCGGCTCGCAGACCCTGCACGCCACCGGCTACGCCATGGGCGTCGCCAAGGACGGCGCGGACTCGGCCGTGATCGCGTACTTCGGCGACGGCGCCTCCAGCCAGGGCGACGTCAACGAGTCGTTCGTGTTCTCCGCCGTCTACAACGCCCCGGTCGTGTTCTTCTGCCAGAACAACCAGTGGGCCATCTCCGAGCCCATCGAGAAGCAGACCCGCGTCCCGCTCTACCAGCGCGCCCGCGGCTTCGGCTTCCCCGGCGTCCGCGTCGACGGCAACGACGTCCTGGCCTGCCTCGCGGTGACGAAGGCGGCCCTGGAGCGCGCCCGCCGCGGCGAGGGCCCGACCCTCATCGAGGCGTTCACCTACCGCATGGCCGCCCACACCACCTCCGACGACCCGACCCGCTACCGCCGCGACGCGGAGCGCGAGGCATGGGAGGCCAAGGACCCGATCCAGCGCCTCCGCACGTACATGGAGAACGCCGGTCTGGCCGACGCGGCCTTCTTCGAGGAGCTCGAGACCGAGAGCGAGGCGCTCGGCAAGCACGTCCGCGAGGTCGTCCGCGCCATGCCCGTCCCGGACCACATGGCGATGTTCGACCACACCTACGCGGACGGGCACGCGCTCGTCGACGAGGAGCGCGCGCAGTTCGCCGCGTACCAGGCGTCCTTCGAGGGCGGAGAGGGCGAGTAATCATGGCTGTTCAGAAGCTTCCCCTCGCGAAGGCGCTCAACGAGTCGCTGCGCAAGGCCCTGGAGACCGACCCCAAGGTCGTCATCATGGGCCTGGACGTCGGCAAGCTGGGCGGTGTCTTCCGGATCACCGACGGCCTGCAGAAGGACTTCGGCGAGGACCGGGTCGTCGACACCCCGCTCGCCGAGTCCGGCATCGTCGGCACCGCGATCGGCCTGGCGCTGCGCGGCTACCGGCCGGTCGTGGAGATCCAGTTCGACGGCTTCGTCTTCCCGGCGTACGACCAGATCGTCACCCAGCTGGCGAAGATGCGAGCCCGTTCGCTCGGCACGGTGAAGATGCCGGTCGTCATCCGCATCCCGTACGGCGGCGGCATCGGCGCTGTCGAGCACCACTCCGAGTCCCCCGAGTCGCTCTTCGCGCACGTCGCGGGTCTCAAGGTGGTCACCCCGGCGAACTCCTCCGACGCCTACTGGATGCTCCAGCAGGCCATCCAGAGCGACGACCCGGTCATCTTCTTCGAGCCCAAGCGCCGCTACTGGGACAAGGGCGAGGTCGACACCGAGGCCATCCCCGGCGAGCTGCACAAGGCCCGGGTGGCCCGCGAGGGCACCGACCTGACGCTCGCCGCGTACGGCCCGATGGTGAAGACCTGCCTGGAGGCCGCCGCGGCCGCCGCCGAGGAGGGCAAGTCGATCGAGGTCCTGGACCTGCGCTCGATCTCCCCGCTGGACTTCGACACCATCCAGACCTCGGTGGAGAAGACCCGCCGCCTGGTCGTGGTGCACGAGGCGCCGGTCTTCTTCGGCTCCGGCGCGGAGATCGCCGCCCGCATCACCGAGCGCTGCTTCTACCACCTGGAGGCCCCCGTCCTGCGGGTCGGCGGCTACCACGCGCCGTATCCGCCGGCGCGCCTGGAGGAGGAGTACCTGCCGGGCCTGGACCGCGTGCTCGACGCCGTCGACCGCTCGCTGGCGTACTGAGGAGAGCATCGTGACGATCCGCGAATTCAAGATGCCCGACGTGGGCGAGGGCCTGACCGAGGCCGAGATCCTCAAGTGGTACGTCCAGCCGGGTGACACCGTCACCGACGGGCAGGTCGTGTGCGAGGTCGAGACGGCGAAGGCGGCCGTGGAGCTGCCGATCCCGTTCGACGGCACGGTCCACGAGCTGGTCTTCCCCGAGGGCACGACGGTCGACGTCGGCCAGGTCATCATCTCCGTGAACGTGGGCGGCGCCGCGCCCGAGGCCCCCGCGGCCCCGGCGCAGGAGCCGGCCCAGGCGCCGGCACCCGAGCCGGCCACCGTCCCCGAGCCGGCCGCCGAGGCCGAGCCGGAGGGCCGTCAGCCGGTCCTCGTCGGCTACGGCGTGGCCGCCGCCTCCACCAAGCGCCGGGCCCGCAAGGGCGCCGTGGGCGCCGTGGGCGCCGTGGTGCCCGGCCAGGCCGCCGCGGCGATCCAGGGCGAGCTCAACGGGCACGGCGGGGTCGCCACCGCCGCCCGCCCGCTGGCCAAGCCGCCGGTGCGCAAGCTCGCCAAGGACCTCGGCGTGGACCTGGCGTCGGTGACCCCGACCGGCCCGGACGGGATCATCACCCGCGAGGACGTCCACAAGGCCGCCGCCCCGGCGCCCGCGGTCGAGGCAGCCCCGGCCCCGGCCCCGACGCCCGTCGTCGAGACCCCGGCGGCCCCGGTGGCCCCGGCGCCCGCGCTCGCGACGGACGCCCGGGAGACCCGTATCCCCATCAAGGGCGTCCGGAAGGCCACGGCGGCGGCGATGGTCGGCTCGGCCTTCACCGCGCCGCACGTCACCGAGTTCATCACCTTCGACATCACGCGCACGATGAAGCTGGTCGAGGAGCTCAAGTCCGACAAGGACATGGCCGGCCTGCGGGTCAACCCGCTGCTCCTCATCGCCAAGGCGGTCCTGGTCGCCATCAAGCGCAACCCGGACATCAACGCGACCTGGGACGAGGCGGCCCAGGAGATCGTGCTCAAGCACTACGTCAACCTGGGCATCGCCGCGGCCACCCCGCGCGGTCTGATCGTGCCGAACATCAAGGACGCGCACGCCCAGACCCTGCCCGAGCTGTCGCGGTCCCTGAGCGAGCTGGTCGCCACGGCCCGCGAGGGCAAGACGACCCCGGCGGCGATGCAGGGCGGCACCTTCACCATCACCAACGTGGGCGTCTTCGGCGTCGACACCGGTACGCCGATCATCAACCCGGGCGAGTCCGCGATCCTCGCGGTCGGCGCGATCAAGCTCCAGCCCTGGGTCCACAACGGCAAGGTGAAGCCCCGCCAGGTCACCACCCTGGCCCTCTCCTTCGACCACCGCCTGGTCGACGGCGAGCTCGGCTCCAAGTTCCTGGCCGACGTGGCCGCGATCCTGGAGCAGCCGAAGCGGCTCATCACCTGGGCGTAATCGCCCCGCGAGCGCTGTTTCACGTGAAACGCCCGGCCGGGGACGGTGACGTCCCCGGCCGGGCGTTCGTGGCGTTCGCCCGTAGGCTGCGGTTCGAACAGACGACCTGCGAAGGGCGGCCACCACGCGATGCGCACGACGAAGCCGGCGGAGGCCCGCATCGAGGATGCGGACAACATCCTGGTCGCGCCTCCGGCGCTGCACGAAGACGACCTGGTCAGGAACTTCTTCGGGACCGTCCTCACCCCCGAGGACCTCGCCTCCGGCGCGCCCGGCCTCGCGGGCAGGACCGTCTACCTGTGCGGCGACATATCAGCGATCGGCGCCCCGCGACTGCGCGGCGCCGCGCGCGTGTTCGTCGTCCAGGAGCTGTCGTACGGTGGCGACGACGTCGATGCCGCCTGGACCCCCGTCGGCCTCGGCCGCGTTCCCGTCCGCGTCCATGGCGTCGGCGTGTACTACCGCCGCTTCTTCGACCCCGACGGCGATCACTTCGCACGGATCCGCGCGGAGCACGCGTTCCAGTCCCTGACGGAGTCCACCAAACCCGGCACGGCCCAGCGCAGCGGCATCTATCTGACACCCGTCACGCGCGAGGGAGACGAGCTGCGTTTCCGCCTGCTCCGGTGCTCCACGAACTTCTCCGGGCCCACCGAAAACTTCCGCCCGACCGACACGAGCATCGTCGAGGAACTGAACCGCGAGGCCGCCGTCGTCTTCCGTGGCCAGGCACCGCTCAACCACGTGCTCGCGCAGATCTACCACAACACCCGTGCCACGGCGGAGCGCAGACAGTCAAAGGCCAGGATCTCCTCCCACGCCGACAAGACCAAGGACATGCCCGCCAACGGCATCATGGCCTTCTGCACCTTCTACGACCGGCTCGACGGTCTGCGGCCCCTGGCCGAGGACGCCTTCGACCTCGGCGTGAAGGGCGTCAGCGCCCTCACCAGGCTCCACTTCCGCCTCAAGGAGCCGGCCGGAGACCGTGACGGCACCGCGCTCCCCTCGCGGTTCAGCCTGACCCTCCACCCCGGCTCGGTCTTCTTCATGCCGCTGTCCACCAACCGCCTGTACACGCACGAGATCCGGCCCGCGGCACTGGACGCCGCACTGCTCCCGACCCGCCTGGGGTACGTGGTGCGCTGTTCGGGCACCGAAGCCGTGCACAAGAACGGCCACACGTTTCTCCAGAGGGCCGGTGGCCCGGTGCCACTGGAGCCGCCCACGCAGGCCGGCATGGACGAGCTGCGCCGGCTGTACGCCGAGGAGAACAGGTCCTCGTCCTTCGTCGATTACGGCGAGGAATTCCTCTTCAGCATGAACGCGGGAGACTACCTTGCCCCTCGTATCTAGACCGCCTTTCGGATCCAGGATTTCGGACGAGATCGTCTCGTGCGATCTGCCGGCCGACGAGGACCTTTTCGCCGAGCTCTCCGCGTCGGTCCGTTTCGAGGACGTGGGAAAGGGCCGCCGCGGCGCCGTGCTCACCAGGATCGACGAGACGGGTGCGGTGCCCCTCGTACGGACCACCACGCGCTACGGCGGCCCGGCGCAGCCCTTCCGGCCGGTGCACGAGCGGCTGGCGCGACGCATCCAGGAACGGGCGGGCCTTCCCGGCGGCTTCAACAACGCTCTCATCGAGAGCTACACGCACGCGTACCGGACGATGGGCAGTCACTCCGACCAGGCCCTCGATCTGGCCGAGGACTCCTTCATCGCCGTGTTCTCCTGCTACCGGGATCCCACGGCGGGCCCGTCGAGGAAGCTGGTCTTCGAGACGAAGGGGTCCGGCGCGGAGACGTTCGAGATCCCCCTCACCCACCACGGCGTCGTGGCGTTCTCCGTCGACGCGAACCGGCGCCTCCGGCACAAGATCGTCTGGGACGCGCCCGCCGGTGCGCCGGACAACCCCTGGCTGAGTGTGACCTTCCGGGCCTCGAAGACCCTCGTCCGCTACCGCGACGGACACGCCCACCTCCCCGGAGGAATCCGGCTGACGGCGGCCGACGACGAGCAGGCGCGCGCGTTCTATCGGCTGCGGCGCCGCGAGAACGACGAGACGGACTTCGTCTACCCGCCGCTGACGTACACCGTCAGCGAGAGCGACCTGATGCCGCCTGAGCCACTGCCCTGAGACCGACAGGCCCGACCGCCGGCCCGACGGCCGACCCGACCCCCGACCCCCGGCACCTACCCGTCCGCATCGCGGACGCGGCTGCCCGTTGCACCCCTGTTGTATCTATGCTGTGCGCATGCCAGCCGTCGCGCCCTCCCGCACCAAGCGGCCCCCCGCCGCCGACCGCGTCTACATGCACGTCAAGCAGGCGGTGCTCGACCGCCGCTACGAGGGAGGCACCCTTCTCACCGAAGGGGAGCTGGCCGAGGCCGTGGGGGTGTCGCGGACGCCCGTGCGGGAGGCGCTGCTCAAGCTGGAGATGGAAGGGCTGCTCAAGCTCTACCCCAAGAAGGGCGCGCTCGTGCTCGCCGTGTCCGCCCAGGAGATCGCGGACGTCGTCGAGACCCGGCTCCTCGTCGAGGAGTTCGCCGTACGGCGGGCGGTGCCCGCGCCGCCCGCGCTGATCGCCCGGCTCGAAGAGCTCCTGGAGGAGCAGAAGCGACGGGCCGAGGCCGGGGACCTCGCCGAGGTCGCCGTCACCGACCGCTGCTTCCACGCCGAGATCGTGCGGCACGCCGGCAACCAGATCCTGGCCCGCCTGTACGACCAGATGCGGGACCGGCAGCTGCGCATGGGCGTCGCCGTGATGCAGTCGCAGCCCGACCGGATCGCCAAGAACATCGCCGAGCACGCCGAGATCCTGGACCGGATCAAGGCCGGGGACGTGGAGGGCGCAGCCCACTGCGTGCGCCAGCACCTCAGCTGGGTCAAGGTGCTCGTCCGGGGTGAGGAGCGGTGAGCCGCGACGCGTACGGGCCGGCCGTCAGTCTGCCCGGCGACCCGCCCGGCGGCCGCCGCGCCGCCCTCGTCTGGGGCGTCGGCGTCGCCGTCTACTTCGTCGCCGTCATCTTCCGCACCTCGCTCGGCGTCGCCGGGCTCGACGCCGCCGACCGCTTCGGCGTCAACGCCTCCGCCCTGTCCACCTTCTCCATACTCCAGCTGCTGGTCTACGCGGGCATGCAGATACCCGTCGGCCTCATGGTCGACCGGCTCGGCACCAAGAAGGTGCTGACCTTCGGCGTCCTGCTGTTCACCCTCGGCCAGCTGGGCTTCGCGCTCTCCCCCTCGTACGGCATGGCGCTCGCCTCCCGCGCCCTGCTCGGCTGCGGCGACGCGATGACCTTCATCAGCGTGCTGCGGCTCGGCAGCCGCTGGTTCCCCGCCCGACGCGGGCCGCTCGTCGCCCAGCTCGCCGGGCTGGTCGGCATGGCCGGCAACCTCGTCTCCACGATCGTCCTCTCCCGGCTCCTGCACGGCGTCGGCTGGACGGCCGCCTTCGCGGGGAGTTCCGCCGCGGGCGTCCTCGTCCTCGTGCTTCTGCTGCTGTTCCTCAAGGACCACCCCGAGGGCCACGAGCCCGCGCCCGCCCCGCGCGCCGGCGCCGCCTTCGTCCGACGGCAGATCGCCGAGTCCTGGCGGGAGCCTGGCACCCGGCTCGGCCTGTGGGTGCACTTCACCACCCAGTTCCCCGCCATGGTGTTCCTGCTGCTGTGGGGCATGCCGTTCCTCGTCGAGGCCCAGGGGCTCGACCGGGGGACGGCGGGGGAGCTGCTGACCCTCGTCGTGCTCTCCAACATGGTGGTCGGGCTCGTCTACGGGCAGGTCATCGCCCGGCACCACGCCGCCCGCACCCCGCTGGCGCTCGGCACCATCGCCGTCACGGCCCTGCTGTGGGCGACCACCCTCGTCTACCCGGGGGACCGGGCGCCGATGTGGCTGCTGATCACCCTCTGCACGGTCCTCGGGGCCTGCGGCCCGGCCTCCATGATCGGCTTCGACTTCGCCCGCCCCGCCAACCCGCCCGAGCGGCAGGGCACCGCCTCCGGCATCGTCAACATGGGCGGCTTCGTGGCCTCCATGACGACGCTCTTCGCCGTGGGCGTGCTGCTTGACGCCACCGGGGACGACTACCGGATCGCCTTCTCCTCCGTCTTCGTCCTCGAAGCGCTCGGTGTCGTGCAGATCCTCCGGCTGGGGGCCCGCACGGCCCGCCGGGAGCGGGAACGGCTGGTCGCGAGCCGGGTGGAGGCCGTGCACGTGCCGGCGTGACCTCTACGGGACAGGGTGCCCCTCAGTTCGGCGTGACCCCTACGGGGCGCGTCCTCCCTACGGGGCGCGTCCTCAGTTCGGCGTGACCGCGAAGTGGGCCAGGATCGCCCGCGCCAGGTCCTCGTCGCCCTCGGTCTTCACCCGGTCGGCCACATCGGCCGGCCGGACCCGGCCGCAGGCGAGGCGGACATAGGTCTCCCAGTCCGTCGCCAGCGTCACCGCGGGCCCGAGCGAGGGCGCGCCGTCGATCGAGCCGTTGCCCTCGGCGTCCACCCGCACCGTCCGCAGGAACTCCACCGGGCCGCTCACGTCGAACACGACCGCCGAACTCGCCGGAGCGCCCGCCTCCTTGGCCACCACGTGCGGCAGCGCCTCCAGGAGCACGTCGCGGGTGATGTACGCGCCGGGGGAGTCCAGGTTGCCCGGGACGCCGAGCGCGGTGCGCAGGTCCTGCTCGTGCACCCAGCAGTCGAAGGCGCGCATCCGGTAGGCCAGTTCCAGGGTCTGCTCGGCGCCGAGGGGGGCGCGGATCAGGGTGTCGGGCGACCGGTTCTCGTTGCGCAGCTGCCGCGCCCGCCGGATCAGGACGTACTCCAGCTCCGCGGTCATCTCCGGCGCGGTGTGGTGCCGCCGCACGTCGACCTGCATCTCCATGTAGCGGGCGAAGTCGCTGCGCACGTGGAAGAGGTCGCGGGGCAGGCTGTGGATGGGCCGCGGGTCGCCCAGCATCTCGGTCTCCATGCCGATGACATGGGAGACGATGTCGCGGACCGACCAGCCCGGGCACGGTGTGGCGCGGTTCCACTCGCCCTCGACGAGCGGCTGCACCAGCTCGGCTATCGCTTCGACGGAGTGGGTCCAGGCGTCGGCGTAGTTCTGAAGGCTGGGATGGACGGTCACGGGACCCCTCGGCGGTTCTGCGGTGCGCGGGCTGGCTAGCTGGCGGGCTGAAAACATGACTCGTGGGAGGCTCGGTCGCTAAGTTACGCTGCCCGAAGGCACCCCGGCAGTGCTTTCGTGTGACGATCGTAGGCCGGAGTCGACGGCTCGAATGCCAGGACGGTGGTAGTGTGCGCGCCTCACTGATCCAGATCGCGGTGAATCCGGACGAGACGGTCGAAACGCGGCGCGCCCGTGTGGCGCGTCTGGTGCGGGAGGAGCGCGGCGCCGCCGACCTCGTCGTCCTGCCGGAGCTGTGGACGACCGGCGCTTTCGCCTACGAGGAGTTCGCCGTTGAGGCGGAGCCGCTGAAGGGCCCCACGTACGAGGCGATGTCCGCCGCCGCGCGCGACGCGGAGGTCTGGCTGCACGCCGGCTCGATCGTCGAGGCGGAGGGCGGCGCCCTCTACAACACCTCGCTGGTCTTCTCCCCGGACGGAGAACTCGCCGCGAGCTACCGGAAGATCCACCGCTTCGGCTTCGACAAGGGCGAGGCGGTGATGATGGCGGCCGGCGCCGATCTGGTCACCGTCGACCTGCCACGGCTCACCGCCGGTCTCGCCACCTGCTACGACCTGCGCTTCCCCGAGCTCTTCCGCGGCCTCGTCGACGCCGGCGCCGAGCTCTTCGTCGTCCCGGCGGGCTGGCCCGCCCGCCGCCGCGGCCACTGGACCCTGCTCGCGCGGGCCCGGGCCGTCGAGAACCAGTCGTACGTCCTGGCCTGCGGCACCGCCGGCACCCACGCGGGCGTCGAACAGGCCGGCCACTCGATCGTCGTCGACCCCTGGGGCGAGGTCCTGGCGGAAGCGGGCCCGCAGGAGGAGACCCTGCGGGTCACCCTCGACCCGGCGAAGGTCACGGCCACCCGCGAGCAGTTCCCGGCCCTGAAGGACCGGGTGCTGTAGGGCCCGCGGGGCCACTTGTGCGCGGACCCCGGCGCCGGTCATGACCCCGGCCGCCGGCTCGGCGCCGGCCCCCGGGCCCCGGCCCGGCCTCGGCCGTCCGGGGCGGACCTGGCCCCGGCCTCCGGCTCGGCCCTGGCCTTCGGCCCCCGACTCTGCCCCGCCTCGGCCCCCCGGGCGGGCCTGGCCTCCGGCCCCCGGCGCGGTCTCGGCCCCCGGCTGCCGCCTCCGGCCCCGACCTCCCGGCCCGGCCCCCGACTCAGCCCCGGCCTCGCCCTCCGGGCTGGCCCGCCCTCCTGCCCCGGCGCCCAGCATCGGCCCGTCCCCGGCAGGCCACCGCCGCCCGCCGCCCGCCCACCGCCCGCGCGGGAGACGCTCCCTCAGACGGTGATGGCGTTCAGCGCGGCAGGCCGGGAACCGGGCCGGGACCCCGGCCCCGATCCCCGCACCGCCTCCGGCTCGGGCGCGTACGCGGCCCACGCCTCCGCCAGCCTCCGCACCGCCTGGGACAGCACCTCCGGCGGCAGCAGGAAGTGCAGCCGCAGCATGCGGCCGCTGCCGCCGAGCGCGTCCATGGTCGAGCCGGGCAGCACGGCCACCCCGTGGCGCAGCGCGACCTGCGCGAAGGACACCCCGTCTCCGTACGGCAGTTCCACCCACAGGGTCTGCCCGCCCGAGGCCGGCGGGCAGCGCCACGAGGGCAGCCTGCGGCCCAGCTCGGCGCGCAGCAGGTCGTGACCGGCGCGCAGCTCCGCCACCCGCGCCCGCAGCAGCGGCTCGAAGGAGCCGAGCAGCCGCGCCGCCACCAGCTGCGCCGGAACGTCACTGCCGAGGTCGTGCAGGGCCTTCAGCCGGGCGAGGCGGGCCACCAGCGGGGCCGGGCCGCGCACCCAGCCGATCCGCAGGCCGCCCCAGACCGCCTTGCTGAGCGAGCCGACGCCGATGACCTCCGTACCGTACGAGGAGAGCGGCGGCGGCCCCGGGCGGTCGCCGAAGCCCAGCTCGCTCAGCACCTCGTCCTCGACCAGCGGCACCCCCCGCGCCTCCGCCGCCGCGACCAGGCGCCGCCCGAGCAGGGGCGGCAGGACCGTGCCGGTCGGGTTGTGGAGATGCGGGACCACATAGGCGAGGGCAGGGCGGTGGCGTTCCATCAGCCGTACGGCCTCCGGCACGTCGAGGCCGTCGGGGCCCACCGCCACCGGGTACGGCACCGCCGCCGCCTCCCGGAACAGGTCGAGCGCCCCCGGGTAGGTCGGCGCCTCCACGAGGACCCCGTCGCCCGGTGCCACCAGGAGCCGGGTCAGCAGACCGATCGCCTGCTGGGCGCCGGTGGTGACCAGGATCCGGTCCGGCGAGGTCGGCACGCCCCGCTCCTCGTACCGCCGGGCGACGGCCTCCCGCAGCGCGGGCAGCCCGGCCGGGTGGTAGCCGAGGTCGTGCGCGGGCAGGACGAGACCGGCGTACGCCTCGGCGAGCTCGGGCGGCGGGGACGGCGGCGCGGCGCAGCTCAGCAGGATGACGTCGTCGGTGGGATCGAGCAGATGCAGGAACATCGGGTTGGACGTCTCCGTCACCCGCGGGCCGGGCGGCGTGAGCGCGGCCGGCGCCACCCGCGTACCGCTGCCCTGACGGCGTACCAGACGGCCCTCCTGACGGAGCGTCTCGTAGGCGGCGACCACCGTCGTCCGGCCCACCGACAGCGCGGCCGCGAGCCGCCGGTCGGGCGGCAGCGGCGCGCCGGGCGGCAGCAGGCCCTCGTCGATCAACTGCCGTATCCGCGCGGCGAGCAGCAGATACAGCGGCCCGCGCCCGGCGGACCAGCGGCCGAGCCAGGCGACCAGCTCGCCCACGGAGGGAGTCATTGGATCCATCGGCAGACCAATCTGCCGGGATTGGTCCTGTGGACGCAAGCCCACCGTCCCCAGACTGACCGTCATGAGCGCCGACACCCAGACCCCTTCCTCCGCCGGAACGCCCAGCCCTTCGTCCGCCGGAACGCGCACGCCTTCGTCCGCCGACACCCACACCCCTTCGTCCGCCGACCGCCCCGAGACCCTCGCCGTCCACGCTCCGCAGCCGGAGATCCCGGGCAGCCGGCCGCTCGGCGTGCCGATCCACCAGGGCCACGTCTTCGCCTTCGACAGCGCCGACGCCCTCGCCGAGGCCTTCGCCTCCCCGGACGCCTTCCTCTACAGCCGCATGGGCAACCCCACCGTCCGCTCCCTGGAGCTGGCCGTCGCCCGGCTGGAGGGCGGCGCCGACGCCCTCTCGTACGCCTCCGGCATGGGCGCCATCAACAGCGTGCTGCTCGGCCTGCTCTCCACCGGCGGGCACGTCATCGCCCAGCGCTGCCTGTACGGCGGCACCTACGCCGTCCTCACCGACCTCGCCGAGCGCTGGGGCGTCGAGGTCAGCTACGTCTCCGGCACCGACCCGGACGAGGTGCGCGCCGCGCTGCGCCCCGAGACGCGGCTGCTCTACCTGGAGACCATCGCCAACCCCACCACCCGGGTCTCCGACCTGCCCGCGCTGATCGCCGCCGCCCGCGAGGCCGGGGTGCCGTCCGTCGTCGACAACACCTTCGCCTCGCCGCTGCTGTGCCGGCCGATCGAGTACGGCGCCGATGTCGTCGTGCACTCGGCGACCAAGTACCTCGCGGGCCACGCCGACGTCCTCGGCGGCGTCGCCGTCTTCAAGGACACGGAGCTGCACCGCCGGATCCGTCACCACGCGGTCGAACAGGGCGCGGTCACCGACCCGTTCGCCGCCTGGCTGACCCTGCGCGGACTGCAGACGCTGCCGCTGCGCATCGAGCGGCAGAGCGCGAGCGCCGCCGAGCTCGCCGGCCGTCTCGCCGCCCACCCGGCGGTGGCCGCGGTCCGCCACCCCTCCGTCCCCGGGCACCCGGACCACGAGGTGGCGGCCCGCCTGCTGCCGAGGGGCGGCGGCGGGGTCGTCTCGCTCGACCTGGCGGGCGGCCGGGAGGCCGGCCGGGCCTTCGTGGAGGCGGTCCGCCTCGCCTCGCTCAGCGTCTCCCTCGGCGATGTGAAGACCCTCGTCATGCACCCGGCCTCCACCTCCCACCGGCAGCTGGACGAACGGGCCCTCGACGCGGCGGGCATCGCCCCCGGCACGGTCCGGCTGTCCGTCGGCATCGAGCACGTCGAGGACCTGTGGGAGGACCTGGAGCAGGCGCTGGCCAAGGCCGTCTAGGGCGCGGCGGATCCGTGGGGGGGCGGGGGCGGTCAGTCCTCCCGCTCCCGCTCGGCCATCCGGATCACGCACACGGCGACCGCGATGAGCAGGGCGGGGTCGGTGTCCTCGCGGACCACGTTCACGGCGTAGGTGTCGCGGACGTGGAACCACCGGCGCGAGATGTGCGCGAGGAGTTCGCCGTCGTACTCGACGGTGAACTCCCGGGCCAGGATCCGACCGCTGACGTCCAGCTCGGTGCCCTCGGCCAGGGTGACCCGGAAGTGGTTGCGCAGCAGCGACAGCCGCTTGCGGCGAACGGTGGCGAGCGGCTGTTCCTCCCGCTCGATCGTCATCGTGTCGCGCAGGCTGAACATCTTCTTCCGCAGCGTGACCAGGATCCGCCCGTCCGGGTCCTTCAGCTCCAGGGTGTCGCGCAGCCGCAGGGCCTTGCCGTCGACGAGGAAGGCGTGCCGGCCCCGCTCGTCCTCGATCCAGTAATCGTCGCCGATGGCGAAGATCTTGTCCCGTACCAGGTATTTCATGGCGGTATGCCTTCCCCGTCACAGCGGGAAGTAGCGGGTGAACGGATCCGGGGTCACCCCGAGCGTGGCGCCGAAGGGGGCGTCCAACTGGTAGATGAGCAGGATGGTGAAGGCGATGAAGCCGGACAGGCCCATCACCAGGATCACGTGGGTGGTGTTGCGTTCGAGGCCGAAGAGGAACATGAAGGCCACGGTCAGCACCCCGCCGATGATCAGTCCCGTCCACAGGACCACGGAGAGGCTTTCCCCGGCCGCCGTCTCCCGGCCGCGGCGGGCGTCGTCGACGTAGCCGAGCTGGGCCAGCACCTCCTGGGCGGCGATCTGCTGCGCCAGGGTGGCCCGCCCCGTGAGCTCGCCGGCCGTGCGCAGCCGGTCGAGCAGCGCCCAGCCCTCCGTGCCGAGGGGTTCGCGCTCGGCCATCCGGGGCCATTCGACCTCCACGACATGCGCGGCGTACGCGCGGGCGGCGTCCCGCACCGGCTGCCGCTGGGCGGGGGGCAGCGCGTCGGCCAGGAGGTAGGTCTGGTGCAGGGCGCTCGCCTCGGTCTGCACCCGGTCGTCGGCGGTGGCGCGGTTGTCCCAGACGGACACCAGGCACAGGCCGAGCACGATCGCGTAGAAGACCGACACCATCATCGAGATGTACTCGGCGACGTCCTCGCGGGGCTCCTCGCCCTCCCGGAGCGGGAAGAGCTTGGTCTTGACGATCACGGCGAGCGCGGCGACCACGGCGACGGCGAAGACGACGACGAGGGTGACAAGGAGGGCCATGAGACCTCTCAGCAGGCTTTCTCAGCGGTGGCGGGAACCGAGCAGGGCGGCGGCGACGGCGGCCGGGATGAGGATCAGGAGCAGCGTCAGGACGGTCCCGAGCTGCGGCAGTTCGCGGTAGCGGCGGTTCAGGCGCGGCAGCAGCCCCTCCTCCCCGGCCGCGGCGGCGGGGGGCCGGGTGGCCGGCACCCGGGCCGGGACCTCGCCCGGTTCCTCGGCGACGGCGGGCGGGGGCTGCACACCGGGGGGCCGTACGTCGCCGGGTGGGCGTGCCACGCCGGGCGGCCGTACGGCATCCGGAGGCGGTACGGCGCCGGGCGGCGGGGCGACCGGTGGTACGGCGCCGGGCGGTACGGCTCCTGGTGGCGGGGCCGCGCCCGGAGCCGCACCGCCGGTCAGGGCGCGCAGGGCGGCCTCGGTCAGGGCGGCGGCCGCGGCGGCGGGCGCGGGGACGGCGGCGGCCCCCCCCCCGGCGGCCCCCCCCGGGGCCCCCCCGGGGCCGCGGGGGGCGCCGGCCCGGGCCCCCGCCCCCCCTCCTGCGGGGGGGGGCCACTGGGGGGGCGCGCGCCTCAGAAGGGCCGGGGCCTCAGGAGGGCCGGGGGCCTCGGG